>DAHXKX010000058.1 GCA_027366165.1 Actinomycetota bacterium
CGCCTTGGCCGCAAGCCGAGGTGGTTGTTGTGGTCGACGTAGGGACTGGCTTTATCGCAGGAATCGGAGGGTTCCTCCACACCTGCATTGCGTTCGGAATTGACGGGTACTTTGCACCAGGTAAGCCAGACCCAAATGCCATGAGAACATTCTTGGTAATCTGCACCACCGGGGCAATCGGACAGTTTCCCAAAAACGATGGGCATGGTGATCCTAGCGCGGCCACCCAAAGATTGGTTCCAGTTGCAAATACTCCGGCTCCCTTTGGCGTGGTGTAGTAACTCATGTCAGAGAATCCTGGCTGATTGCGACAGAGGACTGGTGAGTTTGCCAGAAGCTGAAGATCGCTGGGATGTGGGTCGTATGGACTGAATCCGTCGTATTCACTGCCCACCAGATTGTGGATTCTCGAACCGAATTTGAGTCCGGTATTGGCAAATATCCAGCTGGACGGGTCTGTGATAACCAAATCGTTACGCACGGGGTTACATGCGTATTGAATTCCAATTAATGCGCTTTCCGGTCTTGGATCAGGGCCGGCTGGCCAGTTGGTGGTGACCAGGGCGTTATTGACTCCGTTCATCGGGTCGAGGCTTGCTATGCGGTAGTTCACCTCGACTCGGTCGGGTCCGAGAGCGGTACTTTCGAACCTGATTCGCCTGAATATGGCGTTGGCGCCCAAAAACATCAGGTTTGTGCCGTTCTGCTGGGCAACCGTCAGCGCATGCCTCATCTGCGGTGAGTAGTATTCGTCGTGGCCAAGGGAGATAAGGACTCTGTGATTGGACAAGAGGCTTGGACTCTTTTGGAGGTCGACGTCGGTGATGTAGGTGACGTTCAGACCCAATTTCTCCACCAGAGCCACCAGTGGGAGTTCATTGCCATAGAAGTCGGCGGCACCTTGGCCGAAGTAGTAGTCATATGGGCGGTCGAAAGACACTTTCGTGGCCCTGTCCGAGTACCCATTGGGACCGCTGTAAAGGTCGTAGCCACCATAGAGGTTGTAGGCCTGCCAGGTGGTCACGGAATTCAGAACTACCACTGCCGCGTTCGACTTGTCGTTTCTTACGGTGATAGGCACCCATTTTTGGGCACCGTTATTGCCAACGAGCTTGAGTAGGTAGTCACCGGGGAACCACGAGGAGTCCGTCTTGACCACAAGTGATGGCTGCCAATTGCACTCTACGGTGTTGCTTGGTTTAAGTAGCGGACACGGCGGTTGTTGGACACCTTCAAGCCTTGCCGATGTCCATACGAGTCTGCCAAGCAGTCCCTGGTAATAGCCCATTCGATAGGCCTGAACAACGTAGCTCTTTGATGTAGTCGAAATGAAGAGCGTGAAACTGTTTCCCTGATTGACGCTCACTTTTGACGCATAGCCCTCGATGTTGGTAGGCGTTTGGTTCCCGGTGATTCGCCAAGCACTGGTTCCGGGCTTATTGTTTTCTGCCACTACCGCTGAAGAGTACAGAGGTCCAGGAGCAGCTTTATACAGTGCTGCCGACGTTTTCGCATGGGAAGTCGAGGCCGATGATGTGCTCGTTTTTAGAAGCGATTGGACCGGTTTTTCTTTTGCGCTGGTCGACATAACAGCAATTGTCGCACCGGTACCAACGAACAAAACAGCTAGCACGATGAGAATCGTGATAAGAGTTTTGTTGCGACTGAGGTTCATGTGTTTAAACAGGTTCATTCCGGGATAATTCACGCAACAACTCTAGATGAAAAATCCTTCTATGTTGTTGTCTGGAAAGTTACAACTTCAAAATGGACTGTGCAACTGTTTCTTGAGTGGTGTTTATCGAGGCACGAACAGGTCCTGAGTTACATTGTATTGTGAGGCGCGAACTGTTTAGGGTTGGCGTCATTGTCTTTGCTGTATCCTTTAGAGCAAATGGCGTATGTTGCTAAATTGTTTACCGGACAACAACAGAGTGTGGGCAATTTGCTCACTTTCCAGGTGAGCTGAAGGATTCTGAATGATCGTCTTAGTTGGCTTTATGGGGGCGGGCAAAACCACAATCGGCTATCTCCTTGCGGAGAAGCTCGGTGTTCCGTTCGTGGATATCGACATTTTGATCGAGAGGGTTGGACGCCGCTCTATAAGCCAGATCTTTGAGGAAAGCGGTGAGGGCACTTTTCGCCAGATTGAGCACGAAATGATCGTTGAAACACTGAACGGACCCGATGCTGTCATCGCGTTGGGGGGAGGAGCGGTTGAACATCCGGGCACCCGCCTGGCCCTGGATTCCGCACTGGTGGTCTATTTGGAAGTCAACTATGACGAAGCTGTACTTCGCATTGGACATGACACATACCGTCCGATGATGGCCAACCCCAATATTCGTGACATATACCATCGCCGCTTGCCCTTTTACGGCCGGGTTTCCAAACTGACAATCCGTACCGACGGAAGGCGCCCGGAACAGATCGTCATGGACATAATTTCCAAGGTCACCACTCCTGCCTCGGTTCCAGCTGGCACACGAAGCGTGTTGGTGGCGCCAATGGGCGGAGCTCACCAGATCCACATAGGCGTTGGGTTGGTGGAGCATATTTCGCAGCTTTTGCCGCAGTTGAATCATGCCAAGAAGGCATTCCTTGTCCACGCGGAATCTGATACTTTGACGGTGGAACGGATCAAGTTGGGCCTGGCTGGAACCGACTATGAAGTCAGTTTCATCCAGGTGCCGGGTGGTGATGGTGCGAAGACTTTTGGCACCGTCGAATCGGTTTGCGAGACACTCGCTCAACACGCTGCTCATCGGGACGACCTTATCATTGGGGTTGGTGGAGAGCCGATCTGCTATCTTGCCGGCTTTGTGGCGGCAACATACAACAGGGGTATGAACCTTGCACTTGTGCCGACTACCTTACTTGGTCAGGCAGATTCGGCAATTGGGGGGAAGAACGGAGTAAACCTTTCAAGCGGTCAGAATTTTGTGGGGACCATCTACCAGCCGACTACGGTGATCATAGATGTCTCGGACTCCGTGGTCCATTCCGACTTCGAATTTCGCTCTGGAATCGCCGAAATGATCAAGCATGCATTCATCGCCGATGCAAAGTTGCTGTCACTTCTTCAGGCCGAGTCTCAAGGGGTTTTGGCAGGAGTTCCGGAGCTCCTTAGCAATGTTGTATACCGCTCCAGTATGATAAAGGCCGCGATTGTGACTTCTGATGAGCGTGAACAGGGCGAGAGGATCTACCTGAACTATGGTCATACGTTTGGACACGCATTTGAACAGCTGTTGCCCACAGGGCCGGACCGACATGGCGATGCCACCTCACTGGGCATGATGGCGGCGGCGTACCTTTCATATCGGCAACGGAGGATACCTCTGGATCTGGTTAAGCAGCATCGTGAACTGCTTTCTCTCTACGGATTGCCTGTCAGTAAGGAGTTCTCGATAGGTGATTTGACCAACGTTTGGTCACGCAACAAAAGGTACCGGAGCGGAGTGAAGTTCATCGTTCTCAATGGGGTCGGCAAACCAGAGGGCGGCGTTCTTGCCGATGAGGACATGCTGAGCAACGTCCTTTTGGACCTGAGCCACTGAGGCTCAGGCCGGGATGTTTCGGTTAATGACTTGCCGGACGGGTATTTGCCGCCTCAATGATGCTTAGGCCTCGCGGTAGGAGCACAGCCTTAAGTGAAGCGATAGGCCAGAGAGGGTGCCGGAGTTGAATCTGTGCGGAGTATCGCGGCTTTCACGGGACCTTTGACGTGTGAATCTGATTGCGTCTTTTCATGCGCGTGGCAAGGATCCCAGCTTCGGGCCAACATAACTGGAGCCATTCCAGGTTCGAGCTTCGAATTTGAAAAGGAATATGGTCGGTTCTTTTAGTGATGTTGACCTGGTTGAGGTTTGAACTGCAGTTTGTGGAGCTACGCTTGCGGTGATTTACCGGATCAACCAGGTCGGGCCCATCGGTCTCGAGCAACGTCATTGCGTCATTACCGGAACGCTGTGGATAGTAGTTTGATTCTATTGACTAGCGTGGCTGGTTTTTAGGCTTGATCGGCTGGAGGAGTGAGATATGAGAGTCGCCATTGTAGGGGCGGGTTCTCTTGGGAGCGTATTTGGTGGAATGTTGGCACTTGGCGGATCTGAAGTGTTCTTGATAAGCCGCCACAGGGAATACATCGACCAGGTGAATCTGAAAGGATTGCGCCTTATCGAAGATTCGGGAGAGCGCATAACCTGGCCTCGTGCGATCAAAGATCCTGGCTCGGTGGGATCCGTGGACCTGTTGATCGTCCTGGTCAAGTCGTTCGACACCCGAGAGGCGATGACTTCCGCTTTCAACCTGGTCGGCGATGAGACTACGGTGCTGTCCCTTCAGAATGGACTTGGCAACGAGGAAGTTCTTGCTGATCTGTTTGGCTGGCCAAGGATTCTGTACGGGCGGACTTTCGTAGGTGGTGATTCAGTTGCCCCGGGTCGAGTCGTTACCGGATTGCGGGGCAAGCCGACAATAATTGGCGAACTTGACGGAACGATTTCATCTCGCGTTGCCAAAATCTCGCATTTGTTCAACTCCTCCGGATTGTTGACCGAGGTCAGTGACAATGTTCTCGGTGTCGTTTGGAACAAGCTTCTGGTAAATGTCTCCACAGGCGCCCTTGCTGGTGTGACGGGCTTGACCTACGGCCATCTCTATGACGTTCCGGAGCTACTTGGAACAGCCGTGACCGCTGTGAAAGAGGGTATAGCCGTCGCAAAGGCGTTGGGGGTACAGCTTCTCGATGAGGATGCCGAGGCACTATGGTTGAGCGCGGGTAGAGGCCAGCCAGCGTCTTTCAGAACTTCGATTCTGCAGAGCCTTGATAGGGGATCGAAGACTGAGATCGATTTCATCAATGGTGCGGTGGTGCGCCTTGGTAAAGAGGTGGGGTTGTCGACTCCCGTGAATGAGGCCTTAGTGGCATGTGTCAAAGGCTTGGAATACAGAAATTTCGTCGAGGTATCAAGTTAGAAGTTGGCGATTGCTTAAGCTGAGGTGCCGATGTCAGTGGGCGTGGCCAATAACGGGCTCTACCCTTGATTCTTGTGGTTAGTGACGCTGGGTGGCATGCACCTACTTTGGCAATGCGTTCGATAGCCGCTCTCACAGGGGATCTGTCTCGGAGCAAGCCCTGAATCTTCTAGTAGCGAGATGACGGGACTACAAGTGTTCTTTGGCAGTTGTGTGTGTTTGATCTTGATTTTGGCCAGGCAATAACTCATAATTGACCCTGACCGTCAACAAGTTATGCGGGTACCGGTGTGTTTCGCCATGTTGAAGGTCCAGTTATCTCCACTGGTTTCGTGGGTATCTTTTGGAACGTTCTGCGCGCTCCCAGGTCCAAGAATCTTTTCTTTGGAAGCGGGCGATGTTTCAAATTCAACTACTCTCGATTCTCAGCTACCTTCTAGGTTCGATCATTGCGTTCAGGACGGTGTCGTACCGAGACCACGTCTTGTCTGTGACCGGACTGGCTAATTTGAGCTTGTTGGCAATGGGCTTGGCATGGTGCTTTGGCACGGCTTGGTTATGCGAATTGACTTTTCGCGCCAACGGGTTTTTTTCTCTCCTTTTTCTTATGGGCCAGGTGGTATTTTTTCCTGTCCTCGCAGCGGTGGATCTTGGGGTCAGACAGGTGCCGACGCTGCTGATTCGAATGGGCTCCGGCTGGACCGTACTGGTACTTCTCATTTGCCGTGGGGTCCCTTCTCTAGCGTGGGCCGGAATTTCAACGGCGTTGTTCATTGCTCCGCTGGCAATGTCTAACTGGATCAAGCCTTACTCAATCGGTGGCGGTGATCTGAGGTTGGGTATCTTCGTCGGGCCGATCCTGAGCGTCTTGAATCCAGTATTTGCGCCGTTGGCGGTCCTGGTCATGTCCAGCCTGCTCGTTCTAGTTGCAGCATTTATCTTTCGATTGGTGTTTGGAGCCAATTCCAACAGGGTTCCACTTGTTCCGTTCATCCTCAGTGGAGTCGTGGCGATACAGCTTGTGCCTAATTGGCTGCCAATTCATTGACCTCCAAATTGCGCAGGGAGATTAATCCTGAGGGAAACACAAGTCGATTAGATTCATAGCATGCTTAGATTCTTTACCGCCGGTGAATCTCACGGCAAAAGCCTTGTGGTGATCGTTGAAGGGCTTCCAGCGGGCCTGGAAATCACAAAGGAAGAGATTTCGGGGGAGTTGGCTCGCAGGCGTCTTGGCTATGGTCGTGGGCCTCGTATGAGATTCGAGGCCGACGAACTCACCCTAATAGCCGGCATCAGGCACGGGCGGACCCTCGGGTCACCAGTTGCCCTTGAAATCGCCAATACGGAGTGGCCGAAGTGGGTGGAGGAGATGTCTCCTGATCCAGGCCGGTCGCAAAAGATTCTGACGCAGCCACGGCCGGGTCACGCCGAACTCGTCGGTATGCAGAAATACGGATTTGATGATGCCAGAGACATACTTGAGCGGGCTTCGGCCCGGGAGACGGTTGCGCGTACCGCAGCTGGTTGCCTGGCCAAGGCCTTGCTGGCTAAAATGGGTGTTTCGGTCCTGTCTCATGTTGTGCAACTTGGTGGCGTGTCCGCTGGGAGCGCCCCCAGGCCGCTGCCGGAAGATCTTGAGTCAATTGATGAATCGCCGGTGCGTTGTTTCGATCGCACCGTTGAGGACGCGATGGTTGAGGAGATCAAGGCTGCAGCCAAGGAGGGTGACTCGCTTGGCGGCGCGGCGGAGGTTTTGGTGTACGGGACACCCATAGGTTTGGGAAGCCATGTGCACTGGGACCGTAAGTTGGATGGGCTGATTGCTCAGGGGATAATGAGTATTCAAGCGATCAAGGCTGTTTCCGTGGGCGAAGGCCACGTTGTCTCAGGGCTACGCGGATCAGAAGCCCATGATTCGATTCGGTGGGATTCAGATACGGAGTCGTATGTCAGAGACACGCTTCGGGCGGGCGGCATCGAAGGTGGCATGTCGACCGGCGGTCTGATCTCGGTTACGGCCTGGATGAAGCCTTTGTCGACCCTGAACCGTCCGGTAATCAAGACCGTTGATGTCGTGACGAAAGAGGAGACTGTTTCGTTTAAAGAGCGTACGGACGTCACAGCAGTTCCTGCCATGGGCGTCGTCGCGGAGGCTATGGTGGCACTTGTCCTGGCCAACGAGGCGCAGCGTAAATTCGGTGGAGACTCCGTCGCTGAAATGCTCCGCAATTACGAGTCGTTCAAGGTTCACATACACGAGACGCCATCCGCTTCAAAGGGATAGACGATGACAGGGGGCTGCGGGACCGGTCATCAGAGGACTGGCGGTGTCCCCGTGGCAGTTAAATGTTCTTGACCAAGGTTCGTTTGATGGTGTCATCCAGATGTTCTTTGAATCATGGAAGCGTATAGATAAAGTTGCGGTGTCGCACCCATAACCGCTTTCATTGGTTGTGAAGTGGTTCACGTGTGTCAGATGGGAAGATGCCGTATATCGCGCCGAATGGGACAGGTTACGCAAATGGCCTATCCCAGTTCACCACCTTCGGCTCGTCTGGCCACATCCTTTCCATCGGCCGGAATCAATGCTGTTACCGTTGGCAGCCATTTACGCGGGGTTGTCGTCTCGTCGACAGAGAGATGATTTGAATCGATAAGCAGAACCGTTGGTCGCCTGCGCAAACGCCCGTGTGTATCTGGTGGCCGATTCCGTTGTGTACCACCACTTACCGCGCCCAGGTCGGATTCAGATGGCCTGAGACGTTGTTGGCGGTATAGGGGAGCAAGATCGATTTCGCCGACTTTGCCCAAGACGGTACGTCGGGCCTGATAGTTGACTTCATGGCGGTTGTCTACAGTTTTGCGGCCAGAATGCACGGTCTCCGATCTGCGGAGCGCCGTGGCAACCGATTGACGTGGCAATGACCGCACCGGTTGACCTTGGGGTCGAGGACGAGGTTTAGTCGCGACGACAACTTTGGGCGCTTTGGTAAATAAGAAGAACTATCCAGCTTCAAGGGCCAGTGGTTTGTGCCCATCGGTTGGCGAACTGGGCTAACCCCGGCAAGATCAAATGGGTGGCTAGTGGGCTAATTGAGTACCAGGTGGCTATGAGGATTATCCAGTCCAACCAGATATGAGTCTACCTCCACGGGCAACTGAATCAGTGACAAACGAATACTATTAGGTGCCGCTCATGCGAGCGGAAGGATACCTATGGAATTCGAGACTCTTGAACGGCTCTTGGCTGTTTGGCGTTTATCGTAGATCAGGATCGAGATTGAAAGGTCTTAAGTGTCCACCAAACGTTACGACGAGATCGTCGTGGATCTGGGTGACCGGAGCTACCCGGTTTACGTGGGTGAGGAGTTGATTGGCGACGTCGACTCGATGATCCCCGATGACGTGGGCAAAGTGGCTATCGTGACTCAGCGAAACATCGGAATCGTGCCGAAACTGACCCGTCCTTCGGAAGTGTTCTACATTGATGACGGGGAGCAGGCAAAGTCTTTAGGGACCATTGGAGAGTTGTGCAGCGGTTTTGCGGAGATGGGAATCAACCGCAAGGACATGGTTCTTGCGGTTGGCGGGGGCATCGTGAGCGACACTGCGGGTTTTGCCGCAGCCTCATTCCATCGGGGCCTGAGATACGGGATCATCGCAACAACACTGCTGGCTCAGGTTGATGCGGCAATTGGCGGCAAAACAGCGGTCAACATACCAGAGGGAAAGAACCTGGTTGGGGCTTTTTGGCAGCCTACCTTTGTTGTATGCGACATAGCCGCTTTGGATACATTGTCTAATCGCGAACGGCTCTGCGGAATGGGGGAGATGGCCAAGTACGCTTTTTTGGGTGCCGAAGGCCTGGATCAGCTTTCGTTGCGTTCTCAGATTTCGGCCTGCGTCAGAGTCAAGGCCGGATTTGTCGAGAGTGACGAACGCGAAGGTGACAAAAGGGCGCTACTCAACTACGGTCACACGTTGGGGCACGCAATTGAAGCTGTGGGTTTTGAGGATCGGGCAGTCAATCTCAAACATGGCGAGGCTGTGGCCATCGGCCTGATCTTTGCTGCACTGCTTGCAAAAAGGCTGGGGAGGATAGACGCTTCCCGTGTCGATTATCATCTTCGTGTTGTCAGGTCGTATGGTCTGCCAACGAGACTCCCATTCGACGTTGATCCGGAGAGACTAATTGAGGCGATGTCCAAGGACAAGAAGTCTTTTGGGACGCTTACCTTCGTTCTGGATGGCGGTTCCGGCGTCGAGGTGGTGCGAGATGTCGATTCCACAATCGTGAGAGAAGTCTTGCTGGAGCTCAGCTCTCTAAGCTGAGATACCTTGACGGAGAATGCGGTTTATTGCGTTGCCGCAAATGGGAACCGTGTCAAGAATGTTTAGGGTTAGAGCCAGATAGGGCTTATTCGGTTTCCCGGAGCTGCTTTGCTGCCGCGGATAGTAGTCCGTTAATGAACTTTCCGGAACTATCGGTAGAGAATTTCTGGGCCAGTTCGACTGCCTCAGAGAGCACGACACCGGTGGGCACCTCAGGACGGAAGATCAGCTCAAACATACCGAGTTGCAGAATGGCATAGTCAAGCAGCGGCATGCGAGACGGCTCCCAGTCCCCGGACAACTTTCCGATCTCTGCGTTCAGCAGCACCTGGTTCTCGGTGATTCCCAGGAGCCTCTCGACCACAAATGGATCCGGTTTTAGGGTTAGCTCCTGGAGAAGAGTGCTGGCAGAGCAGCTTTTTACTTCCATCTCGTACAGCAGGGAAATGACCCTTTCCCGTCCCTCTCTGCGGGACGCTATTGGGACAACCCAGTCCTGGTTGCTGTCGTTGGTTTCATCGGGGACCAGACTGTGCTCGGTCTTTTTCCCGCCCTGCGAATTAGGCACGGGTTAAATATTCTCCGGTCCTGGTGTCGACCTTGATTTTCTCGCCCGATTCGATGAACAGAGGTACTTGAAGTACTAGGCCGGTTTCAACCGTTGCCGGCTTGCGCGCACCCGAAACCCGATCTCCTTGGACGCCGGGTTCGGTTTCGGTGACCTTCAACTCTACGGCGGCGGGAAGTTCGACGGCTACCACGGAACCTTCATATTGGCTTATTGTCGCGGAGTCACCCTCTTTGAGGAAGTTTGCAGATGATCCAAGTGCAGCGGGGTCAATCTGGATCTGATCGTAGGAGGAGGTGTCCATGAACACATATTCTGGTCCATCCCGATAGAGAAATTGCATGTCGCGCTTTTCGATGATTGCCTGATCAAGCTTCTCGTCAGCCCTGTAGGTTCGTTCGATAACAGCTCCGGTCCGCATGTTCTTGAGCTTTGTGCGGACGAACGCTCCACCTTTGCCTGGTTTGACGTGTTGGAACTCTACGACTGTGAAGAGTCCGTCGGGGAGATCCAAAGTCATGCCATTCTTCAGGTCGTTCGTTGATGTTGAGATTGCCATAAGATCCTTCCAACAGGCTAAAAAGTCTGATGCCCTATGCGAGCGTGGTTCATATTCTAGCCTTTGGTATTAGGGCAGCAAGGCCGGGGCAATCAGAATCGCCGCCGGGCTGGTTATGGGAGTACGGGAGATTTGGCGATCCTTGTCAGGATTTCGCTTCCAGATTCAGTTATGGCGATAGTGTCCTCAATGCGTACTCCGAGCTCGCCGGCAATATACACTCCTGGCTCGACCGTGACTACGTCACCATTTTTCAAACTTGACATGCTGTCGCCGTGGACCCAGGGAAGTTCATGAATTTCTAGACCCACGCCGTGTCCAGTGCTATGGGTGAAGAACTCCGCGAGGTTGTTGGCGGCCAGCGAGTTCCGGCAGGTGCGGTCAACAGCGGAGATCTGTTCACCTTGAACGGTCTTTGAGACTCCGGCTTTCTGGGCGTTTTCGACGGCGCCGTAGATTCCTTTGAACTGTTCAGTCGGGGAACTGCCGAGGAAGTAGGTTCTGGTGCAGTCGGAGTGATAGCCATTCCAAAGCGCACCAAAGTCGATTACCACTGTGTCGCCCTCGGTCATCCGTCGGTTTGTCGGTCTCGCATGGGGCATGGCGGAATTTGGACCGGAAGCCACGATGGTCTCGAAGGACGGTCCTTGCGCTCCAAGGATTCTCATCTGAAATTCCAGCTCTGCTGCAAATTCACTTTCCGTGGGTTCGTCGCTCAGTCTGGGCAGTACGGCCGTGAGAGCTTCATCGGCAATATGGCAAGCGGTTCTTATCGCAGCGATCTCCTCCTCGTCCTTAAATTGTCTGATGGTTTCGATCTTGACATCGCTCGGAGCGATTGTCCGTTCCATGATCTTTGTCCAGGTGTTGAAGAGTGTCATTGAGGTGGAATCGGGTTCGATGGCAATGCATGGACTCCCATTAGAAAAGAGTTTGGAACTCGCGAACTGTTTCTGGTTGTTTCCAACGGTTATCTGGACGTTTGCGCCTGATTCCCTGATTTGCAGTTCCGCTTGCTCGCCATATCGGCCATCTGTACACAGCAGTCCAAAGTCATCACTGGAATGCGACGGAGAGGCGATGAGCAGCGTTCCGGCTGATCCGGTGAATCCTGTGAGATATCTGATGTTCAAAAGGTTCGTGATTATCAGAACGTCAATTTTGTGGTCGTCTAACAGCTGTCTCAACTGGGCAATTCGGTGATTTGTCTTCATGGGCAACTTTAGTCCTGCTCTGGATTATTAGCGATCGTCAGATGATAGGGTGGAATAAAATTCGAAATAATAGTGTGATAGGGAAATGTCTCAGGTTCTAGCCATCTTTTAAATTTAGGATCTACAACTGAGTTTCAGGGAGTATTCACATCTTTTGTGCGTTGGATAGGCGGTGGAGTGGGTTGGCTCATCGTCGATAATCTCATGTTGGCCTGGATGGTTCTGGAACCTGCGGACAATAATCGATAGGTTAGTATGAATTTACTAGTGGGTACTGTAGGACGGCGAAGCGGCATCAGGGTAGTCGGGAGTTACGTTGCTCTAATGAAGCCGCGTATTATTGAGCTTCTATTGATTACCACTGTTCCAGCGATGATCGTCGCCAAACAGGGTGTTCCGGGCATATGGCTTGTTTTTTTGACTCTCGTAGGCGGTACTTTGTCCGCAGGCGGTGCGAATGCGGTGAACATGTGGGTTGACCGCGACATTGATTCGATTATGAAGAGGACGCAGAAAAGACCACTCGTAACCGGCGAGATATCGCCGTCGGCGGCACTGACATTCGCGATCTCATTGGAAGTGGCGGCATTTCTGGAGCTTGCACTTTTTGTAAATGTCTTGAGCGCACTGATCGCCCTTGCCGCGGCACTCTTTTATATCTTCGTTTACACACTTTGGCTCAAGCGGACTTCAAGTCAAAACATCGTGATAGGTGGAGCTGCCGGTGCTGCGCCGGTGCTGGTCGGATGGGCGGCTGTCACTCACTCTGTCTCTCTGACCCCGGTGATCATGTTCCTAATAATATTTCTTTGGACCCCGCCACATTTTTGGGCTCTTGCGTTTCGGTACAAGGACGATTACGCCCGAGCAAACGTGCCGATGCTGCCGGCGGTTGCCACCCCCAGAAAGACTGCCGGTGAAATTGTCTTTTACACCGTGATCTTGTGGATCGTCAGTTTGCTGCTTGTTCCGGCTGCCCATCTGGGCCCAATCTATTGGGTTGCCGCACTGGCTTTGGGGGGTGGGTTTCTTGGCTACGCGGTCCGTCTCTACAGAAACTGTTCCCCTAAAGTCGCGATGAGGGTATTTAGTTTTTCAATTTCCTATCTCACCCTTCTGTTTCTAGCTATGGGGATAGATATTCTTGTCAGGCATCCCTGAATCTCCTCCATTCGACGGTCAGACCAATCTCCGAAGGGTGAGGAAGCTTATCTTCCTGGGACTCAGCCTTGTCCTTGCAATATTAATCGTGTACGCGATAGTGGTATCGCTGTCTATCGGGGGGAGTAAGAGCACCTCATCACCTTTGGTTGAGGCGTCCGGGATCGAGGTGGGCGGTCCATTGGTTGGCAAGTCGGCTCCAGACTTCACTCTCTCTCCCGTCAGTCGTTCCTCGCAGACCATCATGCTCAGCCAGTACCTCGGGCACCCTATAGTGCTCAATTTCTTCGCATCCTGGTGTGTCCCATGCAAGACTGAGTTGCCTGAGTTTGCGGCACTTTCGAAACTGGACGCTGGCAAGGTCCAGTTCATTGGTGTTGATGAGAATGACACCAGAGCCGGGGGAGAGTCGATACTGCATCAGACTGGTGTTGGTTATCCAACTGTATTTGATGGAAGCGGCCAGCTAGAGCTGCCCTATCACCTGATCGGTCTCCCTACCACTATGTTCATTGATTCAAAGGGCAAGGTTGTGGTGGATGTTGCCGGGCAAATCACCCCGGCCATGCTTTCCGCAGACATTGCCAAGATTCTGGGCAAGTGATTGGTGTATGAAGGCTCTGTGATTCGAACTGACCGGGGCATGAGTGGAGTATGTCAGTTCCGATCCGATTCTGGTAGGGCGTCGAATCTCTTTAGCCAGTAGGCGTGATTTGCGAACCGGCCGGACACGCTCGCGGATCCCAAGGCTGAAGCGGGGTGACTGAGGCGGTCGCAGGCAGCGTTACTGGAGCCAGAGTTGTCGCTGGCGCAGGTGCCCCCGATGTGGCCTTGCCTGTCGTGGAGACGGCCTGGGTCGTGGTCGTAACAACGGGCTTGGCGACAGTGAGCCCTGTACCGGTGACCAACTCCACCGGAGCGCTGGTGAGAGTTGAGGACTGACCCATAATCACTGCACCGGAAAGACTGTCTCTCAGAAGCGAGGCTTGCTGCAAAAAGCCCGCCTTGTAATAGATGATGGTCTCAGTGTCTGTGCTCAGGACCTTGGCGTTGCCGGTGGAGGTCACCTTGAATCCGTCCGCTCCAAGCTGTTGCGCAACTGTGCCGGCCTGCTGGGCGATTCCGGAGCCGTTGAGCACGGAGATCGAGAAGCTGCTTTTACTTATCGTTGGGACGGGAAGGTCGAGATACTTATTTATTATCGTCTGATCCTGCGGTTGGGCCGGAAAAACAACGTCACCATAGTTTGCCCCGTTGTAGGTGTAGTTATTGACCAGTGCTACCGGAAGTGTCGCGGTGGGAATGGAGTTTGGGTTCAGATTTCTGAACTGGCTGGCCAACGAGAACATTTCGCCCAATGAAAAACCAGAGTCAACTTGGAGGTCCGGTGCCACTGAGGAAAGTATTGCATTCAGGGTCAACGGGTTTGATATGCCTTTCTGCTTCACCGCGGAGAAAAGGACTCTCATGAACTCATGGTCGCGGCGGATTCTGGAGAGGTCTCCGAGGGGGTCTTCGATCCATTGGCCGGCAGGTGTCTTGTACTCAAGGTGTCTTGCGCGAACGACCGCAAGCGCTTGGAAGCCGTTCAAGTAGTGGCATCCAGTAGCCTGCACGTTCAACCCGGAGTAGGCGTCCCTAACGGGGTAAGGAAAATACATGTCCAACCCGCCAAGGGTCTGGACGATGCTTTGAAACGTGTCGAAGTTCAGTTCCACGTAATGCGAGATGCCGATTCCAAGGTCCTGTTCGATGGTCTTGACTAGCTGACTTGGGCCGCTGTTCAGCGAGGCGTCGACTCGATTCGAAAGGTTGCTGTCTGGTATCGGCATGAACAAGTCACGCGGAATTGAGACTAGGGATACGGAATGTGTTTTTGGATCGATGTGAAGTATCATCGTGACATCGCTTCTGGCGCCGCCGACCTGCTGCGCGGTGCCAAAGGCCGAGGCCTGCTTGCCGTTCAGGGCAGCTCTTGAGTTTGAACCTACGATTAGGATATTCATTGGTTGGTTCGATGCGGGTTTGGTGAGATTGCCCACGGTCAGTTTCTTGATCTGACCGTACCTGTACTTGACGTAACCATATCCGGCAATCGCAATAACCAGAAGAACCACGACAAGGATTATTCCGATATTCCTGGCCCTCTTTGCGGTTGATTTTCGTTTTGAATGCCGTGGCCCTCTAGATGCAGCCGTCCTTTCGCTGCTTTGGTTTGTTGGCTCAACTGGAAAAGTCATCCTTTTATATTCCCCTAAAAATGGTCAGTTTTTGTGTCGCCACCAAGACGAGGCTCGTGAACATGGGCTATAGACTAGTTGAGGCTAGTGCCGTCAAGTGAGCTCTGCGAGGCTCATACGGAATTAGGAGGATATTTGGCGCCCGAAAATGGGTCGAGTTCAGGCCATTCTTATTCAATGGCGTCTGTAGTCATGACTGGCACAGATGTTAAGCGGGTTCTTAGCCGTATTGCCCATGAGGTAGTGGAACATAACCGGGGTTGTACAGAGCTTGTCGTAGTTGGCCTTCAAACCGGCGGAGTCTGGATTGCCGAGGAACTCTGCAACGCTTTGCTGGAGATAGCCACTTTCCCCTGTGCACTAGGATCACTTGATGTATCCCTTTATCGTGACGACCACGCACTCAGACCGCTTATCAAGAGTTCATCAACCGATGTTCCGGTGTCAGTCAAAGGTGAGACGGTGCTCTTGGTGGACGATGTGCTTTTTACCGGGAGGACGGTGCGGGCCGCGCTCGAGGCGATTCTGGGCTTTGGTCGGCCGAAAGCAATCCAGTTGGCGGTCATGGTCGACCGTGGACATCGTGAACTTCCCATTCGCCCTGACTACGTTGGAAAGAACCTTCCAACTTCCCGAAGCGAAATGGTTGAAGTAACCAGACAAGGCGTAAGGATTCTCAAAGAGGTGGGAAATGCATCGTAGCCTGGTTTCTATTTCTGACCTGACCGACGAGGACATCACCGAGTTGATGGAGCTGTCCAGGGTGTTCTTCGAGGTAAATTCGCGCGATATTCCAAAAGTACCTGCGCTCAGAGGCAAGACTGTTGCCACACTGTTTTTTGAGAACTCCACTCGGACCAGGCTTTCTTTTGAACTGGCCGCCACAAGGCTTTCTGCCGATGTGCTCACCTTTACCCTTGCCAGCTCTTCAGTTTCAAAAGGCGAGTCTTTGCGCGATACCGCCGAGACCATCGAATCTCTCGGGGCTGATCTGATCGTCATGAGGCATTTCTCCTCGGGCTCAGTTCAACTGGTGAGCTCGTGGCTCGACATACCCCTTGTCAATGCCGGAGACGGAGCTCACGAGCATCCCACCCAAGCGTTGCTGGATGCGGTGACGATCATGGATCACTTTGAGGCCGGGAAGAGGCTGGACGGAATCGAAGTAGCTATCATCGGGGACGTACTCCACTCCCGCGTTGCAAGGTCCAACGTTCAGCTACTGAGTCGCCTTGGGGCGAGAGTGACCCTGGTGGGCCCACCAGCTCTCTTGCCAACAGACCTATCTCTGTGGCCTGTGAAGGTTAGCAACTCCTTGGAGGAGGTACTCCCACTTTGCGACGTCATATATCTCTTGAGGATACAGAGCGAGAGATTCTCGGAGTCACTCATGCCTTCGTTGGCCGAGTTCTCCAAAGATTTTGCATTGACTCATGATCGGCTTGGTAGGGCCAAGAAAACTGCAATCGTGATGCATCCCGGTCCAATAATACGGGGGGTGGAGATCACAGCCGAAGTTGCCGACTCGCCCCAGTCGCTGATTCGCAAACAAGTGAGTAATGGCGTTGGTGTTCGTATGGCGGTGCTGTATTGGCTGTTTGGAGCTTATCAAGGACGTTTGGAGTCGATATGGTAACACCAGTTCGGAAGTATCTGGTACGCGGAGGAACCGTCGTAGATTCCACTGGGGTTCGCCGGGCGGATCTGTTGCTCGCTGACGGGATGATTGTTGCCAGTGAAGCGGAAATCGAGCGATCAAAGGGTTATTCCGAGATCGATGCCCGGGGGCTAATAGTTTCGCCCGGCTTTGTCGATCTGCACACACACCTGAGACAGCCGGGCAACGAGAAGGCCGAGACAATTCTCAGCGGAAGCCAGGCTGGAATTCTTGGGGGATATACAGCATTGGTGGCCATGCCAAACACATCGCCAACCATAGATTCGCCTGAGGCCGTCAGTTATGTGCAGCACCTGGCCAAAGAGGCACCACTTGACGTTTATTTTTCCGGTGCAATAACCAAGGGGCGCCTTGGTGAGGGTCTTACTGAGATGTCCAAGATGGCCGACATGGGGATTCGGATTTTCACCGACGACGGTGCGGGGGTTCAAAACGGTCAGTTGATGAGGCGTGCGCTGGAGTATGCAAAGGGGATCGGGGTGACACTTGCGCAACACTGCGAAGATGCGACACTTGCAAATGCCGGCTCGATCAACGAAGGCGCTGTTTCTGCGATTTTAGGGGTAAAGGGAATCCCGAACGCCGCAGAGGACGTGATGGTAGCCCGGGACATCGAGCTTGTTCGCCTGACCGGAGCGAGATTGCACTTTCTCCACATTTCCACTGCACGCTCGTCTGCAATGGTTCAAATGGCCAAGGCCGAGGGCCTGCCAATAACCGCAGAGGTGACTCCGCATCATCTGGTCCTGTCCGACATCAACCTTATGGATTTCAACACAATGTTCAAGGTTAATCCACCGCTACGCTCCGATTTGGACCGGGCTGGGCTGTGGAAAGCCTTCTTTGGAGGTGTTTTTGATGCGGTGGCCACCGACCATGCGCCCCACCAGAAAGAGGCAAAGGACACGACGCTCGATGCGGCGGCTTTCGGAATGATTGGATTGCAGGGAGCTTTTGGGGCTGTGCTTGGCGAGCTGCACCGTCAATTGGATCTTCCACACAATGGGGGCCGTGGCATGAGCGACCTTTCCGACGAGCAGTTGATTCATCTGATCAGCTTGTTCACCTGGAAGCCAGCAAGGATAGCTCAGATAGACGAGGTTCATGGAGGACCGCTACTAAGTGCCAGGCCTGCCAACATTACGATTTTCGATCCAAAGGTGCGGTGGCAGCTCAGCGAACAAGACCTCGTCTCGCGATCCAAGAACTCACCATATTTCGATACTGACCTGGTTGGAAAGATTATGTACACATTTGTTAACGGGGAAATGAGACTAAAAGAAGGAGAGTTGTGTCTTTAAGACATGCCGAGGAGAATGTTAAATTCATTGGGGCTGCCCTGGTTCTGGCAGACGGCGCCATCTTTGAAGGGGAGCTGGTCACGGTGGAGTCATTGGGCTTTTCAGGTCCGGTGACAGGTGAAGTCGTATTCAATACGGCGTTGACCGGATATCAAGAGATAATCACCGACCCTTCCTATGCTGGCCAGATTGTCACATTCACCTATCCCCATCTTGGAAACTATGGTATAAACGCCTCGGACTTTGAATCTGAGAAGCCTCACTGCTCGGCCGTGATCGCTCGCGCGGTGAGCACCTACTTTTCTAACTGGAGGGCCACAGAAGGCATTGTGTCGTACCTCTCGCGCAACAAGGTGGCGATGCTGACCGGCATTGACACCCGGGCACTGACAAAGCACATACGTTCCCATGGCGCACTGCCCGGGGCCATAGGTACCCAAGACATCGCCGGGCTTCAGCAGCTGGCACGCGTGGAGGGTGGCACGCTTGGCAAGGATCTGGTAAAAGGGGTCACTACAAGTCGTGTCTATGAAGTAGCGGGTGGGCCGAAGAGGGTGGTGGCCATTGATTACGGGGTAAAACGCACCATACTGGACCAGCTGGCCGAAATCGCGTCGGTCATCGTTGTGCCAGCTACCATGAAAGCTGAGGAGATCCTGGCCATGAACCCGGACGGGGTCTTTCTCTCCAACGGACCCGGAGATCCTGCGGCGGTCGGATATGCGGTTGCCATTATCCAAAAACTGCTGGGCAAAGTGCCAATTTTCGGAATCTGTCTGGGTCATCAACTTCTTGCGCAGGCTATCGGAGCGAAGACTTTCAAAATGGATTTTGGTCATCATGGTGGAAATCATCCTGTTCAAAGACTGAGTGACGAGGTGGTCGAGATCACCAGTCAGAATCACAACTATGCGGTCGATGCCGATTCCCTCAGAGGTTTGGATGTCGTGGTGAAGATTTCGCATAGCAATCTAAACGACAACGTCATAGAGGGTTTTGAAGTGCCAGACCTAAATGCGTTTTCAGTTCAATATCATCCCGAAGCAGGTCCAGGGCCACACGATTCGAGATACCTATTTTCACAATTTGCGGATCTAATGAGGAAGGCGAGCTGACTGTGCCGCGTAGGAACGACTTTTCTTCCGTTTTAGTGATCGGCTCCGGCCCGATTGTAATTGGTCAAGCCTGCGAGTTTGATTATTCAGGATCACAGGCTTGCAGGGTGCTAAAGGAGGAGGGCTTTCGGGTAATTCTTGCCAATTCGAATCCAGCGACAATAATGACCGACCCTGATTTCGCAGATCGGACCTACATCGAGCCACTGGATTTGGAGATTCTCACCTCTATCATTGAGAAGGAGAGGCCTGATGCGCTGCTTCCAACATTAGGCGGACAGACTGCGCTGAATTTGGCAATGGAGCTGTCAGAGGCAGGCGTACTCGATCGCTTTGGAGTGAAGATGATCGGTGCCAATGCCCTTGCGATCAAGACCGCGGAAAACAGGGACCTGTTCAAAGCGGCGATGGGTGAAATCGGCTTAGAAGTGCCACCATCAGGCTTTGCCCATTCCATGGAGGAAGCGCTTCAGGTTGCCTCCTTGATTGGTTACCCTTTGATAATCCGACCGTCATTCATCCTTGGAGGTGCCGGAACCGGAATTGCGCACGATGATATTGAGTTTGCCATTCTGGCTTCTCAGGGACTTGCGGCGTCGCCTGTTTCGGAGATCCTGATCGAACGTTCAATCGCAGGCTGGAAGGAGTTCGAACTGGAGGTCATGCGGGATTCGAGTAACAACGCGGTAATTGTCTGTTCTATCGAGAACTTTGATCCCATGGGAGTCCACACCGGCGATTCGATCACGGTTGCACCGGCACAGACGCTTTCCGACGTTGAGTACCAGAGGATGCGTGATGCGGCCTTTGCTGTCATAAGAAGGATCGGCGTAGAAACCGGAGGATCCAATATCCAGTTTGCAGTTGATCCTGACACTGGCAAGATGGTAGTTATTGAGATGAACCCAAGAGTGTCGCGCTCTAGCGCCCTGGCATCGAAGGCAACCGGATTTCCCATTGCAAAGATCGCGACGAAGCTAGCAGTAGGCTATAGTCTGGCCGAGGTCAGAAACGATATAACCAAGGTGACCCCAGCTTCTTTCGAACCCACAATCGATTATGTCGTGACCAAGGTGCCACGATGGGCTTTTGAGAAATTTCCCGGTGTAGAGGATGTCCTCGGAACGCGGATGCAGTCGGTGGGTGAGGCGATGGCAATCGGAAGGACTTTTGCAGAGTCGATTCAGAAGGCTTTCCGATCCATTGAGCTTGGCAGGAGCGGTCTCAACGGTGATGCGGCTGAAGCAGGAGTGGATTCAATTCCAGTCGATGATCTGCTTGAGGCGGTCAAAATAGCCACTCCAATGCGCCCGTTCCAGATAGAGTCGGCTCTTCGGCGTGGTGCAAGCATCGAGCAGGTGTACCGGGCGTGCAAGGTTGACCCATGGTTCCTTGGGCAGATACTTCAAATTTCAAAATTACGGCTGGAACTTGCTCAGAAGAGTCTTTCCGAGCTTACGAAGGCCGATTTCACCAGGGCCAAGAGGATGGGATTTTCCGACGACCAGATTGCCTATTTGACAGGGGGGATCGAATCCGAGGTAAGGAAGCTCCGTCTTGGTCTGGGTGTCAGGACG
>DAHXKX010000059.1 GCA_027366165.1 Actinomycetota bacterium
GATCCGTTGCAGCATGACCTGCTTTGCCGTCTGGGCGGCGATTCGGCCAAAGTCCTTAGGAGTGTCATCCCACTCCCTGATCACATTCCCTTCGTCGTCCAGCTCTTGGCCAAATACCCGGATCTCTCCAGTGTCAGGGTCTATTGTGACGACTGCCTCTTCTGCCGCATCCGGCCTTCTCTTATATGCTGCTACTAATGCATTAGCAAGGGAGTCCAGTAAGGTATCAACAGCGATGCCTTTGTCGTTGGCAATCATCTGCAGTGCCTCTAAAAAGTCAAAATTTGTCTTAGCCATCTCGTCCCTCACTATTTGCCATCTTGTTCGCTGCTATCTTCGTCTTACCCGCCTGTTTAGATCCATGGATGGATTTAGATCGCGAAGCTGTCGAAGGTCCCCACTCAAACACCGTACGTGCTCTCTCAATTTGATCGATCTTCACTTCCAAATCCGGAGATCCGGTGACCGAGGAATCGCCGACCTGAACCGTTACAGATCCGTCTCCTACTTTGTTCACCACTCCGACAAATCGCCTAAGTCCTACGAACTCCGGACTCATCTTTATGCTCACCTTAGAACCCAAAAAGCGCCTGAAATGCTCCTCGGTTCGCAATCTGCGCTCCAGACCGGGGCTTGAAACCTCCAAATTAAACTGGCTCATATCATCGAATTCGACCGAGTCGTCAATAAGTCTGGAAATGAGTGATGACGCATCCGCTATTCGGTCCAGATCAAGTGGAGTCTCGCTATCGAGCGTGACACGAAGAGAACCGCTCTTCAGCTCCACATCCAACAACTCCAATCCCCGATCAGCCAGGGGATCCTGTGCGATCTCCCGCAACTTCGCTTCAATTCCCTGTGTCACATCATTCACCTCCTCTAAAATCCAAATAGTCTAGAGATACAAAAACGCGGGCTAGACGCCCACGTTTTCACAATCGCTATACGACTTGTAACTCTTGGGACCAGTCTGGAACGACTAGTAAGAGTCTTTCACTTAAGTATAAGCGAAATATTGACCGATGGAAGTATGAATGCCCTATTAGGGCGAAGCATTAAGTATAAAAGTCCAAAGGAATTTTTATCAGCTCAGCCTGGCCAAGTAGTCAACTAACTGCGGGACGCTCACCTCGCTTCTATCTCCAGTGAGCCTGTCCTTGACTTCCACCACGCCATTTGCCAATCCCCGCTGGCCAATCGTTACTATGGTAGGTATTCCGATCAGATCCGCATCCGCAAACTTCACGCCTGGGGCAAGGTCCCTATCATCGTAAAGCACCTCCACACCCTTTTCCTCAAGCTGGCGGTAGATATCGTCGGCAAAAGCCACTGCCTCGGGTGCTCTGGCAGGTGTTATTGTCAATATCTCAATCGGATATGGAGCAATGCTCTTTGGCCAGCGCAAGCCACTGTCGTCGTGAAGGTGCTCGGCAATGGCGGCAGGGAGCCTGCTCATTCCAATCCCGTAACAACCCATCCAGTACTTTTGGTCACTGCCGTCCTCTGCCTTGAAAGAGGCATATGGAATCTTGTTAGAGTATGCCAGGCCCAATTGAAATGTGTGGCCGACCTCCGCCGAACGGATCAGCGTAAGCGTTCCCTCACAGTTCGGACATGGATCCCCGTCCATAACAACGACAAATGAGCCGATCTCATCGACTTTGAAATCCCTTTCAATTGCGGCATTTGAAACGTGATGGCCCCCAAGGTTGGCACCGGCGAACCAGCTGTCCCTCTCAAGTATCCCGTGGTCGGCTAGCACTCTGACTCCCTGGTCGCTCATTCCCATCGGTCCAATGAATCCTTTGAAAAGGAACGAGTTCGATTCAAAATCTGAATCGTCGAGTGGAGTCAATCCGGCAGGAACTCTCACCTCGCGGTTGCCCGGAACCAGAATCAAAGTGATGTCATCTTTGTCGTCCTTGTATGCCAGCGCCTTGATCAGCGCCGACTCGTCAATTTCAAGACCTTCAGACCTGAGTAACTCAACAACATCTTTGATCGAGCTTGCCCCTGGAGTTGAATGAACCAACATCTGAGGAATAGCTTCACCCGATGGCGATCGACTTGCCTTGCCACGATTAGCCGCCTCGATATTTGCGGCATATCCACATAGCGGACACTGGGCAAAATGGTCCTCTCCTATCGGAGATGGCACCATGAATTCGTGATTTACGTCACCGCCAATTGCCCCGGAATTTGCCTCAACCGGTACGTATGGAAGAGCGCAACGGTTAAAGATATTCAGAAATGCCTGATACATCAGTTTGTAGGACTTCTTCATCCCCTCCGGTGACGCGTCAAACGAATAACCATCAGCCATGATGAACTCCCGGGTCCGCATAAGACCAAACCTGGGTCGGGCTTCATCGCGAAACTTGGTCTGGATCTGGTATACGGTGACCGGAAGATCTCTGTACGACTCCAGATCAGGGGAGATGGTCGCGATTACGGCTTCCTCGTGTGTTGGGCCCAGTATGAAAGCGCCCCCTTTTGCCTCAACGTGCATTAGCACGTCGGACATGGTCTCTATCCTGCCAGTTTGCTGCCAGATTTCCACGGGGTGCAGCGCTGGTAACAACAGTTCCTGGGCGCCGGCGGCATCGAACTCGTCTCGAACGATACGACTGAGTTTCGAAAGGACTCTAAGCCCTAAAGGCAAAAAGCTGTAAACCCCCGATGCCAGTCGGCGAATATATCCTGCTCGAACCAATAGCTGGTGGGAAACCGCCTCAGCGTCTGCTGGAGCTTCCCTCTGGGTCTTCAAAGCTAACCGTGTCATGCGCATGCGTAAAGGCTATTTGGTTTAATAGCTGGCCTAACGTGTTATTTACATAAATCTTGCCCATCACCACGATGAATAGGGTGGTGAAAGCTAGTTTTCCTCTGCAAGACGCTGGCGAATCAGTTTCACTTTGGTCTCAGAGCTGTTCACATCCGGTCCCTTGAGTTCAAGTAACTCGGCCCGGTCAAGTTCCGCCTCTCGGGCGGCGTTCTCATCAGCGGCGGCGAGGCGGGCTTCCACGCCCTCCTTTACAAGCTTTTGAGCCTCATGAATGAGTTCCTCGACCATCCGCTCTTCTGGGACTACTCTGACTATCTTGCCCTTTATGAAAAGGTGGCCCTTTCGCTTGCCGGCGGCAATCCCCAGATCGGCCTCGCGCGCTTCTCCTGGGCCATTCACCACGCAGCCCATGACAGCGACCTGAATCGGAAGATTCAACTTTTCCATAGCAACCTGGACCCGGTTTGCAACCGATATCACGTCAATTTCGGTTCTGCCGCAGCTGGGACATGCAATCAGGTCGAGACCCCTTCGCTCTCTGAGGCCCAGCGCCTCCAAAAGCTGCCTTCCGGCCTTTGCCTCCTCGATCGGATCAGCCGTTAGGGAATATCTGATGGTGTCCCCAATTCCTTCAGCCAAAAGGGTGCCGATTCCGGCACTGCTCTTTATCAGACCCGCAGGCGGTGGGCCAGCCTCGGTCACTCCGAGATGCAATGGAACATTCGTCGCTTCAGCCAGCATCCTGTAAGACTCGATCATCAGAGGGACGTTCGAGGCTTTGACAGAGATCTTCACATCCTCGAAACCAACTTCGCCAAAAAGTGAGAGTTCATAGAGGGCCGATTCCACCAGCGCCTCCGGAACAGCTCCACCATGCTTCTTGTACAGGTCCGGGTGCAGAGATCCCGCATTCACACCTATGCGTATCGGAACGCCTCGATCCTTTGCCTCCGATGCCACCAGCTTGATCTCCTCCGGCTTTCTCAAATTTCCGGGATTAAGGCGCAAACAAGCGACTCCCGCCTCCAACGCCGCAAGAGCCATCTCGTAATGAAAGTGAATATCAGCTACGATTGGAACCGGTGACCTGGGCACAATTCGGGCGAGCCCCTCCGCAGCGTCGGAGTCGTTGCACGTGCAACGAACAATGTCTACACCGGCTCCGTAAAGCGCATATATCTGAGTTAGAGTGCCCTCGACATCAGAGGTCTTTGTGGTGGTCATCGACTGTACGGTGACCGGCGCTCCACCTCCCACCGGTACCTTTCCCACCATGATCTGACGGGAGTCCCGCCTCGGCCTGATGAAACCTGTCTGTCTAGCCATATGGAACAACCTTTAGATAAGTCGAATCGTCTTGATTATGAATTCGGCTAAGTGCCAACATTAACCCTAAATCACCCGGGAGCTAAAGGGGCCCCGGCGATTCCCGGCATCTGTCATCCGAATGGATTGGCCAACGGGTGCGTCACATCGAGATACAGGGCCGTGGCCCCAAGCAAAACGATCACCATCACCACCAAATATGTGAGGGGCATCAACTTCATGACGTCTACGTGGTATCGTCTCTGTTTTGTAGAACGGAGGCGCTCGTAGACTGCGACGATGATATGGCCGCCGTCAAGAGGTAGCAGCGGCAGGAGATTGAAAATCCCCACAAAGATGTTGATTGAAAAGAGCAATGACAGGACCGGGCCGATGCCCGATTGCGCAGCCTGGGAGGCCAACCGTACGATTCCAACGGGCGACTCAAATCTTGAAGATGCACCAGGTGAGTTGATCTGAGTGGAGGGATTTTGCAGCTGCTGCACATAGCTTGAGATCCCGTGTGGTGAAAAATGACTTATGAGAGCCGATACGGTCTCAACTGAGTAACTCCACATGTTGGAGAAAGTTGTGCCGACAGCTGCCAGGGGATTCAGTTCCTGGATTGGCGCAACGAGCTCAACCCCTATCACTCCAGTGGCGGACTTGTCGGCTGGCCGCAGTGGCTGACCCGATATTGTCACATCGCTTGCATTTACAGGAGTAACGGTCTTAGTTGTCACTTTTCCGTCCCGGGAAATTCTCAGTGAAACCGGTTTGCCTACCGACTTCGATATAATTCCGGCAAGTTGGTTGGCGCTCGTTATCTTCTGGCCGTTTGCAGATACAATCAAATCACCTGGTTGAAGCCCAGCTTTGGCAGCCGGGGCCAATTGAGCATCAAAACTGCTGATTGCCGCTATCTGAACCTTTGCTGTA
>DAHXKX010000062.1 GCA_027366165.1 Actinomycetota bacterium
TACCTCAAATAGAAAGACATTTCCAACTATAATTGCCTGTCATACGTGGGTAATGCGGGAATTCCGGGTCGCGCGGTTACTAAGAAAATTCTAATTCCAGCATAATCCAACTGGCACTTGGGCCTGGGAAACTGTACACAACAAACCAGGAGGTTGAAATTGCTCACAAGAACCGGCTTTATCAAGTTGGCCGCTGCGATCGGCATCGGGGCAGGGTCCGCGACAGCTATACATGCCGTAACCGTGGTCACGCCTCCGTCGTTGCCTGTTAGCCAAGATGCACCAACGACAACTTCTTCGACCACAACGACTCAGGACCCGACAGCAGCCGTCTTGAGCAAGCTTTCGAGCGAGGAGGCTAAGCTTCAATCAGAATTGAGTTCCGCCAAATCCGCATTGGCTTCACGACTTCCTGCCCCTGCAATCGACAATGCCAACAGTAACGCGGCCTTTCTTGCCGGAAATTCAACAACGACCTCCATGCCGCCAACCAACGCTATGACCGGGGCAAGCTCAGCCAAATCCGATGACGGGTCCTCTGATGACTCCGGTGATCACACCACGACCACAGTCTCCGGCAACAATGGGGGTTCGACAACTACCGCCGTGCAAAAGACGGACAATTAGCTCATCAATAAGGCCGAATGAAGCTTTCTAAGACGCAGCAGACAAAGCTGAGGAAATACGTACCTTTGGTGGTTCTGTATCCACTGTCAACAGGGGTGGGTGTACTGTCAACACTTTACGTTTCCAAGACCATCAACCGCAGTTACCCCGCCTCCAACACTTCAGCCACGACAGCTACCACCACCTCGTCCGCGCAGCCTCCAACCGCCACGACGTTGAGTCCACAACAAGTTCTGGAACAGCAAAGGATTGTCCAGCTTGAGGCACAGATCGCACAACTGAAAAGCCAGATTCAACAGCTTGCCGGCACGGCATTGAGTGGAAAGGGCAGCCAACAGCTTCCGTCGGCCAATGCACCCAGTATCGGAGCGACCCAAGCTCCACCCCCCACCACGCAAAGTCTGGCCAACCCGCCAAGAACAGTCGTCACCGCCCCACCTCCAACGCACGGTTCCACTGGAGCATCACGTGCCCTCGGATAACATAGATTTGGCGACCACGATCGACTCATTCCGGGCCATGGCCACTTCAGTCATCGTGTCAGCTTGTCCAACACAGGATGATCAAGACTTTCAACTGAGCCTTCGACAAGTCGAGGCCATCTTTTCCGAAACGGAACATGCCTGTACCAGGTTCGATCCAACCAGCGACCTATCCCAGTTGAATCAATCGCCCCAGTCTTGGCACCAAGTCTCTCCATTGTGCTTTACGGCAATCCAAGATGCGTACGAAGCCTACAAACTAACCGACTTCCTCTTCGATCCAAGGATTCTGACAGACCTGCTGTCACTTGGATACAAGAACTCCTGGACCACTGACAAGCCCGAAGCAAAGTCAACTCAAACACACTCTACGCGAAATCCATTACCTGAATGGAAACCAAAGTTCAAAACAAATAACCAGGTCCGAGTTGGCGAGTTTCCAATCGACCTGGGAGGAATTGGCAAAGGGCTTGCCCTAAGGTGGTCTGCGGAGGCAATCAAATCTGGACAGTCACATTTCCTGATCGAAGCTGGCGGAGATTGCATTTGTTTCGGCGGCGGACCGACCATGAACGGTTGGAACATTGGAGTCCAAAACCCGTTCCAACCCGAGGGTGACCCGATGATGGTGTTACGACTTAAAGATTTAGCTGTTTGCACCTCGTCCATTGCTGTGAGGAGTTGGTGGCAGAATGGTGAGTTTCGGCATCACCTCATCAACCCGAAGACTGGAGAACCTGGTGGAAAAGGACTGACGGCCGTTACCGTAGTCGCCAAAGACCCTGCCGAAGCGGAAATTTGGTCAAAATCACTATTCCTGGTTGGAAAAGACCGTATTAGAGATTTTTCGGAATCCAACAACATCCCAACCGCCTGGATATCTGATCACGGACAGGCATTCACGAACTCCTTGATCAGTCCCTATGTAATCTGGAGTGGTACGTCATCATGAGATCTGCCAACCCATTTGCTCCCAAGAAGGAGAGCGTCCTCAGTGGCCAAACCAGGTGATACACGGGACAACCCAGTTGACGAATACCTTGAGGATGACGAGCCCCGCTCGCTCATCGCTGACCTGTTTACGGTTGCAATCGTCACTGCGAATGCAATCGGCATCGGCTACCTTCTCACGATCTTTGAGTCGCACTATCTCGACCAACCGAAGATGGCGCCATGGCTAATTGCGAGAGCCAGTGGGATCACCGCATATCTCCTGTTCTGGCTCCTGGCAATGACAGGACTTCTCCTGTCTCACCCATGGAAACACCGAATCAAGCTGCTGCACCCCATCACGCGCATGAGATTTCATACCCTCCTGGCTGTTTTCACACTCAGCTTCACCGCCCTCCATATCATGACCATCGTGCTCGACACCTATGCCAATGTCGGCCTGGTTGGCGCATTAATCCCCTTCAGATCGGCCTACAGGCCGCTTCCAGTTGCCCTGGGGACCACGGGACTGTATGCAGGTATACTGACCGGCCTTTCAGCAAGACTCAAGATTGGAATCGGGAAACGCGGATGGCTCAATGTTCACAGATTCAGCGTTATATCTCTGATCCTTATCTGGATACACGCCGTTTACGCAGGCACTGACAGTTCAGCACTCTCTCTCATGTATCTGGTCACTGCGCTGTTACTGATTGTGTTTGGCTACTCCAGATACACGGCCCAACAGAAAAAGCGGCAAGCTCAGGTCGAACAGACTAGTTGAAAAACTCCGCCACAGCCTTTGCCACCTCTTCGGGTGAAACATCCAGGAGAGGCTCGTCCAAGAGCCGTTCAAAATAGGTAACGTCGCTGCGGTAGTACTTGTCAGGATTTGACCTGACCAGTATCCGGAAGACGAGCCTGAAACCAATGTCCAACGATCCGGGACCACCTCCAACCACCGAGTAGTTGAAGGCAGAAAAGTTGTACGCCCCGTAATAGGCAAGCACTCGGGCCACGCCGTCAGAGAGATCCGTTATGTTCCGCTGAGATAGTTCGGCTATATCTGATGCGTTGGCGATAACTCCCCATATCTCCTGGAAACCCCTCGGTGCAAATGGCGTCAACCAAGTGACCGATCCGGTGGTGCCAATGTACCTAGAACTGTTCTTCTCCTGGCTTACAAGATCGTCAAAGTACGATCTTGAACTACTCTTATGGTACGCCTTAGCACCCTCGACCAATTCCTTTTGGTATTGCATAGGTTGAAGGTCATGGGAGGACTGCAGATGAGGATGCACAACTGATGATCCAGAGGATGGCAGATAATTGGCACTGATTGACGACCAGACAAGATCTGGCCGTGCGGCTTTCACTGCCATGGCGTGCTCCACCATTACCGAGAACGCATCGCTGAGAATTTCAGGTGTGAACTGATCCAGGGTAAGGAAATGTCTTGAGGTGTCGTATATTCCGACCGAAGAATAGCCGGAATAGGCCATGATATTGGGCACGACAGCCGCCCGGTTCTTTCTGATCCGGCCGGTAGGTACAACATCTGATTCAAACGCAAATGTGACCCGTTCAAATACATTTTCGCAAAACGGACAAAAGCCATCCGCCTCAACGATGTCGGTTAGAACCGGTGGTTTCTCAGGCTGCAGCTTAACACCGGTGAGAATCCGACACGTTTTCAGAGTGAGAGGATCAATTCTCTGCACTAATGGAATTGACTTCCATCTCCCACCATCGGTGACATCCGGAGCCCTTGCTTCAAGGTTAATCTCACTGAACTCAATCATCTCAGTTCCCTTCTTCGCAGAATCAGGCTACCGCCATTTGATGCCCTGCTTTGACACACCTGCCAACGATCTGACATTAGTGTAACTCAACTGATAAATCCTGAAAAAAAGCCTCTCGACCTTTCGAAATCCTTTTGACCGTTGATGGGAACGACCTCAGATGATGGTCTTATGGGAAGGGGAATCGTGGCGCAATTCGAGTAACTGCAACTCGAACCAATTATAGAGTCCCTACCTTCTTGGAGTTCGACCCACCACCTGAATCTGTCCACCATTTTCCGCGCGCCGCAAAGTGTCGGAGTGGCCACCCGTCTCCCTCGTGACAGCGTCGATAGAGAAAAGCTGTTTCACATATTTATCATGATTTACGTCAGACTGCACATCAGTTGATGGGGACCAGCCAATAGTCCCTCACATCCAAAGCAGCCCGCCCGCGAACCAATTCCCGTACCTTCCTCCAACATCGGTCCATTGCCAAACCCGTAAACTCTAATCAATGACAGACGCCTCGCTGGATGATACCCGACTCAGAGAGTTCTACCCTCTGCCATCTCAATCACCCAAGCAAAGGCCGTGGGTGAGAGCGAACTTTGCAACAACCCCAAATGGCGTTATAAAGATCAATGGAACCAGCAGCGGCGTGTCCGGACCACCCGACAAAGAAGTCTTCAGATTCCTTAGGAACAACTGCGACGCGATACTTGTGGGTGCTGCCACAGCGCGTGCGGAAACCTACTCGACACCGACGCGCAACGCAGGAACCCCTCCACAACTGGTTGTGGTTACCAACTCATTCGACATAGCTGAGACATCACAATACTTAGATGAAAACAATCCGCCCTTGATTGCCACGAGCAGACTCTCCATGTCAAAGAACACAGACCGTGTTGTCCGGATATCCAACACGGCGACGGTACTTGCCTTTGGCGAAAACTCGGTCGACTTCGACGAGCTTTTTTCGCATCTTTTCGCCCAAGGAATTCGAATCCTCCTCTTCGAAGGAGGACCAGCGGTATTTTCCCAGCTCTTGCTGGACGGACTCGTCGACGAACTCTGCCTGACCATCTCACCACGAATCGGCAGCGGAACTCCCACTGGATTTGCAGAAATCGGCGCCACCCCACCCATAGAGATGACATTGGCAGGACTGTTTGAAACCGACGGCTATCTATTTTGCCGGTATCTGATCAAATACATCTAAGACTTACCTGGACACAATTGAGCCCCTGCTCATTATGAACAGGGGCTCAATTTCAACCCAGACACCCCAAGCCGCAAGGTCTTCTAAAACAGGCGCTTTACCGTACCGTTACTGACTGGCCTTGACCGTTTTCGGATCGGTGCGATAGTTCGCCGCCTCAGTCGCCGTTTTCTTTGTGCGGCGCAAAATCTTCCGGCCTAACCAAGCAACTGGATCGTAGGATGCATCGACGACACGTTCCTTCAGCGGAATGATCGCATTGTCGGTGATCTTTATGTGCTCAGGGCACACCTCGGTACAACACTTGGTGATATTGCAGTAGCCAAGGCCCATCTCCTCACGCAATAGTTCACGCCTGTCGTTGGTATCGAGTGGATGAGACTCCAGCTCCATGTACCTTATGAACAAGCGTGGCCCCGCGTAATGCTCCTTGTTCTCCTCGTGATCCCTGATCACGTGACAAATATCCTGGCACATGAAGCACTCGATGCACTTACGAAACTCCTGGCCCCTCTCGACATCAATTTGCTGCATGCGGTAGGTACCGTCCGGACCGGGTTCCTTGGGTGCGAAGGGGGGGAGCCTGCGTGCCATCTCATAGTTGAACGAGACATCAGTGACTAGGTCGCGAATGATCGGAAACGTCTTCATGGGAGCTATTACAACTGGCTCCTCAGTCGGCAGAGTGTCCATCCTCGTCATGCACATAAGGTGTGGAAGCCCATTGATCTCAGCTGAGCACGAGCCGCACTTACCTGCTTTGCAGTTCCATCTGCAGGCAAGATCCGGGGCATCTTCAGCCTGGATCCGATGAACGACATCCAACACAACCTCACCCTCGGATACCTGGGTCGGAAAGTCCTGAAATTCGCCTCCCTCGGAGTCTCCACGCCATATTCGCATTACTACTTCGGCCATCAGTGTGCCCCTTCCTCAAGTAAGGCCTTAAGCTCGTCTGGCATCTCAGGCAAGGGCTCGGGCGTAACTACGCACTCTCCCGACCCATTGATACGTTGCACAAAGTTGATCTTCCCTAACGCAGGATCTGCCTTTGGAAAATCATCGCGGGTATGCCCACCACGGCTCTCTTTGCGCTCAATCGCGCCCATTGTGACCATTGTGCAAACTGACAGCATCGATGGCAGATCCGTTGCTAGGTTCCAACCCGGGTTGTAAGCTATTCCACCATTGACCGATACGTTGGGAACGCGCTCTTTGAGAGCATCGATTTCACTCAGCGCCTGGGTCAATTCAGATCCAGTCCTGATGATACCAACAAGATTCTGCATTGTCTCTTGAAGATCACGCTGCAAATCATACGGATTCTCGCCGCCCTCCCGAGCCAAGGGAGCGCGTGCCTCGTCAATTATCCTTTCGATCTCAGTCGAATCGACCGTTGTCACACTCGTCCTGGACTCGGCGTAATCGGAGGCACCCATGCCAGCCCGCCTACCAAAGACCAGAAGATCGGAAAGCGAGTTTCCGCCCAACCGGTTCGCACCATGTAGCCCTCCGGCCACCTCGCCGGCGGCGAACAACCCAGGTACCGTCGACGCGGCGGTGTCCGGCTCGACCCTAATTCCACCCATAATGTAGTGGCAGGTTGGACCAACCTCCATCGCCTCTTTGGTGATGTCTACGCCTGCCAACTCCTTGAACTGGTGATACATTGATGGGAGTTGTCGCTGTATGAATTCGGAGGAACGCCTGGAAGCTATATCCAAATAGACTCCGCCGTGGGGTCCTCCTCTACCAGCTTTAACTTCAGCGTTGATGGAGCGGGCGACCTCATCTCGAGGAAGAAGCTCGGGAGGCCTTCTGTTGTTGATGTGATCCTCGTACCAACGGTCAGCTTCAGCCTCGTTGTCGGCAGTTTCCGCCGCGAAGACCTCCGGAATGTAGTTGAACATGAACCGCTGACCCTCAGAGTTGCGCAGAATGCCTCCGTCGCCACGAACACCCTCGGTTACCAGGAGTCCACGCACCGACAATGGCCAGACCATACCTGTTGGATGAAACTGCAGGCATTCCATGTCAATGAGGTCGGCGCCCGCCCAAAGGGCTAGTGCATGTCCGTCTCCGGTCGACTCCCACGAGTTGGTCGAGTATTTCCAGGACCTTCCAATTCCACCGGTTGCAAGAACGAATGACTTTGCCGTAAAGACCATCATTTTCCCAGTCGGGCGGTGATAACCAACTGCACCGCTGACCTCTCCGGATGGGTTCTTCAATAGTCTAAGAATTTTCGTCTCCATAAAGACGTCGATGTCCAGGGCGACCGCCCGCTGCTGGAGCGTCCTTATGAGCTCCAGTCCAGTGCGGTCACCTACGTGAGCAAGCCTTGCATACCGGTGGCCACCGAAGTCTCTCTGGTGAATGCGACCGTCATTGGTCCTATCAAAAAGCGCACCCCAGGCTTCAAGTTCATGGATCCGGTCTGGCGACTCCTGGGCATGCAGCTGGGCCATACGCCAGTTCCCCAACATCTTTCCACCACGAATGGTATCTCTGAAGTGGACTTTCCAGTTGTCTTCGGACCAGACGTTTCCCATCGCCGCGGCAGCACCACCTTCAGCCATCACAGTATGGGCCTTGCCAAGAAGGGACTTGCAAACAATCGCCGCCCGCAGCCCTCGCTGCTTAGCTTCGATGGCCGCACGCAGTCCGGCCCCACCGGCGCCAATGACTACGACATCAAAATCAATCTGTTCATATTCAGCCATAGTCACCCTTTAGAAAATCTTCGGGTCAGTGATGACACCACTGGCCACAAGTCGGACATAAAGATCGGTGAGAGCCACAAAGCTCAGACTCACCCAAGCCAGCTGCATGTGCTTGGCATTCAAAGGCGTTATGATCTTCCACAAACCATGGCGCACCGGGTGCTTTGAAAATTCGTTGACGTGACCGCCGCATAGATGTCTACACGCATGACAAGACACTGAGTAGAACCAGAGAAGCACGGCATTCGCGCACAACACAATGGTTCCGACACTTACACCAATTCCGCCTGCGCCTGGCATCCGAAATGCCATCACGGCGTCAATTGTCAACATGATGTTCAACAAAACTCCAAGAACAAAGAAGTAACGGTGGATGTTTTGAATGATCAGTGGGAATCTTGTCTCACCTGTGTACTTCTTGTGGCCATCTGTAACTCCGCAGGCCTGAGGAGAGTGCCAGAATGAGCGGTAGTAAGCCTTCCTGTAATAGTAGCAAGTGACCCGAAATCCAAGTGGAATGATCAAGATCACAAGGGCTGGCGAGTAAGTCCACCAGTGCAATAAAAAGCTGCCGTGCGACCCCGGCACGCAACTGGCGCCGACACATGGAGAGTAGAAAGGCGAGATCAAATCACGGTGCGAACTAGCTCCCACATAATAATTACTGTTCTGGAAAGCGGCCCATGTGGCGTAGACAACAAAAAGAAGTAAGTAGCCTTGCGTGATTAACGGCGACCTCTTCCAACTGTCCCGACGCAACGTTCGAACTCTAGGGCCACCTCGTGCTCCCCCCAATACCAGCGGCACTGGTGCCGGTCTGATTCCCTCTTGCGTACTCAAGCGTTCCTCCAGTTATGATCAAAGCACATTAAGCGACGAAACAGTCAGACTAATGCGGCCCATTTCTTGGTTTGCATCCGACATCCGCAAACTCCCCGAAGTCATCTCCCAATACGACCAGCCCCAGTGATGCGACTTGAGATGATGACTTGAAAAGCACTAACCGCAGCAACTAACTCTTCCGGAAATCCCAAAATATACGTTCATTTAAGACCCTCAGTGGCTCGTGGCACCACGAGTAAATCGGCTGATTGCAAGCCATTCACCTCATGACCTCCCAGTCAAAGAAGACGAATCTACAATAAGCCACAACGCAGGCCACGGCAAATCAAAGGTACATATATGCCAGATGGCCGACTCAAATGTTGCCGCGTTGCCATGAATCACAAATGATCATATAACCAAGCTTTCACCCAGCGACTAAACCTTAGCATCCTGCCAATTGCAAACTGTGACACTTCAGCAAAGTAAATTGCCAGATTCAATACAAAAGCAGGGGCGCCCACTCTGGAACTCCACCCCTGCAATTTGCCAAGCACAAGCAGGCCCAGGCCTACGAACGCTCAATATTATCTGGCTGCGATCGTCCACCTGAAAAAGCGGCGCTGAACCAGTCTCAACATAGTCACGTTGAATACACCAATCAACGACGACAGGAAAACCAAGGCAAGCAGCTTGCCGGTCTGAAAACCCTGGCCGTAGAAGTTCAGAAGGTAGCCAAGACCGACATTGCTCACTTCCATTTCTCCAACAATCATACCGATGACGGCAAGCGCAACTCCGATGCGGACCCCGGCAAGAATGTAGGGCACTGAAGCCGGCAGTATGACCTTGCGGACCAACTGGCGCTCGCTTAGACCCATTGTCTTGCCAACTTCCACGTACCCACGGCTGACGTTGCGCAAACCTCCGGCCGTATTGAGCAAAACTGGGAAGAACGTTATCAAGACAACAAACAGTATCCGGGCCTTGGATGAAATACCTACCCAAAGAATGAACAATGGAATCAAGATATTCAAAGGAGTTGCGTTTGCAGAGTTAATAAACGGACCGAGAATGCCCTCTGCCATCGAGTAACGCCCGATGAGCATCCCAAACAGTATGCCTGCGGCCAACCCAATGAACATGCCTATGTAGAGTTCCCGAATTGAAATCGAAAGCGCACCCTGGGCAGTCCCCCTTGCAAACAAGGTCCCAAAGTCGCGCACAACCCTTTGAGGCGACGGTATCAACACAGGGTTCACATAACTCGCCGCGATTGCCCATGATCCGGCAACTATCCCCACAACCGCAAGGGGAGCTACAATCACCATCCAGCTCCGTTGAGCCAGACTTGGCTTCGGCGGCTTTGGCATACGCCTTGCTAACTCTTCGTCAACTGCGATGTCAGCGACCTTCATGCTCATTCCGGCATCCCCTTACCGGCACGCAGATGCTCCATGATGTGACTGCGGAGTTCAATAGCCTTAGGTTGGGCACGAACGTCATATTCCATTCTTGGACGAGGCAGGTCCACATTCACGACCTCTGTTATGCGTCCCGGAGCCGGCTGGAAAAGCGCGATGCGGTCTGAGAGAAAGATCGCCTCGTCAACATCGTGAGTGACAAAAATGATAGTCATTCCAAGCTTTGACCAAAGGTGAGCAATCTCGATCTGCAATGCCTCTCGCGTGAAGTTGTCCAACTGTCCAAACGGCTCGTCCATTAGAAGTACCTTCGGACGTACCGCCAAGGCTCTTGCAACACCCACTCTTTGCTGCATTCCTCCGGACAGGGTATACGGGGGTGAGCCCGCAAATGACGCAAGTCCAACCATCTCAAGGACTTCCATCGCCCTCTGCCTTCGCTCCTGCTTGCTCATTCCTCGCGCCTCAAGACCGAGAGCTGCATTGTCTAAGACCGAACGCCAAGGTAGAAGGTTTATATCTTGGAAGACGTACGCCATGTCCTGAGATATCCCCGACAGATGAACGCCTTCGAGAGTTCTCTCGCCCGCATCAGCCAGTTCAAGACCGTCAATTATCCTAAGAAGCGTAGTCTTGCCACAACCACTTGGACCAACCAAAGAAATGAATTCACCCTGGTGTACCGCCAAGTCCACATGATCCAGGGCGATGACTGTCCGCTCCTTTGTGAAGAACGTCTTGCACATTCCCTTTACTTCAAGGATCGGCCGATCCGCCTGCACCGAGGATCCGTGCTCCATGGTCGTGGATCCGCCACTCCTTGCATCGGCCTGTGATTCGAAAGTCATTATACGGTACGCCTTCCTGCTGAAGTATCGGCTATCCACGGGAAACGCCAGCCTTGGATTTTCCGAGCAACCGAGAAGAGAACTAGTGCCAAACCGGTCGTGGTGACAATGGTTGCCACTAGATCCGCAGTCTGGCTGTAACTGCCAAATGTGTCGCTCAAACCGCCCAGGCCGGTATCGCCGATCTCTGATCCTCCAAGGATCATTCCAACGGCACCCACTGCCAACGCAATTCGTATGCCTATGAAAATAAAAGGCACGGTGCCTGGCAGGTACACCTTCCACGTTTGAGTCCATCCACTTAAACCAAACGCCTTACCAACATCGGTATAGCTTCCCCTAACGGCTTTGACTCCCGCATAGGTATTGACGAGCAATGGCCACATGCAAATGACCATGATAAAGGCGACCCTTGCCTTTGTTCCAAGGCCGAACCAGACCTCCATTACCGGCAGGAGAGCTATCGACGGGGTCGCGTTCCCAAAGGCGACAAGGGGCTCGAGGGCACGCTCCACTATGCGAACCCGCCCCATCAGCAGACCAACTCCAACGCCCACAATCCCAGCAATCAAGATGCCGAGCAACATTTCATACAAACTCTGAAAAAACGCCTTAGGTAAACGCCCATCACCAATCAAATGAACAAAAGAACTCGCTATGGCGGTCGGAGTTGAAATAAATATGGGCTTCAAGACCAGCCCCGAAAGCTGCCAGAGGCAAAGGACGATTATCACAGCAGCCCATCGGGCGATACGCACTTTCTGATTCTGGGTTAACCCCCGTGCCTTTGGTTCTTTTGTAATCAAACTACCTGCAATCTGCATCGATCCACTTCCTGCATCAGCGATGACGTGGGCCGAGGCCTCCTGGGAGTTACCCAGGAGGCCTGTAGCCGTAGATTCGCCAGATGCGAACCCATCACTTATCTCTTCCGCCACTTAGTACGCACTTTCGTGAGCGCTGAACTGTGCCCAGGCGCTATTCCAGGGCGTCAAGTCCATGAGCTGCGAAACTGGATTCAAACCTGGACCCTTGAGCGCGCTCTGCTGCTTGGCGATATTAAGGTTGAACGACACAACCGATGAGCTCACCGTCGACTGCGCAGTCGGCCAGCCTTGGATCCCCTGAAGCTCCGTCCAAGCAGCCTTGTACTGAGCCGTGGTATCCGCATTCTTGGTGTATGCCGCAGCAGCCTTTATCCATGATGCCTCGTCGGTGTTGAACAGCTTTGCCGATGCGAGCCAGGCCAGATCAATCGCTTCAGCCATTGCTGGGTGTGAGTTGAGCCAGGAACTTTCCGCAGCCATGAAGCTGTCTGCGTATTGAGGCAGAATCGTCGCACCAACACCTAACACATGGAAGCCATTACCTGCAGTTGGAACGGCATTCGAGTGGACGAAGGCTGCGTCAACCTGTCCTGCAATCAGAGCGTGAAGCGATGCACTACTGGCACCGGTCTTCTGAATCGTGATCTGAGATTGAGTCAGATTGGCCTTCTGAAGCACAGCGGTCAAGAGAACACCGTCTGGAGACGCGTCACAGCAGATTGCAACTTTCTGACCTTTGAGGTCAGAGAGTGTAGCGATGCTGGTCTTCGCAAGCAGCACGTCGTCGAGACGAGCCTGGTTTGGACCGAATACCACTAGTCCAGCATCGACTTCCGTTGGAAGCGGGCCTGATGCCGAGTCAAGCGAACCGCTGGCAACGGCCAGCTCAGGTGCATTCTTTGACGCATTTGTCTGGGTTGCTGTGGCACCCCATTTTATCAGGTACTGAACCATGTCATAAACATTGGTGTCACCGATGTGGGCACTTCCAGCTGCATTTCCAATTGCAAAGCTCAAACCCTTAAGATTCGGGGTTCCATCCGCATTGAAATTCAGCTGAGTTGCTGTTGAGGGCTGACCCGCTGCACTCGTTGTAGCAGAAGAACCTGCTGCAGTCGTTGCAGTGGAGCTTGCCGTGGAGCTGCTAGATCCACAAGCACTGATTAGAAGTGCCGAGATCAAGGTAAGCCCTAAAAGTTTTGTCTTCAACTTCCCCCCATATGAGTCTCTACGTATGAGTTGCACAACGCAACTTATAAACAGACAACCGACGGCATTGATAGATGACCTTCATTAGTGGATCCCCGAGATGACATCCGCACCCTTCAACCCCCAGTGAAGGAAAACCGCAACCGCCGAGTTGCATTCAAATTTTCTAGCAGATTATGACCATCTCGTCAAGCTAATTATATGATTATATCATTATTTGTTCAGTACACGTACTGAGCAATTCAGGCCCAATGACATGCGATTTAACACCTCGCTATCACAGGATGCACCTTCATCAGTGGCCGATAACACTCACATTCTCAGAGGGTTCTTAGGGGTTCCTTAGATAATCAACCCAACGACCAAATCGTACGCTGACGGTAAACACTCAAACCAGCCGCTCCAGCCACTCATCGTGAACTATATTGCTTGCGTCTTAAAAGGTCACATCGACAAACCAGGCGGATGAAGGCCGGAAGTGGAAATTTAGTCATCAAGCCAGTCGGCTGGAATCGCACCCTTGTTTGCCGCAGTTACGGTGTAGTATGCCCAGAGCTTCCGCGAGTGCTTTTCGCGGTGAAAAGTGGCCTGGAACTTCTCGAGATCCTCATTAGTCAAAGGTTCAATCTCACCAAGAAGTGCGGCACTGGAAATGGCGCTTGCGTTCTCGACGAAATGAACGATGTCGGAAAACAGAGCCTTAACCCCCTCGGCGACAACAACCTCACCATGTCCCCTGAGAAGCGCAGCGTTGGCATCCCCAAGGGTTCTAGCTAGTTCCTGACCCTGTTCCACTGAGGAAATATGAGATGCGTCGTGATGGATTGGGACACCTTGGGGCCAACGACTTGCATGATTCTTCATTGGTACCCATGGCCGGTTCCTCACCATGGACAACATGGTGGTCGGATCGTGATGAAAATGAGCGACAGCCTTCACATCGGGACGGGCCTTGTAGATTTCAGCATGAATTGCCGTCTCTGACGGAGGCTTGCCTTCGCCTTCGATCACTTCGCCATCGAGCCCAACTACGAGAAGCCGTGACGGTTCTAGGGCAGACCGAACATCGTCCACCGGTTGAATAAGAAATTCATCCCCGCTCGGCAACCTCGAGCTAATGTGACCGCTGTACTCCAAGATGCCAACGTCAACCAACAGCCTGGTGCAAATTGCAATTTCCCTGCGCATCATATCCATACGATTCCCCCGAAATGAGACCTGCCAACTAAGCACCTCGCTAAAATGCCGAGAGTTGCGCCAAATGCCAATGGACAAAGTAGTAGCCGTGACACGATTCCCGCCCTTGCAGCGCCATTGAACTACCCATGTCGCATCACGCTACTATCCCCAGCGCTATGCACTGGGCCCAAAAGGTGTTATCGGTCGGAGACCACATTCAAAAAGCAACCATATGAAAACACATTTAATAACGAACAGTCAGTGCTAATTCGCGAAAGGTAGAACTGGCACAACATACATTTCTGCCGGGGTGGTGCCCATGACCGACCCAAGAGTGAACGCACTCTTGGAGGAGACAATAAGACCAGTGACCGACGGAGACAGGGCACCCACCGAATTCAAATGCGTGGGGGTCTTGAGCACTTTGCTTGAGGTATGCGCCAACTGCGCCTGGGCGGTGGGCAGGGAAGCGGGTGTCTTGCCAGGTGGAGCCAGATAAGTTGGTCCGAGGTCCACCAACGGGGTTTTCTCCGATTCGAGATCATTTATACCTGTACCCACGGTTGCCAACCACGCCTGTGCGTTCGCCACTCCGATGAACGACGGATCGTAAAGTGCAATCCAGTGCTGGGTTGAAAGCGGTGTACCCCCCACGACCTGATATCCAACGTTCGGGCTCGAAGCTGACCCTATATATTCATCCGCCGCCACTACACCGAATCCGCCAGCGACAGTCAGGCTGACCTGATAGCTGTACCCGGCCTGAACGGCGGTCTGCGCCTTTACGGAAATTGTGCTCACAGAATTTGCCGCAATCGATTGCAGTAGTTCATAGCCGGCACCCTTAGCCGGACCATTGTGGGCCGATTGACTACCTTGAACACTGGAACTTGTGGTGGCACCGGCAGTCGTTGCAGGCGAAGACGGGGCGACAGCCGTCAAATCAAGATATGAAAACTCCAACTTCACCGACACACTAGCTGAGTTCGGGTTATAAACCAGTATTTCCTGGTTCTGGTTGGCTGAAAGCTCTCCCACAGGAAAGCTCCACTGAGAGGCACTAGCTGGAAAGGTAGCCAACGCTGCCAAGCCCGCGTCTCCATTGGAATTGCGTTGGACAATACCGCTAAGGACAACCCGACCAATCCTTGACTTCACGGATACCGCCACGTGTGATTGCCCTGAAAAATACTGCGTCAAGTCAATGTTGTTAGACGAATACGGAGCAATCACCAGTCCCTGGAGGGGGCCTGGAGCAAACTTCTGTAAACCGGAACTCATGGACACGTCCACCACGGCATCCTGACCGAATGGGTTGAATATCGATATTCCAGACGCAGAACCGGGAAGCGTGTTGGACCCAAGTGCAACCCATTCTGCCGACGGCGACGAATTACACGGGGAGACCGCCGTACCATGCTGACCGGTTATTTCCATCTCAGCGACGGTGCCGCCCCCGTTGGCTACAAAAGACACTGCTCCGAACTGGACAGTTGGCGTGACAGTTTCCGGATATCTAAGGAAGCTATGGGGAGGAATTTTCAGTGAACGGCCCTGCTGGGTGTTTCCCAAATATGTCTTCACACTGGCCGTCAACTCTTTGGAAGAGGTATTAGCGAGTAGGACTACTGCCCCAGTCAGGCCACTTTGACCGGGAAGATACCAGTTGCAGTACCAAGAGGAGGATTCGGAGTTGAGTGGTGAGACACTGGCTACCGCAAGTCTCGCGATGGCTTGCAAAGTGGCTGTTCTAATTGGATTCTTGGCTCCAAAGTTGCCAATGATCACGCCTAATCCACCAAGGGCAACTCCCAAGACGATTATCACTGCCATCAAAAACAACTGAGGCTTGGAAAAACCTTTTGATGCCTGTCGTCGTCTAGTCTTCGCCATTAAACACCTGTGTACCGACCGTGTCATCGGACTCATTATTAGTAGCGACCACCGAAGTGATCTTTACATGTTTGAACTTGGGTTCGGACTCGCCTCCAACCACAGCTGACGGCACTTCGGCCGTGCCAGCCAAGACACCCGCGCGCACCGGGACCCGTCTTGTTTTCGAGACGTTCTCTGAATTCACGACCCAGCGAAACAACCGCCCAATGGTCGCGACTGACTGACCAAACCTTGTCGCAAGAAACTTCCTTGTCAACCATATGGCAACCGATCTTCTGCTGACTGCCGCCTCGATCAGCCCGATCCAGAGGATCGCCACGGCAAATTCGATCAACATCCTCAGGACATTAAACACTGAACCGACCATACCCAGGTGAGCCGCCGCAGGTGTCTTAAGCTGATCTTGAACTGAGAAGGCAACAACGGAGGGATCCGCAACAAGTTGGTTGAGATCGCGTTGACGCGAAAGCATCAGATTAAAATCACTGGTCAGAAAAGATGGATTTGAAAGTGATGACTGGGGAATGACCACGTACTTGATTCTCAGACTGGCCAATTGACGACCAAGATAAACAGTGTCCTCTTTCATGGCAGTCGTAATAGCGTCTAATGCCCGCGTTTCCACTCCAGGGTTCGCCGCCGGAAACAGCGAGCCAATGGTAGGATTCCCTACCTCGGAAATTCCGGCTGCCATATCACTTGATATCTGGTAAGAGCCTACCGGCAACGTCCCTAGCCTTCCCAACCACAAGACCTTTCCGGGACTGGATGCCGAGTTGGGTACCATCCAGCCAAGGCTCGACTCATAGCCTTGGGAAACCAGCTGATAACGACCCGTAGTGTTCTTTCCAAGCATTGAATAACTGGCTACCAAGATCGAAAAAGTGCTTAGAACGATTGCAACGTGCCGCCAGCCTATCCTCATTCTTGGCAGCACAGAGAATGCGGCCTCAATTCCCGAACCAATTGCAATCACCGCCACGAGGTACGCCAGGGGCAGAATAACCGTCAGAGGCACCGGATCTTGTCCGAAACCTCCATAAGAGGAGAAAACCGCCATCACCTCAATTGAGCAAAATACTGCAAACAAAGTCAGGACCCTGTCTGCTTTTCGCTCCCTGACAAAGACAAGTGAGGCCAGTAAAGCGACTAGGTATACGCCAAACAACGGTGCTACCGAAGCTTCGCGGGACACCCGCAAAAGTAGGAGCCATGGAACACTTACATGGGCTGGTCCACCCGACCCAAACAGTGCCGACTCTCGTGCCCCTGGCATGAAGAATGTCAATAACCACGGTAAATTGAGTACCGAGGCAATCCCAAGTGAACCAGCCTGAGTCGCCAGATACCTCTTGGCAGAGCCGAGATACCCGAGCCGGCTCCCAACAACCCCAACCACCAGCACTACAAGCGCAAAAATAAACAGATATGACGGAGCAAAAGCAATAATCAGCGCCAGCCAAATCCCTTCAACGGTAAATTCATACCGCGCCGAAAGCCGCGGCGACCTGAAAATTCCCGGAAGGTTAGACAGGCGAAGCAACCTAATAAGAAACCAGGGAGCCAGCCCGTAGATCACCAAACCACTGAGCGACGCTGAGGAAATTACTCCCCCAAGGATCGGCCCGATCGCATACAGTCCTACTGCCGCGTAAGCCGCGGTCCGGTTCCGGAAGTCTGCAACAATCCGAAACACACCGGCCAGTCCCATTCCGATCAGCGCGATGATCACAATATTCGCTTCGAAACCGGTCCCACCAAAAAACAGGTAACCGAGGACACCTAGAATTAAATCCGCCGTTGGCGACGGCGCAATTGCCGCATGATGATGGACAGATCCTGAAAAGTAGGTGGAGATAAGGGTGTGCGCAGGACCAAATGGCAGAAACTGACCGTATAGTGGTATCGCTCCAACCGTCAGGTGACGTGTACCTACTATCACGAATGCGACCATCAGCCACATGAATACCCGCGAAATCCGTGCAAATGCGATGGTGACTGAATCACCCTCATCAAAACGGCCAGAATCCTTGGACTGTTTGAAACTTGGTTTTGTTAGTCTGTCCAGAAGAGATCTTTCAGAAGAGTAGTCCCGCCAGGCGGAAACCCGTCGTGCCTCCTCACCCTGCGCCCGAAAGTTTTTCCTGCTGTTCACAAAACCCTTGACTCTGGCACTGCCCCGTATCATCTGTTTCCGCAGAGCCACATCTGACTTAGCCCGATAGCTACGAATCGCCTTTCGCTTCTTTCTTACCGAAGGCCTATTCATAAGGACTACCGACCACGATTCAACTATCGATAACGCTATCTTCGGCTTTCCCGTAATAAAGAAGTAGAGGGACTCAATAATTGACAGAATGAAATATTGAATGACTGAAACAAACCTCGAGTAACCATTGGTGTTTGCCAGAAGTGCACGAAGCTGATTCTTGCGGGAATACCTCAACCGATCATGCCGTGGCAATCGAGCCCTGACGGTTGCGTTCTCCTGCTTTCGTCTTCCACCACGGGAACGCCTCGCCCCCTGCGTTGAGACCCCCAGGTGCCTAACCCTTGCGAGTGGCGCAGCCACAATCCGTGCCCCGGCAATCTGTGCCCTCCAGGATATGTCGGCGTCCTCATAATAGAGAAACATCCTCTCGTCAAACCCTTTGATCGCGTCAAAAAGATCCTTGCGAATCAGCATCGCACCACCCGGAGCTACAAGTACCTCCTGAGAAACGTCATACTGGCCCTGGTCGAGATCGCCAACATCCACTCGACTGGCTACGGTGCCAGTTCTGTCCATAGAGGCCCCTAGAGCCACTATTTGCGAAGGCGAGTTCCACACCAGATATTTGGGCGTCACCACCCCCGCATTCATTAGGAACGCCTCCTCAACCATCTTGCGGATAGCGTCAGGTGCGAAAGCGACGTCGTCGTGACAGAAGAGCAGATGGGTGGCGCGGTTGGCGTGCTGGGCGCCAACATTGCAGGCAGCCGCAAATCCACGATTGGACGGCTCGTTTATTATTGTTGCGCTTGGCAACGTATTGAGAATGGCCTCGGTTGCATCGACGTCGGTAGAGGTGTCAATAAACACGCAGGACAGATTGGGATAATCGCAATCGCGCAACGAGTTGAGCATCTCTTGGAACCAGGTTCCCGGATCATGGACAACTGTTATTGCTACAACATGAGGCGCACTAGGCATCAGAGTATTCAGGGTACCCTCAATCGGTTGCAAACTGCGCACCAGAAACTTGAACTTCTAATGACAAGGTATCGATCATAATTCAATTCAGAGACAAAGCTGCATCATGGGAAACAGTTTCATGGATAATACAAACGCCGCGTAATACCGGAGACTCCCCTTTTGCGTCAGAAGATCTCTGGATGGCCAGTCTTGCCACGACATATCCGATTACCAAGATCTAACGCCGCTGCAATCCCGCAGCCCATTTCCCTTCGCGGGCAAAACCCGCGTTGTGCAACGGGTTTGATTCATCCTGCTTGGGGTGCCAAAGAGCTATAAACTCGATTCTTCAAATAATCCACAGCCTTTGAAGTCGGACAAATTAGAATGAAAATATGGACAATAATGGGCCACCAAACAAGGAGTCGATCACCGACTTGGCCTATATCGTAGTCGGGATCTCGGTTCTGACTTTCCAGCATTCCATGGTGCTAAAAAACAACCTGCAGCGAAAGTTCAATCGGCTTCTAGGTGAATTGACCACCACTCTAGAACATCTTTAAGACTTTCCTCAATTGATATCGCTGGTTTCCACAACAATTCCGAACGGCACCTTGACGAGTCTCCATAGATGTCGCTCACCTCGACGTCCCTCGCAAGGCGGGGATCACGTTCCAGCACCACCTCCGCACCTGCCAACCTGATAATCCTCCCAGCCAGCCAACTTATGGAAACTGACTGTCCTGAACAAACGTTGTAGACCTTACCCGCCACACCTACCTCAGCCATCTGCCTGTAAGCCCTAACCACGTCACGGACATCGGTAAAATCCCGCCTCGACTCCAGATTCCCAACCCTGATTGAGCCGATCCCACCCCTTTGTGCCAACAGAACCCTCTTGGCCAGCGCGGATACCACGTAGCTGTCCGATTGACCGGGTCCAATGTGGTTGAATGGACGGGCTATTATCACCCGCTGACCATACGCCCGGAAGGCCTGCATAGCCACCTGCTCAGCTGCAGCCTTGGACGCCGCATACGGAGACAACGGTGCCAAGGGAGAGTCCTCATCCACTGGCAAAAGATTCGGGCTCACACGTCCATATACCTCCGAAGATGACACGATTATGATCCTCGCTCCTGGAAAAACTCTTCGGGCAGCTTCCAGCAAATTAAGAGTGCCCATAACGTTCACCCTGAAAACCTCATGGGACGACCCAAATGACTCTCCCACATTGGCAAGCGCGGCCAGATGATAGATGGTTTCAATAGACCCGCTTGGCAACGAGTCCATCGCACGTGAAAGAGCCTCCTCATTTGCGATGTCAACGGTTGGATCCAGCAACGTCGCATCGTCACCCATTGAAACCAGATAGTCTTTCAAATGCCTGCCTACAAATCCGCTACCACCTGTTACCAAAGCCTTCATGAGCTAATGCTAACTTTCCGTACCAAATCCCAAGGCAGCATAAATATCAAGATGTTTTTTTGCGGTGTTGCTCCAGTTAAACTCCTGCGATTTCGAGATACCCTGGACAACCTTCAATCTCGCCTCTTCCGAGCCCGACATCGCCCTCGCCATCTTTTCGGAAATGTCGGCGGGATCCTCTGGATCGCAAAGCCAAGCACACCCGTCCGCCACCTCCTCCATCACCGATTTGGAGGAAGTCACTACCGGTACCCCCGCCGCCATCGCCTCCAATACGGGAAGCCCAAAACCCTCCGCAAAGGAAGGATAGGCGACACAGGAGGAGCGATACACCACCTTCAACATCTCCTCCTCAGGAAGGTAACCGATCTGTTGGATCCGCTCGCAATACTTCGAAGAGGCAATCCGGGAATAGACCACCTCCGACTTCCAGCCTTTCTGGCCAACCAATACCAGCCTGACATCTGGATCCTCGGAAGCAAGAATATCAAAGGCTTTCACAAGATTCACAAGGTTCTTTCTAGGCTCAATAGTCCCAATATGTAGCACAACCCTCTCTCCCGGGTGCATTTGCCGTTCATCTTCTCCCCGGCCTGGCTCAGCTCTAGTAACAGACGGCTTGAAGCGCCTGTGGTCGACGCCGTGATAGATCACGCTCACGTTCTCCAGCCTGCCAAAGTGTGTTTCCAGCCGTGACCTTGTAAATTCACTGGGGACGATTATTGCGTCTGCCTCCTCAACCGCATAACGGATTGCCCTCGAGAAATAGGCCACCTTTATCTTCTCATGCCACTCGGGATGCTCGATCATGGTCAGGTCGTGAATTGTGGATATCCTGGCTCCCCTGTAACCGCGAGGAATTGCGTAGTGGACACCGTGGTAAATACCCGCCACTTTATTTCTCAACTGTCTCGCGAGGACCGTTTCTTCCCAAACTATCCTCAGTGAACGCCTGTCAGGCGCCTTTAGAACCACAGGTGCCGATGCGATACCCTCCCAAAATCCCACGTCGGCGGATTTGGATATCAAATCGAAACCGGCTGTGAGCTGATGAAGGTTTGAAACCAGTTCGATGGCATATCTGCCTGCCCCCGCAGGCCGGGCTGGAACACTTGATACATCGATGATTAGGCGTTGCTTTGCCACAACATCCGCTCCCAGAGTTCCATGTGCTTACGGGCCGCGCCTGCCCATGTCAGCTGCGCTGCCGTGCTCAAGCCCTGCTGAGTCAACGCCCGCCTTCTTTGAACATCGACAATCAGCCTGGTCATACCGGCCGAAATTGACTCAACGCTATTTGGGTCAACTAGTTCAACAGCACCTTTCGCTGATGGCACATCAGAGCTGACCACAGGAAGCCCGTTGGACATCGCTTCCACAACCGGCAATCCAAAACCCTCCTCAAACGGCACATACGTCAAAAACATGGCGGACCTATAAAGTGCCACCAGAACCTGCTCTGAGACGTTGCCCAGAAAATGCACACCTGCCTCGCCTTTCGCCCTTTCGCCCCAGCCCGATGGACCAACAATAAGCAAATCGGGAGCGGAAGGAATTGAAATGCGCATCTGACGATACGCGGCGATCAACCCATTCAAATTTTTCCTCGGCTCAAGTGTGGAAACGCTCAGAATGAAATCCTGGCTGGTACCTAGCGACTGTAGAAGAGCCTTGCAACCCTTGAGATCGGCGTTACCAAGATGATCCGCTCCTGATTCGATGACAGTAACTCTGTCATGGCCGATCCCAGAGGTGGTAAGCGAATGCTTGGTCTGCTCTGACACCGCGACGATGGGAAATCCACCCTTGGCAATAGTTCGCAGCTGTCTCGTGTGCCACAACACTCCACGCTTGGTAAAGAAACTCGGATTAGTGATGAAAGCGACGTCATGAACCGTACATACCAGCTTTTGCGATTTCAGCAGCACCGGTGGTACCCACATTGAAAAACTATGATAAACACCGGGTCTTTGTCCAAGGAAGGGAATTTTCGCGTCGCTTAGGCGCATGAACACCTCATGCCCGAATGGCAGACACCGAACAGGCATGTCAAACTGGTCGAGGGGGTCACTCCCTTTCTGGCTCGACGCAATAACCCGGAATTCAAGGTCGGGAAAATTATCTTTAAGGCGGGAAATTGCCGTCAACAACGCAGACGTGTGCGTGCCAATTCCACCCGGCACTTTCGCACGTAATTGTTCGGCAATGAGAAATACGCTTTTCCTGACCTCTTTGCCCATGCTATCTCCGACTCACCAAGTGGTACAGGGATGCCAATTCACTTGCGCAGCGGTCCCAGGAAAACCTGTGTATATGTTCAAGACCTGCCTGACTCAGGCGCGCCCTTTCGGATTCATCGCCAACCAAACGCATGACGCCAGTTGCCAAACCGTTCAAATCTCCGCTGTTCACCAGCAGCGCGCAAGCGTCGGACAGAACTTCGGCCAATGCCCCCGAGTTTGTGGAGACTACCGGCGTGCCAAGAGACATTGCCTCAAGGGGAGGAAAACCAAAACCTTCATAGACCGAGGGATAGGCAAAAACTGTGGCGTTCTTCAGCAACCATTGCCTGGTAGCCGGCGTCACATAGCCGAGCCGAAAGATCTTGGATCTCGATTTGGCTCTGGTAATCGCGCTGGTTAGATCGCTTGATCCCCAGCCGTCTTTCCCGGCGATCACCAAAACAAGATCAGGTTCATGCCGCACGACCTCATCAAACGCCCGGACCAGCAATGTGTAATCTTTGCGCGGCTCGACAGTTCCGAGCGCGAGGACAAATCTCCTACCGGCGAGCGGTCCCACTTTGGCAGCGTCGAGGTCTATGCTTGGGTCCACAAGAGGGATCCCGTGATGGATTGCCACGACTTTTGCTGGGTCGACCTTGAAGTTTTCGATCACCTCCTGAGCCACGAAGCGTGACGGCGTATGGACAAACGCACCTCCGTCGATGGCCCGCTGAACCAGCTTCGGAAAAACTAGGGTCGCCGCTTCGCACATTTCCGGGAAGCGGAGCGTAGTGAGATCGTGTACGGTGACAACCTTCCCGGCCAAACGGGTTGGCGGAACCACGAAATTGGTACCGTGCACGACATCGATCTTGCGGTCCCAAAGTTCAAGTGGCGGAAAATTGTACCTATTCCACATCGCGTGTAGGGGTCGAGCCGGCATGATCCAGTCGCTGCAACCCACCCCCGCGGGAAGCTCTTTCTTCAACATATGGCGTCGCCGGTGAGTGACTGCAAATGCGTTCACGTCGAGCGACTCGATTCGCGCCAGCGAATTCAGCGCACCGTAGCAGAACTCGCCCACCCCTGTGCGAAAACCCAGGAGTGCGGTGGCTTCATATGCAATTCTCAATCGTGTCTGACTCTCCACCTGCGTTTCCCGCAATTCCATCTCCATGAGCATAGAGCTTGGTCCCGGCACGTTTGAACCAAAGCGACTCCGACAATCAGAAAAGGGCCTCAGCTGCCCATAGGGCCGTATCCAAATACTAAGGTTCCCTGTGTGATTGCGATACTTTCCGGAGGCGTAGGAGCAGCCAGATTTGCCGTTGGAATGGCTAATCTGATTGACCCCCGAGACATCGTCATCATCTCCAACGTTGGAGATGATGACGAACTGCATGGGCTCCACATCTCCCCCGATATCGATACTGTCATATATACACTTGCTGAATCGATCAACCCTGAAACCGGATGGGGTCTAAATGGAGAGACCTGGCGGGTGATGGATGCTCTGGCGGCATACGGAGGACTAACCTGGTTCAGGCTTGGGGATGGGGACCTTGCCACCCATCTGTTCAGAACGCAGCTTTTGAGGGAAGGAGTCACGCTCACCGAGATCACCGACCGTATACGCAAGCGGTGGAACGTCAAACCGAAAATTCTCCCGGTCACAGATGGCCGCCTCAGAACGGTCCTATTCTCAGTGTCAGCTGGAATGGAAGAAAGGATGAGTTTCCAGGAGTACTTCGTCCAACACGCTCATCGTCCCGTAATTTCACGTGTCATCTACGATGGTTCGGGAGAAGTCACGGCAACGAACGAGGTGACTGAAACCCTTGAGACCGCCAGCGCCATTTTGATCGCGCCATCCAATCCTGTCCTTTCAATCGGACCTATCCTCTCAGTTCCAGGGATAGCCGACCTTTTACTGCGCAGACGCGATAAGGTTGTCGCAGTTTCACCCATCATCGCTGGAGAGGCGGTGAAGGGGCCAGCCGCGAAACTCATGTCGGAACTGGGCCTCGGACCTTCTGCATTGGGAGTCGCCCAATATTACAGAAAGATCATTTCAGCGATTGTCATTGACGGCGCTGATGCCAACCTTGCAGATGACATCCGTGCCCTGGGAATTGAGACTGCTGTGACCAACACCCTCATGGACAACGTCGAGGTTTCCAGGCTCCTTGCAAAGACTGCACTCGACATGGTTGGCGGGGGTCCGAATTGATCTCTATCTTCGCGCCTCAAGGCATTGGGGAAATTCACAGAGGCGACAATCTGGCCGATATCATCATGGCGAGCTGCGAACTGAGAGACTATGACGTGGTGACCGTGACCTCAAAGATCGTGTCAAAGGCCGAAGGAAGAGTGGTGGCCATTGATCATCATGATGAGAAGGCTTTTGAAAATTTGATCCTCTCGGAGGCCAGGCGTGTCCTCAGACGGCGTGGAAGCCTGATAATTACTGAGACCCATCAAGGCTATATCTGCGCGAATTCCGGGATCGACCTCTCAAACGTTGATGAAGGTTTTGCGGTACTTCTGCCGAGTAATCCCGATCTTTCAGCCAGACGCATTCAAAAGCAACTCTCAAACAAGACTGGTCTGAAACTGGGTGTGGTTATCACCGACACCTTTGGCAGAACCTGGAGAAAGGGCGTAACCGATGTGGCACTTGGATGCGCCGGCATCGCGGCAATCTTGGACTTGAGAGGGACGAAAGACACCAAAGGCAGAGTCTTGGTTGCGACCGAGGTCGCCCTAGCAGACGAAATCGCCGCTGCGGCAGAATTGGCAAAGCCTAAAGCGGGAGGGACTCCGGTGGTGATAGTTCGAGGTCTGGATAAAGAATTTTTTAGACATTCGTCCATCGCCAAAGAAATAATTCGGGATCCATCCGAAGACCTTTTCAGATAGTCAGCTTTTATCCCGGACCCATTTGATCACGCGAGACAGACCGTCATTCATTCCGACCATGGGTTTCCACAGCAGGATCTCGCTGGCCTTCTGGTTGGACAGGCAGGATCGCTTCAACTCCCCCGTACGGCCCGGCAGATACTTCGGCTCCAAAGGTGACGCCTGAAGTCTTGCCATTTCCCAATAAAGTTCATTCACGGAGGTCTCCCTGGAACTCGCGATGTTGAATAATTCGCCTTCTCCGGCGTCAAGGGATCTCACAAAGGCATCGACGACATCGCCAACGTAGACGAAATCTCTGGTCTGTTCACCATCTCCAAATATCACCGAGGGCCGGTCGGACACCAGGTTGCCGGCAAAAATTGACACTACCCCAGACTCTCCGTGAGGATCCTGCCTGGGTCCGTAGACATTTGCCAAGGCCAATGCCACATACTCCATTCCGTAAAGGGATCCGTAGGCGGCCAGATAGTCCAGAACCACTTTCTTCGAAACGCCATAGTTGGAGAGCGGTTGATGCGGGGCTTTTTCCGTCAATGGGAGGAGCGAAAGATCCGGTTCTCCATACAGGGTTCCACCGCTCGCCGAATAGACCAAACGCTCAACGCCAAACCTATGCGACAGCTCAATCACGTTGAGACTTCCCACAACATTCACCAAGGCGTCACCTAGGGGGTCTGACATTGAACGCCTGACATCCGCTTGAGCAGCGAGATGGAACACGAAGCGTGGAGTCACCCTTTCCATCACGTCCTGCAAATCCTTGCCGGCAATGTCCTGTCTCACCACCTGGAGCTGACTACCATATCTTTTGGCATCCTCCAGATTCGCCATAGAACCCACCGAGAAATCATCGATGACGACTACTTTGAAGCCAATTTCCAAGAGTCTGTCAACAACGTGAGAACCAATGAATCCGGCACCACCCGTGACGACGACGCAGTCAGCACTCACGTGGGTACCCGCTGGCCCTTAATCGTTGACCCTTCCTCAACCGATGCGCGGTGCGAAATGACCGAGCCGTCCAGGATTGACGTTCCGGGCGGAATCACAGCATTGTATCCAATGATCGAATTGGTCACTATCGCGCTCGAATGGACCCTAGCCCCCGGAAGAATTACTGACCGTTTGACGAGGGCCTCCTCACCGACATAAACGTCGTCAGAAATCACGGATGCTTCGACGACTGATCCAATAGCCAGGTGGGCGTTGTGACCAATGTACGAAAAGGGTAACACTTGACCTTCGACTACGGAGTGTGGACAACTCCAGTTCCCCTGATCATCAGCTTCAAAGCTTTCCGGCAATGGTGAAGAGAACTTACCCGAGACGATGTCCAGTGATGCCTCAAGAAACGTATTTGGAGTACCCGCGTCAATCCAATAGCATCGGTAGCCGTTGGCAAAAAGCTGACCTCTTTCAACCAGCAATGGGAAGATCTCTTTCTCTATCGAAACCCGCCGATCGGAGGCAATCATGTCGAGAACGGCCGGATCTATCACATAAGTGCCGGCATTTATGAAATTGGTGGGAGCGGTCCCAGGCGCAGGCTTCTCGATGAATGCCGTGACCCTTCCATGAGTATCAGTCGGAACCACACCGAAAGCAGAAGGATCTTTTACCGGAACCAACGCGATGGTAGCCAACCCACCCCGGCTGCGGTGAAGTTCAAGCAGGTGGTCAACGGGTATGTCCGAGAGAACATCGCCGTTGACAACTATCATCGTGTCATCGATCCCTGATTCACGCGCGGCAAATCGGATTGCGCCAGCAGTATCCATAGGTTCGGGCTCAACCGCATAAGTGAGTTTCACCTTCTGAATATAGCCATCGGGATACGCACTCAGAAAAACATCAGGGCGGTAGCCAAGCGAAAGGACTACCTCGGTCACTCCGAAATAGGCCAATCGACTCACTACTCTTTCCAGCATGGAGATTCCGGCCACCTCAAGCATCTGCTTAGGGGTGTCCAAGGTCAAGGGCCTCAGTCGCGTACCCTCGCCGCCCACCAAAAGAATTGCCTTCATCGACTAAAGCCCCTCAGGATCCCAGTTATATCCAAGTTTCGAAGCTGCCATTCACAGTGCTTTCACGTGTCAACTTGCTGAACTATCCGGCCGAGGAAGTGCTTGGTGAACTGGCTGGTTTGGTGGTCGTCGTTGCAGCCGGCTTGATGGTCGCAGGTGTCGCCGTAGTTGTTGTTGTGTTAGCCACGTTGGCCAGTTCTGATGCAGATGGCGGTTTCGGCAATGACACTCCCTTTGGCACCAGTCCTACCGTGACGAGTGCGTCATTACTAGAAATTACTACTTTTGAAGGATCTCCGCTATATAGCTTGGGAGCGGTGGACAATACTGAACTCCATACGGCAGTCTCCAACTGCGTCGGCTTGCCATTGCAGGAGGCCCCTGATGTGAGCGTCCCCTTGGGCGGAAACGTCACTGACGTCGAGGTGAACTTCAGTCCCTTGTAGTAACTTGCAAACTTCCCGAGAGTCGCACCGGTTCCCTCATCAGCAGCCACCTTTGGCGAAAGGTTGATGATACCATTTCCAGTCGTAGTAAACGAAGCATTAGTAGGAGCGGCGATCTTGGGAAGGTTAGGAAGAAAAGTGGTGCAGTCGTATACTCCGAAGGCAAAATTCCAGTTGTCGCCTATCACGGGGTGCACAGTCGGCTTTGCGGCCGGATGCTGCATCTCGTATCGGGAGTACCCAACTATAAAGATGCCTAAAATAACAACTATCGCAAGAGCACTATAAAATCCGAATGGAATTTCGCCTCTTGACGTACGGCCCCCGCCCGTTGCTGCAGCGCGAGCTACCTGTTTTCCAATTGAACCCTTTGCCATGACGCATTTAGGCTAGCCCCACTTTGGGCCAAACAAGTACCAAATTCTCTTACTTCGTTAAATCCACCTCATGATTCTTTGCCCCTCGACCCAAAAATGCTAAAAATAGTGAAATCGAGAGTCTGAACAGTATCCCAATGCCGATAAGTGGGAGTTGGATCCTTCTCCATCCGTTTTTGGTCAATTTCGCGTAGGTCCAAAGCGATTTATGGTGGGCGAAAATCATCCTGAATGGCCTTGATGCCGTGGTGAGACCTTGTACGTGGCGGACTACGGCCTTGCCGCAATACCTGACCTTGTATCCACGGTCACCAATTGTGCGGCAAAGAAAGACATCTTCCAAATACATAAAGAACTTGTCGCTAAATCCCCCGACCTTCCCGAATACATCCGAGCGGACCATGATGAAGGCGCCGGAGACCCAGTCCGCCTCGAATGACTCAGCATGGTCGACACCTAGCATCCGGTACCTCTTTGAAAAGAAATTATTCGGCAGCACCTGTCCCAAAATTGCATGGCCACCGGCATCAATCAAACTGGGAAAATGTCTCACCGATGGATAGGTTGTACCATCCGAGTTGACGATTCGGGGTCCAACCAAAGCACAGTCGAGATTGTCCTCGAGCACCTGCACCAATGCCTCAATGGCACCTGGAACCACCTCGACATCGGGATTGCTGACAACCAGGTAACGGGAGTCAGTTCTTTCGAAACCTACATTAGCGCCCCGGCCATATCCAAGATTCCTTCCCGGACGTACCACCGAGACTCTGTCCCCAGCACTCGCGGCAAATTCAGTGGAACCATCATCAGATGCGTTATCCACAATCCACACCTTGTCCACACCATCGGCGATTAACGAGTTGACGGCCGTCTCGAGATGCGCACCAGCGTTGTAGTTGACCACAACCGCCTCGATACCGCCATGCACCTGTTTACGACCCCTCTTGCAGCTTGGACACCAGTCTGGACAACGATTCTCGCCAATTCGGCAGTGCCTTCAGGCCGCTCCCGCGAAGGGCAAAGTTGTCAAGCACCGAATAACCAGGCCTCGGCGCCTTGTAACCGATTAGTTCAGCAGAACTCACCGGTGTGATACGATCTGGATCCTCACCAACAGCCTCAAAAATAAACCTGGCAACATCAAACCACGAGGTTTCGCCAGCATTGGACACGTGGAAGATGCCGGAATGGCCACCTGTAACCAGCTCGATAAGCGAAGCAACCAGATCTGAGACGACCGTGGGTGTGCCGATCTGATCATTCACAAAACGGTGACGTTCTCCCGCCTTTGCAAGCCGTAAAAGCGTCTTGGCCATGTTGTGCCCGAATTCCCCCATTACCCAGGACGTCCGAACGATCAGGTCACCCGACCTCATTTCCCTCTCACCCGCCAACTTGGATGCCCCATATACGGTCCTGGGACAGACTGGATCCCATTCCAGGTACGGTCTCTTCGAGTTTCCATCAAACACATAATCTGTCGAAAGGTAGCAAACCCTGGCACCAACCATTTCTGCACCTTGAACCACAAACCTGCTCCCAAGCCCGTTGACCAAATGAGCCTTCTGAGGATTGTCTTCACAGGCATCAACCTGCGTCCATGCACCGACATGAATCACCCAGTCCGGCCTCATGCTGCAAATCGCACCAAGAACAGTCTCCCTGGATGATAGGTCGAGTTCAAAGGAAGATGGGGCATAGACATCCTCTATGCCACCAACGTTGAGCAGTGACGCAACTAGTTCGCCTCCAACCTGGCCTGAACCACCTGTGACTAAGACTTTGATGCCCAATCGACTTTTCACCTCGACCTATGAGGAGTTCTTTACCCAGGCTTGGCCTTCAATGACCGGGGCCTTGGCCTTGAGCGGCTCCCACCAGGTACGGTTTTCTTCGTACCAGGTGATCACGTCACGAAGCCCGTCTTCAAAGCCGATGGCCGGCGCCCAACCCAGTTCATTGCGGATCTTGGAAGAGTCGAGCAGGTATCGGCGATCGTGACTGGGTCTGTCAGGCACAATTGTCTTCAGACTTGATGGCTTGGAAAGGCCGTCCAAAACCAGATCGGCAATCTCTTCAATACTCTTTTCAACACCAGTGCCAACATGATAGGTTTCCCCCGCTTTACCATGTTTGATCACAGCTTCTATCGCACTTGCATGATCAAGAGCATGGATCCACTCTCTTTGATTCTGTGTAGACGCATAAAGCGGCAGCGGTTTGTCGTCTAGTGCGTTGGTAACGAAAAGAGGGATGACCTTCTCCGGAAACTGATACCGTCCGTAGTTATTAGAACAGTTGGTGATTGAGATAGGTAGCCCATATGTCAGGTGATAGGCCCTTACAGCATGGTCACCCCCCGCTTTCGACGCGTTATAGGGAGTGCGCGGAAGATAAGGGGAGGACTCGGTGAAAGCTTCCAGGGAATCCAGATCCAGATCGCCATAAACCTCGCAGGTTGAAACGTGGTGGAATCTGTCGATATCGGTGTGGCGGCAAGCCTCAAGCAGGCCCTGGGTCCCCAGCACGTTGGTCTGGAAAAATCTGCCCGGATCAAGAATTGCCAAGGAATTGTGAGACTCAGCTGCAAAGTTGACGACAACTTCGATCTTGTTGTTCCTAATGGCCGACCGGGCAGCCTCCGTATCTCCGATATCAGCGTGTACGAATTTGTACGAGCCATCGAGGTCCGTGAGGGATGTTAAACTTCCGGCATAGGTAAGTGCGTCATACACGACGACCTGATCGCCCGGATGACTTTGCACCCAGTACCTGACAAAATTGGATCCGATGAACCCGGCTCCACCCGTAACCATTAACCTCATCCACGTTCTCCTACAAATTTCCGTTACAAAGGCCTAGCCAGCGTAGCTTGGATTCAAAACAAATGATGCTCCTAAAAGGCCGATCAGACTAGGTCTATCCGAGAGTGATCCCCCACTACAAGCCGCGTTGCCAAAGGGCGTCTCTCGGTCTTAGCAACGACCGCCGACTTGCCAATTATCGAACCCTCTAGACGGTGAATATTGGTGATACGGCTTCCGTTCAGAATAATTGAGTGTTCAACCTCGCTTGACTCTATGATGCACCCCGCGGCAACGGATGTGAACGGACCAATGAAGCTATCCTTGATTACCGTATTCTGCCCAATTATCGCGGGACCACGAATTATTGACCTCACCACCGACGCGCCGGGTTCCAGGACAACTCGACCATCCAGGGTTGACAGGTCATCCACATCACCGCTTATATTCCGCTCAATCGATTCAAGCACCAAACGATTGCCCTCGAGCAGAGCCTCAGGCTCACCGAGGTCCTTCCAATACCCTTCGACGACGTGCGACCTGACCTTCTTGCCGCTTGTTATGAGCCACTGAATAGCATCAGTAATCTCAAGTTCACCCCGCGCCGATGGAGAGATGGAGCGCACCGCCTCATGTATAGCCGAGTCGAAGAGATACACCCCAACAAGTGCCAAATCCGATTCAGGAACCTTTGGCTTCTCGACAAGAGATACAACGTCGCCTGCCGCATTCAAAGTTGCAACACCGAATCTCTGCGGATCCGGCACCTTGGCCAGTAGAATCTGCGCATTAGTCCCATCGCTCCGGTTTGTGAAGCTCTCAACAAACTCTTCCACTCCATCGCGAATGAAGTTGTCGCCCAGATACATGATGAAATCAGAATCGCCCAAAACATGTTG
>DAHXKX010000083.1 GCA_027366165.1 Actinomycetota bacterium
CTCTCTGGGCGGCGCAGGGGTATCGTAGTGAGAACACCCACCTCAATGGCAATAAAGCCGACCTAGACAAGCTGGGTCATGCGGGTGTTGCACCGTTGTCTCTAGAAGAATACGGATGTACAAGTGAACAGTTACTACCCCAAATCACGGTGACCCGTCTGAATCGAAAATGCGAGGCCTGAACCTCTCCCGGTCTCCTGGTGGACCACGACCGGTCCAACAAAGCGCATTCTTTCCGCCTCGCTGTGCTACCCCGATGTAGTCTCTAACCCCGCATAGATATTCGCAAACAGGACCGGCATTCGCGTCAGCGATGGAGAGGCACTTTCCATCCCCGTTATCAATAGGTCAGCAGCCCGTTGATAACTCATGAGAGATTCGCTAAAATCCGGGAATGGCTGACGGTTCAGATGTGCCTCGCATGGCTTGCTAACGGGTCAAGGGGTATCCGGCCTCACGGGACAGCTTTTCATTGAAGGTGGTCGGATGGATCACGGTGCAACGGTAAGTCGAGAGACCGAGTTGGCGGGTCTGAGTTCATCCGAAGCCGCTCTAAGACTCAATACAGAGGGTCCAAATGAACTCCCAGCGGCAAGAAAGCGCAGCCTCGCGCGAAGGTCGTGGGATGTGATACATGAACCGATGCTGCTCCTGCTGCTAGTTGCCGGGGTAATCAACTTCCTACTGGCTGAACCGCTTGATGGCAGCATACTGATGTTCTTCGTTATCGTCGTGATCGTGATATCGATCTACCAGGAAAGCAAAACCGAGAACGCGCTTTCAGCGCTGCGCGAAATGTCATCTCCGCGCGCATTGGTCATTCGGGATGGCCAACATCTGCGCATTGCCGGCCGCGAAGTTGTTCGTGGAGATGCGATTCTGCTTGCCGAAGGCGACCGGGTCCCTGCGGATGGCGTACTCCTCGACGGTGTGAACATGTCGATCGACGAATCCGCACTGACCGGCGAGTCGCTACCTGTACGCAAGACTGCGGTATCTGTGAAGGCGGCCACGGCCGACATGGGTCGGCCGGGCGGCGATGGAACGCCCTGGGTATTTTCTGGAACCCTAGTGGTCAAGGGCCATGGCATCGTTCTGGCAAGGCACACCGGCGTCGACACAGAGCTGGGACGCATAGGCACCGCGCTGAGCACGATCCAAACCGAGAAAACCCCCCTTCAGCAGAAGATTTATCGCCTGGTTTGGATAGTGGCCAGTGTCAGCCTTGTCGCGGCCACAGTGGTGGTCGTCGCCTTCGGAATAACAAGAGGCCACTGGCTGGAGGGACTCCTCGCGGGCATAGGCACAGCCATGGCCACACTGCCGGAAGAGTTACCGGTTGTGCTCACAGTATTTCTGGCGCTGGGCGCGTGGCGAATGTCGCAAAAGAATGTCTTGGCAAGACATGCTCCGGTAATAGAGACTTTGGGATTGGCCACCGCCATTTGCGTAGACAAAACTGGTACCCTGACGATGAACTCGATGACGGTCAGAGACCTGATCTTGAATAATTCGGTCTTCAAACTGGATGGAGATCCGCTGCCGGACACCTTTCACGAACTTGCCGAATTTGCGGTCCTTGCCTCTCCTGTCGATCCCTTCGATCCGATGGACCGCGCATTCCGCCACCTCGGCGAGGAGTACCTCATCGGCACCGAGCATCATCACGATGGCTGGGAGCTGGTACGGGAATATCCGTTATCGGAAGACCTGCTTGCCTTGTCACACGTCTGGAAATCGAGCGACCTGAGCCACTACGTCGTCGCAGCAAAGGGTGCTCCGGAGGCAATCGCCGATCTGTGCCGAATGACTTCCGATCAATTGTCTGGCCTAATGGAACAGGTGGAGAAGGCCACTTTAAACGGGGAGCGCGTCCTCGCCGTTGCGCGGGCAAGGTTCAGTCAAAGTGACGTCCTACCCAGCGGTCCTTACGACTTTGAGTTCAAGTACTTGGGCTTGGCCGGTCTTCATGACCCGGTCCGCCCAGGTGTCGCCAACGCGGTCTCAGAATGCGCCCGAGCCGGAGTGCGCGTCATTATGGTAACCGGCGACTATCCCGGAACCGCTCTGGCGATTGCCAAAGAGGTCGGATTGGATTGTACGGCGGGCTGTATCACAGGAACTGATCTTGAACAGATGAGTGACGATGACCTTGCCCTTCGGGTGCAAACGGTAAACGTATTCGCCAGAATGGTTCCGCAGCAGAAGCTGCAGCTCATTCGGGCCCTCAAGAAAAACGGAGAGGTTGTCGGGATGACGGGCGATGGCGTGAACGACGCACCAGCCCTTCGTGCTGCTGACATTGGCATCGCCATGGGAGCCAGAGGCACCGACGTGGCGCGTGAGGCAGCCGCGCTGGTGATCACCGATGATGATTTCTCATCTATCGTCGGCGGAATCCGGCAAGGAAGGGGCATATACGAGAATCTCCGCAAGGCAATGTCTTATATCCTTGCTGTTCACGTTTCCATCTTCGCCATGTCGCTGATCCCGGTCTTTGTCGCCAACTGGCCGCTTGTCCTGTTGCCGGTTCAGATCGCTTTCCTGCAGCTGATCATTGACCCTGCCCTCTCATTCGTATTCGAATCCGAACAGATCGACCCCAGAATCATGGATCAAAAACCCAGGAAGGCCAGCGAGCCTCTATTTTCCAGAAAGGTACTGACGATTTCGGGCCTACAGGGACTAGTGGTGCTGGCAGCCGTTCTCTCGGTATACCTGTGGACGGTTCTGGGTGGGCGGCCTGATGACATTGTCCGATCGATGACCTTCACCACACTCGTGATCGGCAACCTCTCCCTAATCGTTGTGAACCGATCATGGCGAGCACCGATCTGGAAACTTTTCCGACTGCGCCGGAACCGGAACCTTAAGTGGATCTTTGCTGGCGCCGGGGTGATGCTGGTTACCCTTGTAAATGTGCCAATTCTACGTGATGCTTTCGGATTTGGCCCAATGACTTTGTCTGAGTGGGCAATCACTCTTCTTGCGGGTCTGATCAGCGTTGGCTGGTTCGAAGCTTACAAGTTCCGACGACCCCGATGAAGCCACCTCCTCCATGCCAAAAAAACCAGGTGCCCGGCCTCTCACGGATCTTCCTGCCCAAGAGGTGGCATATCCCCTGGCATGCCGTGGCGTGGTGGATCCGGTGACTAATCCAGGTTTATCAACTGACGAAGCATCGAGGCGACTGGCTGCCCGAGGTCCAGTGGAATCAGTTGGCACCTCGCGTTCCTACAACAGCATCCTGCGGGCAAATATTTTCACCGTCTTCAATCTCATCCTGATCTTCTTTGGAGTCCTCACCCTTGCATTTGGCTCATGGCAGGATGCGCTCTTCATTGGAATCCTTGTAGCCAACACCGGGATTGGAATAGTCCAGGAAGTGCGGGCAAAACTCGCTCTTGACCGGCTTTCCGCACTTGTTGTGCCAACGGCCACTGTACTTCGAAGCGGTCAGCCGGTGAAGCTTGGCCGTGATGACGTAATCCAAGGTGACCTGATGATATTGCAACCGGGCGATCAGCTGGTAGCGGATGGCCGGCTCGAGTCCGGTGAGGGGCTCCAGTTGGACGAGTCGATCCTCAGCGGCGAGTCACAAACGGTCCACCATTCCGCTGGTGACGAACTCCGCTCCGGTTCCTTCGTGATAGAGGGCACCGGCCGTTACACCGTGACCGCCGTTGGGCCGGAAAGTTACGCTGCCCGAGTCACGGGCGAGGCCCGCAAATTCCGGCATCCGCGCTCCCCTCTCGAACACACCATGAATCGGTTACTCTATGTGCTGGTGGGGTCGATGGTGCCACTGAGCATCCTTCTCGGAGTTGCCCTATGGTCGCATCGGGAATCGCTCAGCAATTCGGTATCCACTTCGGTTGCCGGTATCGTACCTCTAGTGCCGGAAGGACTCATTCTGCTGGTCAATGTCACGTTCGCCGTTTCGGCTGTACGCATGGCCCGTCACGGCGCTCTGGCTCAGCAAATCAATGCAATTGAGTCTCTCGCCTCCGTGGACACGATATGCCTCGATAAGACAGGCACCCTTACCGAAGCACATCTCCATGTGATCGAAGCCATCTCCGCGGATGGCAGCACAGACAGGCTGAACACTGCACTTGCACAATTTGCGGGAAATGCCAGCTCCACAAACGCAACCCTGCAAGCGATTTCCGAACGCTTCGCCTCAGAACCCGTTCCTATAGAGGAGGAGGTACCGTTCTCATCGAGGTGGCGCTGGAGCGGTATTCGCCTAAACGGCCAAAGCTACGTACTCGGCGCTCCTGAACTGTTTTCACTTGGAGCTCTGGAAAGACGCGCCGAAGAAGAGGCGCGGTCGGGCAGACGAGTGGTGGCGTTGGGTGTCACTCCTCAGCCATTCGGCAACCGTGATCCAGCCGCTGGCCCCCCACCCGGTCTGCGGCCGCTGGGGCTGGTGCTGCTTGCGGAACGTCTGCGCCCCAACGCCAGAGCCACGGTGGAGTTTTTCCAGTCCCAGGGAGTGGATCTCAAGGTGCTGTCAGGCGACAGGCCGGAAACAGTGCTTGCCATCGCAGGCGATGTCGGCATTGAAGTTGGAGGTGGCGCAATCGACGGCCGTTCACTTCCAGATGACGAGGAGGATCTCGCAATTCTGCTTAGAGAACACAGTGTGATTGGAAGGATCTCTCCAGAAGGCAAGAAGAGGGCAATAGAGGCACTGCTCGCAGATGGCCACTTCGTGGCAATGATAGGTGACGGGGTGAACGACGTTCCAGGGCTGAAGGCGGCCCGGCTAGCGATAGCGCAGGGCAGCGGAGTGCAGATGGCGCGATGCGTCGCGGATCTGGTCCTTGTTGGTGGAGATTTCGCTGTCGTGGGGCAACTCGTGAGCGAGGGACGAACCATCCTTAGAAACTTGCAACGTGTTACGAAGCTGTTCGTGACCAAATCGGCCATAACGGCATTCATGATCCTCGCATTCGTCATCTCGCCAACGGCCTATCCGCTGCTTCCACGCCACATGACTCTGGTCGCCTCCCTTGGGGTGGGGATACCCGCGTTCTTCGTAGCCTTGGCACCGAGCAGAGGACAGGTGACCTTCAAGGGATTTCTCGGAGAGGTCGCACGCTTCTCCATTCCGGCGGGATTCAGCACTGGTCTCGGAGTCACAGCCAGCTATCTGGCGGCGCTGAAGCTCTATGACCTGCCGCTTGGACAGGCAAGAACGGTGGCAACCACAGTAATGCTCCTAGTGATGCTCTACCTCATCGTGGTGATAGAGGCGTCAAGTCTCTTTCGAGGAGCGGCGGTTCTGGTAATGTGCGCGGCCCTCTTCGCCGTCTACCTTGCAGTTCTCTTGCTGCCGTTCAGCCGCTCTTTCTTCGCCCTCGCTCCTCCGGATATGACTATCGCCACGATCGCGGCGGCTGGATCGCTGATCGCAGTTCTTCTCCAGTTACAGATCTCCAAAATCCTTGTATCAAGGCTGCAACGGAAGGGCCACTCCATGCCGGACAAACCGCTCTGAAGTGGTCCCGCAGTCCCACCTGGCGTGCAGACGCCCAACTTGGATACAAAGGACTGATTACGTCGTTCAGCCCTTGGTCCCGTCCGCCAAGGTGAGCATGTCATCGTCAACTTCGGAAGTTGAGACTGAGTTGCCATGGAACATATAGATCGAGTTGTGGCGTTTGGCAAAAAAGAGAAATCCAAAGCCCATGAGGATTAGGGCTCCGATCACATAGTCAACCGAAGGACCAATGGCAGATGGACCAAAAATGAAGAATCCGACCATGAATGCGAAGAATGTCAGAGCTGAGATCACCGAACCGACGAGCAGGACTCGGTGTCCGTGGGGGGAATCCACACCCTTTGAAACGTGCATCCGAAATAAAAATACCATAGCGGTGACCGAATCCAGAAAGAACTCGGCAACCAAAAAGAAGCCAGCAGTCGACAACACCAGCCCAAAGTACGAACTAAGCGATGAGAACAGGGCCTGACCAAGTGTCACTGCAAAGGCGGCGGCAACCGTTGCAACCGTCGCCACACCGGGTACTCCCCACTTATTGATCTTCCCAAAAGATGGGAATACAAGTCCTTCCCTTCCCATGGCATGAAGTGCTCGAATAAGGATGAACGATGTCAACCACAAACCGCCGGCGGTGGAAGCCAGCACTGGGACGAGCATTACCGAAGGTGCCTGAGGCAGTAGCCTTTGTGCCCACACCGACATTGGATTGGCAGCCCCTGAAAGTAGATTGAGCGGCGTCTCACCGAACATCAGGGGATATATGAGTGCATAAAACCCCAAAGCCAATATCGCTCCGACGATACCGCCCAAGCCTGGATCCGCCTTGGGGTTGACAGACTCTTCAGAGGCATAGCTGTCGATCTCCCATCCGTCGAGGATCGTAGCCGCCACAACTGCGGTTATGATCATCCCGCCTATCGGTGGCTTTCCAAAGTGCATTGGAACCGAAATAGCATGCCACCTCATTATCGCCACCACTGCAATTGCGACAACAGATGCCAGCTCCACTACCAAAAAGACCTGGGTCAGCTTGGCGGTGGGGCGGGAGCCTCTGAGTAGTGGAATAAGAGCAAATCCGGACCAAAACATGGCCGCGATGATCTCGGCGATGGTGGAAGGGTGATATCTAGGAAAAACCAGGTTAAGCGTGTAGTTTGCCGCTGGAATGATGATCGGCGGAATCGAAGTAAAGTAGGCCAGGATCAGTATCCAAGCCTGGAAACGTGAGGCCTTGATACCTAGCACTCTCGCTGACCAGTGATAGGAGGCTCCTGCGTGAGGAAAGTGCCTATTTAGCAGCCTGAAAATGAACGAGGCGAGAATAAAGGGAACGGCGATCAAGCCGATAGCTGGAATTGTCCACAGTCCAGCATTTGCAGCCATCACACCGCCAGTTGCTGCGATCGAAAACAGCGGACCAACGCTGGATACCGAAAGAGCCACCAAATCCATCATCTTCAGATTCTGCTTCAGCGCGTTTGGCACATGTTCCAAGTTCTTATCCGCCATTGTCGTCTTTACATTGATCAGATCCCGATAGCACATCGAAGATTATGGCTTCCTAATTGCGACGAGGTCGCAATAACAGTATACGTGAGCCCGGTTATCGAAACCGTTGCCAACATGAATTTGAGCGGTCGAAGCCGGACTTGCAGCTTTCTGTGCCGGATCGCCCTGCTCGACTGGTTGATTTCACGAAAATGACGGATGTCAAGAAAGCTCGATATCGCCCACCTGCCGGTGAGGAATCTGAACCGCCGGGACTCTTCCCAGCCTTCCAGCCTGGTAATCCTCCATTGCCTTGACAATCTCTTCTTCTGAGTTCATAACGAATGGACCGTAGTGGACAACCTTCTCGCGAATTGGCCGACCTCCAAGGAGCACTACCTCGAGATTGACGGTGTTCGAGTCCTGTTTTGCATCAGCCGATATGGAGATCCAGTCCCCGTTTCCAAAAACGGTTAGTTGACCAGTCTGCGTGGGTCGGCGTTGCGAACCTATGCCTCCCCTGCCGGCCAGCACGTACATAAGGGAATTAAAGTCATTCCTCCATGGCAGTTCAAGCCTCGCGCCCGGGCTTATCGAAGCATGGACAAAGGTTATTGGCGTGAAGGTGGAGCCGGGACCCTTATGGCCCGCAAGTTCGCCCGCGATGACGCGCAGAAGGGCACCGCCATCATACGACGAGAGAAGTGCGGCCTCTTGGGCACGAATGTCTTGATAAGCCGGCGGATTGAACTTGTTGGCCGCAGGCAAATTGACCCACAGCTGGATGCCGTGGAACAAGCCGCCAGCCAACACAAGGTGCTCCGGCGGGGCCTCGATGTGAAGTATTCCTGCACCCGCGGTCATCCATTGGGTATCGCCATTGGTAATGGTGCCACCGCCTCCGTTGGAGTCCTGGTGAATAAAGGTTCCATCGATGATGTATGTCACCGTCTCAAAACCTCTGTGGGGATGCCAGGGCGTTCCTTTGGCCTCGCCTGGAGCGTACTCCACTTCGCCCATCTGGTCCATATGGACAAAGGGGTCAAGTTCTGCCATCGTCACTCCGGCAAAAGCCCGGCGAACCGGAAAGCCCTCCCCTTCATAGCCGCTTGGGGCGTTTGTCAGAGACTTTATCTGCCTCTCTTTGAGCATACCTTTGTCAATCTGGGATATTCGAGGTAGCGCGAGAATATTGTCTACAGATACGGCCGGCATAGTTGACTCCTTGGGCTCCCTGTGATGTTCAAAGAACTAACTCAGATTTCAACACTTTCCACCTGCCCCCTATTCCTCCAGCCACCCACTGCCGATCAATGGACTCTCTCCTGCAGGTAAAGGACAATTAGGGATTGCGGCTCGTTTCCGCGTTCCATAGTTTTTGAAAATACGCAGCAGAAGCACAGTCTAGGAGCTGACAGAAATCAGCTTGAGTAGGCTTCTCGCCGCGCTAGACAAGGCCTTGCTCTTGGTCCATATCGCCCTGATGGTGCGGTCGAGTGCTATTCCCCTCAGGTTAACTACCACCAATCGGCCGCTATCCACCTCCGCACGGCTGACGACACGCGATAGAACGCCCGGGCCGACACCTGTACTTATCATGGCCTTGATTGCGGTGTTTGAGCCAAGTTCCACCATGGGAAGCGCAGCAAGTCCTTGAGCCGCTAGAGCTTTATCAAACACCTCCCGGGTTCCCGAGCCGATCTCCCTCAGAACGAGTGGGGTGCGAGCAAGCTCTGCTGCAGTGACGATCTTCTTCCTGTGCCCCCATGGATGGCCCGGAGCCACAACGACCACCAGATCATCGCTGGCTATGACCCGGTTGTGTAAATCATTCGGCACACTCCAACCTTCCACGAATCCCAGATCCGCCCTCTGCGAACGGATGATCTCGGTCACTTGCTCAGTGTTGCCCATCTGAAGAGAGACGGAGACCTCCGAACCGGCGGAGCGCAGCTTTCCCAGCCAAACTGGCACCAGATATTCGGCGACGGTCATGCTTGCCGCCAAGCGCAGGTTGCCCATGCCCTCTTGGCGAAGGGCCTGAGCTCCAACGAGCAGCTCCGAGATACCTTCGAGAATCCGGGTGCTCCACTCCACCACCGCCACCCCGGCAGGAGTCAACCTGGCATGCCCGTTTCTGCGATCCAAGAGGGTGAGTCCGAGAGCCTTTTCCAGCGATTTCAGCCTCATACTCGCAGCAGGCTGGCTCACGCTGTGGGCAAGAGCAGCCTGGCGGATAGAACCCAACTCTCCAACGCTGCGAAGCAGGTCGAGCGAAACTAGGTCCGGAACTGGAAGCGGCAAAGGCATAACGAAAGCTTATAACTAGCTCAGCAATTCGCAACTATTGGACTGATCTATCGTCCGCAAGACTGTTCTCATGACAAATCAATCGACCGCACCGGAAGAATCAAGGGTCGCCACCCCGCCAAATCATAGGAGAAAGCCCGATCGGGCGAACTTCGGACAGATCGCACCTGGGCTGGCGGTAGCGACGGCATTGGCTGGCGTGGCCACAATTCTTGGCAAACTGGCCCCAATTGTTGGAGCCCCCGTCTTTGCAATTGTTATCGGCATCATAATTGCCAGCCTTAGGAACAACCCGGCCAACTTGCGTCAAGGACTTTCTTTTTCCAGTAAGGCCGTCCTACAGGGTTCGATAGTCATTCTTGGAACCGGTCTCTCATTCCGTCAGGTTGTGACAACCGGAACCTCGTCGCTACCGGTCCTTCTTGGAACTCTCAGTGTGGCACTGCTAGGAGCCTGGATCGTCGGAAGGGCGCTCGGGATCTCCAAGGACCTTCGCACGTTGATTGGCGTTGGGACCGGAATCTGCGGTGCCTCCGCAATTGCTGCCACAGACGCTGTGATAGAAGCATCCGAGACCGATGTCTCCTATGCAATCGCCACCATCTTCACCTTCAACGTCTTGGCGGTGCTCACCTTTCCGACCTTTGGCCATCTGATTTCGCTCACCCCCCACGCGTTTGGGCTGTGGGCCGGAACTGCCGTAAACGACATGTCCTCAGTTGTCGCAGCAGCCACGATATTCTCTCCGCATGCAACCCCCTACGCGGTGATTGTGAAACTGACCAGAACCCTGATGATCATCCCGATCACGATTGCACTTGCGTTTTGGCGCTCAAAGAAAGCCGTCGACCCGACCGCCAAAATCTCCAGGTTCCACCACTTCAAGCACATTCACAGAGTGCTTCCGATCTTCATAGGCTGGTTTCTGGTGGCGGTCTTTATTAACACTTTCGGACTCATACCATCAGCCTGGCACGCACAGCTTTCGAATCTGGCCCAGTTCATGATCACCATTGCACTTGGAGCAATCGGCCTATCGACGCGGGTGGACAAGATTCGCCAAGCAGGTCTAAAACCACTGGCACTGGGTGCCATTCTCTGGATTCTGGTGGCGAGTAGCAGCCTGCTGGCCCAACTTGCGACCGGCACTCTATAACGGTCAAGGGGTTAGAGATGCTCCGAACCGAGCCGGGATCGGGGTATCTCTCTATTAGTGGTCAGACAGCGCGCAGCTTGCTCCTGTGCACCCCGCGAGGACCTCTTTCAGTTCAGGAGGGACTCCAATCCAGCGGGGAACGCTGGCCTTGTACTCCTCATAGGAAGGCCCAAATTTCTCCAGCAAACGCTCCTCGTCCTTTTTCACCCTCTCGTTAAACCATGGAATCACCGCGGAAAAAATGGCCAAAGCGATTGGAGACCGGGTCAGCAAGGTAAGCCCTCCGAGGAAGATCATGTGCCCCAGGTACATGGGATTCCGCGTCCATTTGTAGATCCCTGTCTTGGCTATCCCCTCCGGAAAGCCTTGAGACATGCCGGACGGCCCTCCGGCCACTTTGGTGCGATAGTCACCTGCAAGGCGATATTGCAGATAACCCCACGCGAGTAATGGAGCATACCGAAGGTGCAGCTTCCGACGTGAAATCAGTTGCTCCGCCATCACGACTGCGGGAATCACAAGGAAAGTGCGAGTTGAAGTGGAGCCAATCGAGAGTCTCAAGCAGGATCCTTTCACCTTTTTTCTAAATAGTTGATTTTGTCCAACGTAGTTGAACTATAGAGCTAACGGCATCCCGAGGCTTCATAAAGGTCGGAAACGATTTCAGGAAATGTCTATTCGCTAAAGGGCTGGGGCCCCGAACACGAAATAATTTCAAACCAAGATATGTTTACATATTGGCTGTAGGAATGGTGAAAGGCTCGGAGCCAATATGAACAATACAACCGGTAATGAGAATCCGACTGAAGCACGCATGCCAGCCATGTATATCGGACACGGTGCGCCACCGCTGCTTGACGACCCGTTGTGGACCAATCAGCTAGCCGAATGGTCGGCATCTATGCCACTGCCAAAGGCGATCCTTATGGTTTCCGCGCATTGGGAAGCCGCTCCTCTGGCGCTTAGCGCAGTTCACGAGGCTACTCCCCTTGTCTACGACTTCTGGGGTTTTGAAGACCGATTCTATAAAATGACTTACAAGACGCCCGATGCCAGCGCACTCGCCAGGAAGGTGTCTTCGGTAATCCCAGACAATTACTCCCTTCACCAGCATCCGAGCCGTGGCCTTGATCATGGGTCATGGGTGCCCCTCAAGGTGCTATATCCAGACGCTTCGATTCCGGTGCTGCAACTGTCTCTCCCCACGCTTGACCCCGAGGAGTTGCTCAAACTCGGAACCCGGCTACGACCGCTGCGCGATGAAGGTGTGCTGATCATTGGGTCTGGATTCATGACCCACGGTTTGCCCTTCCTGCGCGATTTCAGCCCTGATGCGGCGGTGCCAGGATGGTCGTCCGATTTCGACGCGTGGGCAAAGGCTGCCCTCCACGCCGGGGATCTCGATGAGCTGATGAAGTTCAAAAGTGCTCCCGGAATGCCGTATGCGCACCCCACCTCCGAACACTTCGCACCGCTGTTCGTAACCCTTGGAGCCGCCCAAGATCCAGGACAAAGTCCCGAAACAATCATTGACGGCTTTTATTGGGGCTTGGCAAAGCGGTCTTTCCAGGTTGTCTGAGCTTCAGCGAGCCATTTGTAGCGTGTCGAGTGGCCCTGGTGCATTCGCCGCACGGGGGTTGCAGTGACAAATGGTCAATCAAGCTGTGGAGGAAAGCAGCTCTTTTATCTAGCTGCTGACAAAGGACTCGGCGATCTGGATCGCGTTCAGAGCCGCGCCTTTACGCAGGTTATCGCCCGCAACGAAAAGGCTGATCGCCGGCCGTGCACCGGGATCCTTACGAATTCGCCCTACAAGGCAGTAGTCCCTTCCCGCTGAATCAAGCGGAGTCGGAACATCCACCACCTTCACCCCGGGAGCCTCAGAAATTGCCGCAATCGCCTCTGCCGTCGAAACGTCATTTTCGAGTTCGGCGTAGATAGAGACAGAGTGCCCGGTGAATACAGGAACCCTCACACAGGTGACGCTCACTTCCAGATTTGGAAGCTCAAGTATCTTCCGCGACTCATCTCGGAACTTGTGCTCCTCGTTGGTCTCTTCATCCACAAGGGTTCCAGCGATCGGGAGCACGTTGGCCGCGATAGGACCAACAAAGGCCGATGGCTTGCCAAAATCGACACTGCGGCCATCATATGCCAGCCAAATCAGCTGACCTTCCTTATCGCTCAACTGATTCGCCAACTCGTTTACTCCGGCAAGGCCCGCTCCAGACACTGCCTGATAAGTGCTCACCACAAGCTTCTTTAGAGACCCGACCTTGTCAAGGGCCTTGAGAGCGGACATGGTGACGATGGTTGTGCAGTTCGGATTCGCAATTATACCCTTGCGCATGCCGGCAAGGGCGTGGCCGTTCACCTCTGGCACCACAAGTGGTACTTCAGGATCCATCCGCCATGCGGAGGAGTTGTCGATCACAATAGCCCCTTGCGCCGCGACTTTGGGAGCCAATTCTGTGGAGGCCTTAGCACCGGCCGAAAACAGTGCAATGTCAATTCCGCTGTAGTTTCCCGAGGCGGCATCCTCGACGGCAATCTCATATCCCTTCCACGGAAGGACTTTCCCAACCGACTTCGGCGAGGCGAAGTAACGTATGCTGTCTACAGGAAAATTTCGCTCCTCAAGGATGGCTCTCATGACGGTGCCAACTTGTCCGGTCGCTCCAAAGATCGCAATGTTCACAGTTGAAGATTCTAAAGGTTCATGTTGCCATAGAGGTCCAACCATACGTCACTTGTTATTTCAGAAATTTATACCGCGAGCTTAGAGCTCGAATGCCTGGTGCAATGACTGAACCGCGCGTTCGATCGCCTCTTCACGCACTACGCAAGAGATTCTGATAGCCGACGTTGAGATCATTTCAATGTTGATTCCCTCATTGGCCAGCGTCTCGAACATTTTGGCCGTCACACCTGGATTGGTCTTCATTCCGGCGCCTATAAGGGAAACCCTGGCGATGTCTGGATCAGAGTACACATCCCTGGCGCCGATCTCTTTTGCCACTTCTGCCGCCACTTTCATGGTGGCGTCCATGTCGACCTTGGGAACCGTGAAAGAGATGTCGGTCAACCCTTCACTGGAGGTGTTCTGAACGATCATGTCCACATTGACACCAATGTCTGCAATCTCTCGGAATATCCGGGCGGCAATTCCGGGTCTATCCGGAACGCCTGTAATCGTCACTTTGACCTCAGAAATGTCATGACTGATCGCTGAAACTACTGCCTGTTCCATTTCCTCATTCTCCTCATGAACCCATGTGCCGGGCTCCCAGGTAAAGCTTGATCTAACGTGCAAGGGCACGTGATGATTCTTCGCAAACTCGACGCTTCTCAATGCCAGGACCCTTCCGCCCGAAGCTGCAAGCTCCAGCATTTCGTCGTAGGAAATCTCATTGATCTTGTGCGCGGTCGGAACAACCCTGGGATCCGCGCTGAATATCCCAGAAACGTCTGTATAGATCTCACACATATCGGCATTGAGTGCCGCAGCCAGCGCCACTGCCGTGGTATCCGAACCACCTCTACCCAAAGTTGTTATATCCTTAGCGACTGAAACCCCCTGAAACCCTGCCACAACCGGGACGGAACCGCTCCTGATCGCCTCAAGCAACCTATCCGGGCGGATTTCCAGGATTTTCGCTCTGGTGTGATCGGTATCGGTGATTATTCCCGCCTGCGAACCGGTAAAGGAGGTGGCGTGGATTTCCAGGTCCGCCAATGCCATGCTCAGTAGCGACATGGATATTCGTTCGCCGGAAGTGAGAAGCATATCCAACTCCCTGCCGGGAAGGGAATGCGACACCTCATTGGCCAGGCGTATCAGATCGTCTGTGGTCTTTCCCATTGCAGAAACGACGACTACCACATCGTTCCCGTGCTTCTTGGTGCGCGCCACATGGTCGGCCACTGCCCGAATGCGGTCAACATCCCCAACCGATGTTCCGCCAAATTTCTGAACTATCAATGCCACGTCTCAAAGCTAATAGAAGTGCCCACCCCATCTATTCACATGGGACAAAGTTCCTAACTAAGAAAGTACTGACAACCATATACACCTATATAAAACGCATCATTGCAAATTGCTGCTAAGTTCTTGTTCCGTGCCAAGTGAAAAAAGACAAAGAATTCGCGAAAACAGGGCCAAAAAGGCTCAAGCCGAAGCGGTAAAGATTCGGAGAGGAAAAACTCGCAAACGGGCGGTCTATATTGCCATTGGAGTGGTCATCGCGGTTATTGCGGTGTACTTCGTTTCAAAGGGCAGTTCCTCCACCAGTTCGGCGCCGAAGGTTGCCACCACGAACTCCACGACGACAACAGCAGCGCCCAAAGCTATAGCCCCAGTCTGTCCACCTGTGGGGGGATCGGCCACACGGGAGATCGCCTTCACCAAGGCCCCACCGATGTGTATCAACACCTCCGCCAGCTACACCGCAATCGTCAAGACCGACGTTGGCACTTTCGACATCGCCTTGGACGCTAAAGCGGCTCCCAAAACGGTCAATAACTTCGTCTTCCTTGCCAGATACCACTACTACGACGGAATAACCTTCCACAGAGTGATTCCGGGCTTCGTGGTGCAAGGTGGAGATCCAACCGGAACTGGTACCGGTGGCCCTGGCTACACCTTCGCAGATGAACTTCCCAAGGCGGGATCGTACAAGTTGGGCTCGGTGGCTATGGCAAACGCAGGGCCTAACACCAACGGAAGCCAGTTCTTCATCGTGGTTGGCACCCAGGGCGAGCAACTTCCGCCTCAATACTCACTCTTCGGCCAAGTTACATCCGGAATGAGCGTGGTGCAAAAGATCGCCGCCGATGGCACATCGGGCGGCACTCCGACGGTAGTTCACAAGATGATTTCAGTGACAATCCAGGGTCCCTAGTGGAACATCGCAAAATTAACAAGGTCGAGATCGACCGGAAGGGCGTAGACAGATGACGACAGCATTCCCGAAATTTGACGGCTCCTCTCCGAAGGCACAGCACTTCTCCGCTCCGCCGGAAATGGGAATCGATCCTTCAAAGCGCTACAGTGCCAAGATGGTGACCTCCAAGGGCGAACTTATAATCGCACTAGATACAACCTTGGCGCCAAAAACGGTAAACAACTTTGTATTTCTGGCCCTCCACCACTATTTCGAGGGAATCGTGTTCCACCGTATCATTCCTGGATTTGTCGTCCAGGGCGGTGACCCAGAAGGTTCTGGGAGGGGCGGGCCGGGCTACCGCTTCGAAGACGAGCTCCCGCCGGCTGGACGCTATGAAATCGGAACGCTGGCTATGGCCAACGCCGGACCGAACACCAACGGAAGCCAGTTCTTCATCATCTCAGGCAAAGACGGCACGACGTTGCCGCCTGCCTACACAATATTCGGCAAGGTCGTAAAGGGTCTCGACGTCGTGACTGCGATCGAGTCGGTGGGTTCACGATCCGGGTCGCCAACCGAAGCCGTCACAATCGAGTCGGTGACGATTACCGAGTCCACAGACTAGACAGCCGGCCGTCCACGGCCAAGAGATTCATACTGCAAGCCGTAGGATGTCTGGGAGTTGGGACATCGCAACCTCGGCACCGTTTGAAACCAAATTGACCGAGCCTGCACCCATGGAGAGCCATGTACCATCCGGCTCTCTAATCAGAGCGGTCTGTTCATCGATCCCCGCGATCACCACCTCAGGTTCAGCGAGCGTGTGGGTTCTGTGCTTGAGTTCCGCCGACGCCGACGAGAAATGGGGCATTACCGCCAAACCTTTGACTAGACCGAGCCCAAGAGTCAGTCCGCCACCCCTGGGGTCGACCATGGGATCGCCAAGCACCATCGCACCCGCCGACGATCCAGCAACCACCGCACCGTTGGCAAATGCACCCACGATGGCACCATAGCATTGAGAGTGCTTGAGCACGGAAAACAGATGCAGGGGGGATCCTCCACCAAGATAGATGAACGACGAATCTGTGAGCATCTGCACGAAATTAGGGTCTTCCGCGTCAGCCCGGGTGATCACCATCGCCGCATTCACCCTGGCACCCAAACCGGCGAACCACTTCGTCGCATGGGCAACGGCCAGGTCAGGCCGTTCGTAGGCTGCAGCCGTTGGCAGGAGTGTCACTTGATTGGAGCCCGATCTTTCCAATAGGTAGGCATCGAAACTGCAGCCTTCGTTCCATTCCGCGCCGCCGACAAATCCCAGAGTTCCTACGGCCACATCGCTCACCTTCATTCACAATTACCTAGTCACATCTAATCAAAAAAATCACTCTTAAGTCTTGCAATTCCCATTATCCCATGCGGAATGAGAGGCTTTCCAAGAGGAAAATTGAACCGGATCAAGTCGGTTACCACCATCTCGGAGTGGTCCA
>DAHXKX010000086.1 GCA_027366165.1 Actinomycetota bacterium
AGCCTGTGTCATCTCGAAGCCAATTCCTAGCGACTACAGGTGGAGCTGAACCCGCTGGATCAGCAAATCCACGATCTCGGTCACCTCAGCCTTTGAGAGTTCATGGAACACGATGACGTCATCGATACGGTTCAGGAACTCCGGCTTGAAGTGCGCCTTCAAAGCCTCGTTCACCTTGAGTTTCATTCTCTCATAGGTAACCGCCTCGGATGTCTGACCAAAGCCGATGCTCGCCTTGCGCAGATCAGCAGATCCAAGGTTGGATGTCATAATCAAAATCGTATTCTTGAAGTCGACAGTCCTTCCCTGTGAATCAGTCAACCTGCCGTCTTCAAGGATCTGAAGGAGCGTGTTGAACACGTCAGGGTGAGCCTTCTCAACTTCGTCGAACAGGACCACTGAGAACGGCTTGCGTCTCACTGCCTCGGTCAGCTGGCCACCTTCGTCGTAACCGACATATCCAGGCGGGGATCCGACGAGACGGGAAACCGTGTGCTTCTCCATGTACTCACTCATGTCCAACTGGATCAGCGCTGATTCGTCGCCGAACAAGAACTCGGCAAGCGTCTTAGCAAGCTCGGTCTTTCCAACACCGGTTGGACCAAGGAAGATGAATGAGCCACTTGGCCGCTTCGGATCCTTCAGGCCTGCCCTTGTGCGCCTAATGGCGCGGGACAGGGCAGAAATGGCCTCTTGCTGGCCGACGATCCTCTTGTGAAGTTCATCCTCCATGCGCAGCAGCTTCGCGGTCTCCTCTTCGGTTAGCTTGTAGACAGGTATTCCTGTCCAATTGGCCAGAACCTCGGCAATGACGTCCTCATCGACAATATCGAACAAGTCGCGTCCTTCGCTCCGCCAAACGCTTTCGAGCGCCGCCTTCTGGTCCAACTTTTCCTTTTCTTTGTTGGCTAACCGCTTGGCCTCGTCAAATGCCTGCTTTTCAATGGCACTGTCCTTTTCACGCCGGATACGGGCCAAATCCTCATCAATCTGGCGCATCTCAGGCGGCATCGACATTCTGCGAATACGCAATCGAGCTCCCGCTTCATCAATCAGATCTATGGCCTTGTCCGGCAGGTATCTGTCGGCAATGTATCTGTCTGCAAGATTGGCAGCCGCGACCAAGGCCTGATCGGTAATGGTCACATTGTGATGGCTCTCGTACCGCTCGCGCAATCCCTTCAGGATTTCGATTGTATGCACCAGAGCCGGTTCTTCAACCTTGATTGGCTGGAACCGCCTCTCGAGCGCTGCATCCTTCTCAAGATGTTTGCGGTATTCGTCGATCGTTGTGGCTCCGATAGTCTGCAGCTCGCCTCTTGCCAACATTGGCTTGAGAATTGACGCGGCATCAATGGCACCTTCCGCCGCACCGGCACCAACAAGGGTGTGCAGCTCATCGATGAACAAGATTATGTCACCACGGGTGCGGATCTCTTTTAAGACCTTCTTGAGGCGCTCTTCGAAGTCGCCTCGATAACGGCTGCCCGCCACCAGGGCACCCAGGTCCAAGGTGTAAAGCTGCTTTCCCTTGATTATGTCAGGAACGTCATTGGCTACGATTCTCTGAGCCAGACCTTCGACGATCGCCGTCTTACCAACGCCAGGCTCACCGATCAGAACCGGATTGTTCTTGGATCTTCGTGAAAGCACCTGCATAACCCGCTCAATTTCGCGATCTCGCCCAATGACAGGGTCCAACTTCTTCTCGCGGGCCATTGAGGTTAAATTACGCCCAAACTGGTCCAGGACCGGGGAACCACCCGGAGACTCTGCGGCGGCCGCGGGTCCAGCACCAGCGCCACTCGACTCCTTGCCCTGGTAGCCAGAGAGCAACTGAATAACCTGTTGGCGAACTCGGGGAAGATCGGCACCAAGACTCACCAGTACTTGAGCAGCCACACCCTCTCCCTCGCGCACCAGACCTAAAAGCATGTGCTCGGTACCGATGTAGTTGTGTCCCAGCTGCAATGCTTCACGCAACGAGAGCTCCAGAACCTTCTTGGCGCGGGGCGTGAAGGGTGGTGAACCGGCGGTGGCTCCACCGGCTGGCCCTATCGTTTCCTCCACCTTTTCGCGCACTGCCTCAAGGGTGATACCAAAGGATTCGAGAGCGCGTGCTGCTACGCCCTCACCTTCATGTATCAATCCAAGGAGGATGTGCTCGGTTCCTATGAAGTTATGATTTAGAAGCCGAGCCTCTTCCTGTGCCAGGACCAAGACTCGCCTTGCTCTATCTGTGAAGCGTTCGAACAAACTGTCCGCCTCCCTCTACGGGTCTATGGGACTGTAAACAGTCTACCGCGACCATGCAAGTTGTGCGAAAGGCTTTAAACTCTTTCTTCTTTTCTCTACCATTGACAACACACAAACGCCTGAAATTCTTCCCAAGATTCTGATGACGCCCGCAGACCGGTTTTTTGACCTCCATTGTAAGTTTTCTCCGGATAGGGCCTATCTTCTTTAATAGTGCAAATTTCAGATGCGTTAACTCAGCTTAATTTGGATACCCACCTTGAGGACTTTGAGAAGCTGCTCAGGGAATCAGTCGCCGTCGATGATAATTTCCTTTCTGAAGTCTCGCGTCATCTGATTGAGGCAGGTGGAAAACGCATACGCCCCATTCTTGCCATCACGTCTGCAGCTGCCGGGGGAGCTGAGATAACCCGGGATGTCCTGCTTTCCGGTATTGCCGTTGAACTGGTTCACCTCGCTTCTTTGTATCACGACGACGTAATGGATGATGCCTCGCAAAGACGCAATGTTGAGAGTGTGAACTTTAGATGGGGAAATTTAATTGCAATCGTGGCTGGAGACTACCTCCTGGCCAAGGCGGCCGGAATTGCCGCACGACTCGGGCAGGAAATCGCCGAGTTGCTTGCCAACACGCTTGCCGACCTTTGCGCAGGTCAAATCCTTGAGGTACAGACTGCATATTTCGTCCCAAGAACCCACGAATCCTATTTTGAAGCCATCTCAGGGAAAACCGCGTCGCTGATGGCCACCGCCTGCCGTATTGGTGCCCTCGCCGCCAATCTTGATCGAAGCCACGTTGAGGCGGTGACAGAAATTGGACGCTCCCTTGGTGTCGTATTCCAGATACGTGATGACGTTCTCGATCTCGTCGCCAGTGCAGAAATACTCGGTAAAACACCAGCTCAAGACCTGCTTGAGGGCATCTATACTTTGCCAGTTATAGAGGCTTTAAAAACACCTTACAGGTCGGACCTGGAGCCACTTTTGACAAGAAAAATGGATCAGGCAAGCGTGGACAAGGCAGTAAAGGCCGTTCTATCCTCCGGCGGCATTGCCAAGGCCTGGTCGTACGCTCAAGAATACGCCACTAAGAGCTACCTGAGCGCGGCCCAGCTCGACTCTCCGCTGGCCGAGGAGCTCGGATCGATGGCACAATTCCTGCTGGACGAGACCTACAGTATCGTCCGCCCCTATGTCGAACCTCAGGGCTAGCTCCCACTGCATCTGAAGGCAACCGAAACATCTTCAACCTCTGGGGAGGGATCGGCGAAAACGCCTCACCAATCGTTTAGGGCCGGGCCTTGTATTGCAGCTCAAGCTGCTGCACCTCTGGAAGCCCGATGAAGTTGAGAAACTCCTGAAATGGAATCATCTTGTCCATTACCCGCAAAGGGGTTCCCTCTTCACGCAGCGATTTCAAAACCGCTCTTATCGCTTGGGTTGCACTCAATAGGGCACCAACCGGAAAGATGATTATCTGAAACCCAAGACTCTTGATCTGTTCATATGTGAGCGGAGGAGTCTTTCCGCCCTCAGCCCAGTTGTAAAGTAAGGGGACATCGGAAAATGTCTTGGCCACCCTCTCAACTTCATCTATTCCCTCGGGGGCTTCGATGAACAAAACATCGGCTCCGGCATCTCTGTAGCTCTTGGCTCTGTCGAGCGCAGCCTCCAAACCCTCAACTGCACGGGCATCAGTTCGTGCAATTATTCCAAAGTCAGATGACCTCCGGGCAGCTACGGCCGCCTCAATCTTGCTGACCATCTCTTGTCTCGGAATGACTTCTTTTCCTGCCATGTGACCACACCTCTTGGGAGCAACCTGGTCTTCGATGTGGATCGCTGCAACCCCTGCAAGTTCGTACTGCTGCACAGTTCTAATCACAGAAATCGGATTGCCGTACCCGGTGTCGGCATCGGCAATTACCGGCAATGGGCTGACTGCTTGCGATATCTGACGAGCGTGCTCCACCATTTCAGTCATAGTCAAGAGTCCAACATCCGGCCGACCAAGAACAGATGCCGCGGCACCGAACCCTGTCATGTAAACGGCATCAAAACCGGCCTCCTCGATGAGCCGGGCGCTTAAACCGTCAAAAGCCCCAGGGGCCATAAGAGGTTCTGGTCTCGCCAGAAGCTCTCGAAGCCGCGCTCCAGGGTTGGATGCCGGATTCATCAGTTTTCCCACTTTTGCTCCTCTCTGCGGCCTGACCTTACCTGGCCACTTCAGCTAACTCCAGGACCGAAACAGGCACGCAAGGCCCCGAAATCACCCGTGGGGCCAATGGCAGCGATGACAAAGCCACGAAACTGGCACATCTAGAAGACAGGATACTCCCACGAGCATCCGCCAGTGCCTGCACCCTGATCCCAGTACTGCTCGAACAGGCGCGGTCGCGATGCCCACTTTGTTCCCAACCTCGGTCTCGAACAGAAAAACGACTGGCAGTTGAAACTCACAACCAGAAGCAATACCGCTACTCAGCTGCGTGAGATACCTAATGCAGCTAGATCCTTGACTTGGATTGAGAAGGCCATATCTTCTCTGCCTTGTGCTTCTTCCGGCAGCTCTTGGTGGAAAAGGCGATCCATGCCACCTCCATCGTCTTTGTCAATGCTGGAAACCCCAGACACAGATCCCAAGACCTACCCTGGTAAGGAAGTACTACAGCAGGGAACCTCGCCCTCCAAGCGGTATTTTGCTCCATCTAATGCGGTTATGAGACCGATGCAGGCGTAAACACAGCAAAGGACACTTACCAAAGGCAGAACTCGCAGGCACCGTCACAGGGGGACACTGTACGGGTCTAACCACAGCGGCCCGATGAAGCGTGGACTCCTGGAAAAACAAGTTCCATGAGTCCCTTGTTTTCGGGAATCCCACCGGATTTATCTATGCGGATCAGGTCAACATTTCCCACACGCGGACTCCAATCCCAGGAAAAGATCTGGAACCTGGTGACGACACATCCGAACTTCACATCTGTCGATGTCTCTCGGAACTATTTGCCGCTGACGGCTTCTAAACCAGCCTGGGCACAAACCATATCTTGTGAATAATGGCCGCCAGAGCAACCAATGCCACCGATGATCTTCCCTTCTACAACTATTGGATAACCACCTCCAAATACCACCAGACGGGGTGTGTGAACTATGCCGGTATGGAGAGGCGGGTCATTTTTGATAAAATCAAACCATGCATCGGTCGAGATGCCAAAGCTGACCGCCGTATACGCCTTGTTTTGGGCGATATCCACGCTGAGGAGCGCGGCCCCATCCATTCTTTGAAAAGCCTTGAGTATCCCTGACTCATCTACGACCGCGATGACCATCGGTACACCGATTTCGGCGGACTTTTTGGCCGCAGCCTTGACGATCTCATTCGCCAGCTCCGCAGTGATACTTGCCTTCTCATACGTATGTGCCATACAGTTTTCCCCCTTGCTAAAACGCGCAAAATGCCGCCGCAGAACGCGTTAGACAATGGTACATTGCTTGAAAATGGTTGGACAACAAATTCAGAACGACAATCGGTTCCCAATGGGAAAGAACCGCCTGATGGTCCTTCTCCAGAACTAGCGGTCTTGTTCGGGCCGCATGGTCGGAAAGGCAACCACTTCCCGGATCTGGGACTGGTCTGTCAAGAGCATGACAAGACGGTCAATTCCAATTCCAAGGCCTCCGGTTGCAGGCAGACCGTACTCCAATGCCCGAATGTAGTCATCATCCATGTCCATCGTCTCCTCTTCGCCCGCGCTGGCCTGGGCAACCTGGTGCAGAAAGCGTTTCCGCTGCTCAGCCGGATCAATTAGCTCGGAAAAGGCATTGGCGAGTTCGCGGCCAGCAATAATGACTTCAAAACGTTCCACGGTATCCGCTTTGGAACGATGGTCCCGAGAAAGGGGCGAAACCTCCAAGGGATAGTCATATACAAATACCGGATCCCAAATCGTATGTTCCGAAGTCTTTTCGTAGATCTCCAAAAGGACTTTTCCCGGCCCCCAGGACGGAGCGACAGAGATCTCGTTCTCGCTGGCAATCTGAAACAGATCACCGAAGTCCATCGAAAGCCGGACCTCTCTCCCAAGCTGTTCTGAAACAATCTCCTCCATAGTGATGCGTTTCCAAGGAGGAGTAAGGTCAAGCTCCGTACCCTGATAGGTAATTTTCATAGAACCACAAACCACCTGCGCCAGATGGGACACGAGATCCTCGATGAGATCCATCATGTCGTTGTAGTCAGCATACGCCTGATAAGCTTCCAACATCGTGAATTCAGGATTGTGGCGGGGAGAGATACCTTCATTTCTAAACACGCGCCCGATCTCAAAAACCCGCTCGAATCCACCAACTACCAGGCGTTTCAGATATAGTTCCGGTGCGATCCTCAGATACAAGTCCATGTCAAGCGCGTTGTGATGAGTGGTAAATGGCTTGGCGAGAGCACCTCCCACAACCGTGTGAAGGAGTGGCGTCTCAACCTCCATGAACCCCTTTGTCTCCAGATAGTGCCTTACCTCAGAGATAATCCTGCTCCGCTGGATGAACACCGTTCTTGTCTCGGGATTTGCCCAAAGATCCACGTACCTCTGCCGATAACGCGTATCCGGGTCGGTGACTCCGTGCCACTTATCCCCAAAGCCTCTTTGAGCGTTGGCCAAAACGACCCAGCTCCCAACTTTTATTGAAAGTTCACCTCGGCGGGTAGTTATGACTTCCCCCGTCACTCCGATCCAGGTGCCAAGGGAAAGAGACGAAAAATCTTCGAACCTCTCGGCCGTGTCGTTGCTTGCGAGGAGTTGGATGTGGCCAGTCGAATCCCTGAGCTCTGCAAATGCAATTTTGCCTTGGGTTCGAAAAAGCATTATCCGACCTGCAACAGAATGAATCACTCCGGTGCTCTCGCCCTGGCCTAAATGGCCATACTCCTTTCGCAGTTCAGCCGTGCTGGTTGTTCTGGCAAAGGAGTATGGCACATCTGAGATCTTGTTTGGCCCATCGTTAGTGCTATCAGACACCTAAAAATCAACCTCTCGAAGGATTGTTCATCTCGTATATGAGCCGCAAACCGTGAAGCGTCAACCACGGCTCCACTACGTCGACCTCGTTACAGTAACGTGAAATCAGACCGCTCAGGCCACCCGTAGCTATTACGGTGGTATCTTCTCCCAGTTCCGCCTTGAATCTCCGGCACAAGCCATCTGCCTGTTCGGCGAAGCCAAAAAGTGCCCCGGACTGTATGGACTCAACAGTGGACTTGCCAATCACACCCCTGGGCTCCGTAAGCTCAACCTTCCTAAGCGCCGCAGCGCTGCTAAACAGAGCGTTCAGGGAGATCTCGATGCCGGGAACGATCGCGCCACCGAGATACTCTTTGCGCGCTGAAACGGCATCAAAAGTCGTTGCCGTTCCAAAATCTACCACCAGGCATGGGCCGGGATAGAGATCGTAGGCAGCTACAGCATCGGCAATTCGGTCCGCTCCCACCTCTTTGGGATTGTCGTAAAGTATCGCCATCCCCGAACGAATACCAGGGCCAACTACCACTGGCTCGACTTGAAACCACCGGTCGACCATGTCACGAAGGGTCGGTGTAATCGAGGGCGCAGTGGAAGACAGCACCAACCCGGTAATAGAGCTGAGACGATCAAGTCCACGCATGCCAAGAAGTTGCGAGAATAGGAGCGCATGCTCGTCGGCGGTGCGCTCGGAAACCGTTGCGATCCTGAAGTTGTGGCTCAGGCCAAAGTCGGCCTTCCTAGAACCCAGGGAAGGCATGTCGCCTGACATGACACTTTCATCATCGTAAAGGCCAAATACCGTCTGAGTGTTCCCGACATCAATCGCTAGTAGCATCGTCCAAACCTTTGGTGACCAACCTATGCGCCAACATTGTCAATAAGCCTTACATCGCCTATCCTTGCTGCGACTAACAGTCTTACATTCCCCTCAATCCGGTCAGGCCTCAATAGGGTGAGCGGATCGACCACTAAAGCGTAGTCGAGCACAGCCAAGTCGGATTGTGCAATTCCATCAATCTCACGACCAAGCTCCTTCGCCATCAACTGCTCGATCTTGGCTGTGTCCTTCTCGCCGCGTCTTATGGCTTCTTTAGCAGCGAACAGCGACCGGGAAAGCGAGAGCGCTGAATTTAGCTGCTCGGATGTGAGCCTGAGGTTTCGCGACGAAAGAGCGAGTCCCCGCTCGTCGCGGACTATTGGAACCGGTACGACCTGCACTGGGAAGTGCATCTCCTCAACCATCCTCGAGACGATGGCCAGCTGCTGAAAGTCCTTTTCTCCAAAATAAGCCCGGCATCTGCCAGCGAGTATGAAGAGTTTAGCCACGACCGTGACGACTCCTCCAAAGTGTCCGGGCCGAGACGAACCCTCCAGTACCTCCGAGAGGCCATCAACCTCGAGATGGAATAGGATCGGCCGGGGATGCATCTCCGTCTCTGGGGGAGCAAATACCATGTCAACACCGAGAGTTCTGGCAAGTTCAAGGTCATTCTCAATGGTACGAGGGTATTTCTCCAGGTCAATTGGGTTGTTGAACTGGAGTGGATTGACAAAAATCGATACCGCGACCACGTCGCATTGCCCTCTGGCCAACTTAATCAGCTGCCGATGACCGTCATGGAGTGCCCCCATGGTGGGAACAAGCCCTATCGTCTTGCCTCGCACGCGCAAGATATCGCAAGCAGTCTGAAATTCCGCGGCGCTTGAAATCTGATCCACAATTCTCCTCAAGTCGGCAGGGTGACCAGAAACCTCAGTCTAAAACTCAACAAATTGCCTCGCTGTAGATCAATACCCCCGGATAGACCTCTGAGCCTCCATTACTCTCGGCTAAACCAACCAGCCGTGAAATCTCCGGGCTGAGAACTCCTGCCAATTGAGGATCGAGATCCATCAGTGGGACAATCACAAAAGCCCGCTCGTGGCACCTTGGGTGCGGCACTGTCATAGCAGGATCTTCTGATACCATGCCTTCCACATAGATAACATCTACATCAAGCGTCCGAGGCCCGTTTGGTTCATCACGCACCCGTTTTGCCGCCGTCTCCAGCTGGTCGATTAGACCAACAAGTGCCATGTGATCAGGGTCGAAGTCAATCACCGCCACCATGTTCAGGAACTGTCCAGAACCTTGTGGGGTATCCACGGGAGCAGTTTCAAAGACCCTCGAACAACGTACCGGCTCTGGAAGCGACTGCACCGCTCCACGGAGATAGGCCATCCTATCTCCAAGATTGGAACCGAGTGCTAAGTACGTTCTAGCCAATGCACCTCCTGATGGTGACTCCCGCGTGGTTGAGCGGAAAGGAAACCGGTGGCCGCATCTTTCTCACGGTTACCTCGACCTCCACCACCCGCTCAAGTCCCATGGCCCTATCCGCAATGGCTTCCGCGAGTGCCTCGATCAAATTGAAGCTGTTGGAGGTAGCTACTTCAACTACCAAGACCCCAAGCTCAGAGTAGTCAACAGCATTCTCGAGCAGGTCTTCTTCGCCGGCTAGGTGAAAATCGCCAAAGACGGAGATGTCGATTTCAAACTGCTGAGGAGTCAGCTTCTCTTGCTTTAGCGCACCGTGTCTGGCAGTCACGGCTATCCCATCCAAGAAAATCCTGTCCACTATGCGCTCACATTGGTTGAATGGCTGCCATTCCAGGACAATAGGGTGAGGAGCTCTCTTGTCTCAACCACGTCATGCACCCTCATCATTGTGGCTCCATGCATAAAGCACCAGGCGCAGGAGGCAACCGAGGCCTCTGTGCGCTCAGGTGGCGGAACTGGCCTCCCAGTACCTGCCTGGGCAATCTTACCGAGAAACGCCTTGCGAGAAGTCCCAACCAGTATTGGAACTCCGAGCTTGGTCAACTGATCAAGTCCCGCCAAAAGTGCGAGATTGTGAGTGAGATTCTTGCCAAATCCGATTCCCGGATCGGCCCACAAGTCCTTGACACCAAGATCTCTTGCCCAGTCGACCTTTCTATTCAAATAGTCGAAAACCTCTCCGACAACGTCCCCGTAGCGGGGATTGCGCTGCATCGTCTGCGGACTCCCCTGCATGTGCATGGCTACCCAGCCGACGCCGTACTTTGCGGCCACTGCTGCCAGGCTGGCGCTTATGTCGTTGACAAGGGTTGCCCCCGCCTCAACCGCCTTAGCCGCTACTTCAGGCTTGAAGGTGTCAACTGAAACTCTGTAACTCCTTGAGAGTTCCGAGATTACAGGTATGACCCTTCTAAGCTCCTCTTCCAGGGGGACCGGTGCCGCACCCGGCCGCGACGACTCGCCGCCCACATCGATAATGTCGGCCCCCATCGCAGCAAGTTGATGTCCTCTTTCGATTGCGGCACCAACGTCAAAGAAGCGGCCCCCATCGGAAAATGAATCCGGCGTCACGTTCAAAATGGCCATGATCCCCCGTTTTCGTCCGATGGCGGCATCTGAGAAATCCGCTCTACTAACGGGTTCCATCTCGACCCTTTGCAATCAACTCCAACGCCTCTGCCCTTGTCACACCATCTCTCTTGAAGGCACCGCGGACAGCCGAAGTCATTGCCCTTGAGCCAACCTTTTTTGAGCCACGCATCGACATGCACAGATGCTCAGCCTCCACTACGACAAGCACACCTTTGGGCTTCATCAAATCCTGAATTGCGTTGGCGATCTCGGTCGTAAAGCGCTCTTGAACCTGCAGTCTCCTCGACACGCCATCAACAAGTCGGGCGATACCGGATAAACCCGCTATTTGCCCTGACTCGTTTGGAATGTAAGCAATATGAACGTCTCCGAAAAAAGGAAGCAGATGGTGTTCGCACAGCGAGAAAAACGAGATATCACGCAGTAGAACCATCTCCTCGTGACCAGCAGGAAACATAGAGCCCAAGAAACTTCCACTTGGCTGACTTGTGCCGGACAGCAACTCTTCGAACATCTCGGCAACCCGGAAGGGAGTCTGCCTCAGCCCTTCCCGATCCAGGTCTTCACCCATAGCCACGAGCAGTTCTGCAACTAGCTCCTGGACCCGTTCCCTTTGAAACTTGTGTGGATTAGCGCCCTGTGCTGATTCATTAGCCACGCTGTGCACCTCTGGTATCAATCTTTGAATATGGCAATGTAGGGAAGGTTGCGATACCGCTCTGCCAGATCCAACCCGTATCCAATGACGAACACGGGAGGTATCACAAATCCAGTGTATGCAATTTCGAGGCCAGCTGTCTGCAGGCCCTCCTTGACCAACAGAGAACACACCTCCACTGACCTGGCATTGCGCGCTTGAAGATTTCGTACCAGATAGGAGAGTGTCAGCCCCGAGTCGACCACATCTTCAACTATGAGAACATCTTTGCCGGTAAGATCGAGATCCAGGTCTTTGACTATTCTCACCACACCCGAAGTCCTCGTGGTCACTCCATACGACGATACTGCCATGAAATCGAACTCGACCGGCAGATCGATCGCACGCACAAGATCGGCGAGAAAAAGAAGGGCCCCCTTAAGCACCCCGACCAAGAGCAGAGACCGGTCCCCATAGTCGTCAGCAATGGTCTTGCCAAGTTCGGCAATCCTTGTTTGAATCTCAGATGCCGTCAGAAGCATCTCGCCCACCGCGGGGTCTTGCTCAGCCCAGTTGATACTTGATGATGAATTTGGTCTCATGACATGAATCAACTTAGTGTATCGCAGCTGGTTCGTGGCAACCAAGGGTGAAAGAGGGAGACCATATGGTTAATCACGTGATGTTGAACTTCGAAAGCCTCCCTTTGGAACGGCGGACTCTGACTGCGCCAGGAAGATCAGTTGCAACCTTCTCACCTTTGGCCACACGCAACACATCCTGAGCCAACTCGTAGGAAAGGCTATGACCACGCTCATCAGACAGCCACTGCCGGATCGCCTCAGTTGCGAGAATCCCCTCCGCGGCCGAAAGTTGTTTTGCATCGGTGGGATCGATCTTGTCGGCCTGCTCGGAAATATACCTGGAAACCTGTTGCAGAATTCGTGCGGTTCTTGCGAATATCGGCACCACGTCCCGCTTGGATACGTCCGACAACAGCGGCAACACCTCGTGCCTAACCCGGTTTCTCACATATCTCGGATCGAAATTGGACTCGTCTGTAACAAAGTCGATTGAAAGGGCACGGCATACAGCCTCGGTTTCGAACCGCCTGAGGTTGAGAATCGGATGTTCAGGGCCCACGGATATGGAGCCGAGACCGTGCGTTCCGGATCCTCTGATTAGGTTGATGATCATCGTTTCGCACAAGTCATCGGCGGTGTGCCCAGTTGCAACTCCGGCAATGAAAGTGGACCTGCGCAACTCTCGAGCCCGCTCCTCAAGATTTGGACCGGCTTCCACCTGCTTGCGCAAGATGCATACCTCTACGGAGAGTGCATTCCCCAGGCTTTCGACAACCCGCGCCTCATCCCCCGAAGAAGGCCGCAGCTGGTGATCCAAATGCCAGATCCGAACATTTGAGTTGAATAGGTACCCGAGCACCAACAACGCTACGGAGTCGGCGCCACCTGAGACCGCCACTTCAACGAGACCGGTTTGCGAGTGCAGCGCGAATTCGCAACGCTCAAGCAGCTTGTCCGGGTCAAGGCCTCTTCGACTAAGCGCTTCCCTGATGAAGCCCGCTTTGCGGGCTGGTTCAAGACTTGACAGCTGGTCGATGCTCACCAGCCAAAGCATACTCTTTGAGAGCTAGAACGCCACCCGCACCCTACGGCGAACACTCCGAATCACCCGCGGGTGGTGGGCTGACGAACACCGTCGACCGGTTCCCTGCTTTGAGGATGGCCTGCACTCCCACTACGGTCAGATTTCCAAAATTCCATCGGCTGATCTCGTGCTGAGTCGTTCTATCCACAAATCCGGATCCCGGATTTCGGAAATATCAGGTAGGTATTCAGGGCGTTCCCAGATCTTCTCGAAAAGATCGGCACCTCCAGCCTCCTCAACCTTGTAGACAAACTTTGCACCTTCATGGTATTGACGCATCTTTACCTCAGTGCCAAGCAGCTGGGAGATCAATTTCGCAGCTCCCCGCCGGGAGTTGCGGCGACGCTCGAACACCTCGGCGAATCTGACGGACTCGGGGATATCTATTGCCCCGGCACGGTTCATCACCACATCCCCGTGCCCCTCAAGCAGCGACATCAAACCGGTGATCTTGTTCAGAGTCACCATCTGCTCCGGTGAGGCGAAGATTCCAATTGGACCATTTTCGGCAAGCGGATTCTTTCCCTCGCGAATCATGTCAAAAACCTTTTTTAGCGAGGCCATGAAAGCAGCTGGGTCCGGGTTTGCAAATGAGATCGAGTCCTGCACCAAACCCTTAAAGTAGTCCCGCATCCAAGCCACCCCGTTGAATTGAGCCCTATGGGTCAGCTCATGGAGAGCGATCCAGTGCCTGAACTGCTTTTGGTCAAAACCATATTTCATTTCGACGGAGATTATGTTCGGTGCCACAAAATAGACCTGGTCCTGATTCGACTCGGTCGCTGCGTCCGCAAGAATTACATCAAATTGCCCCAGCACTTTCGATGAAAACCAGCCAAGGATCGCACCAAGCTGTACACCTGCCATTCCGGCACTAACATTGGACATCCTCCACTTGGGCAGCTTCTCTGCTAGTTTGTCGAGAATCGGGGTGAGGGTGGATTGAAAGGAGAGAATATTCGCCTGCGCCCACTCTGGCCTGGTCATTACTAACGGTGTGGCCTTTCCTGGAACACTCAACCCAGTGGCCCCCGCAACCTGAGCTTCCGCCTGGGGGAAAACGGAAAGGAGGTCAGACTCCAAAGACCGTATTTCAGACCTGGGGGGCTCAGGGAAATAACCGGCGACACTCGCAGCAACACGGGAAGCAACTTCCCAAGAAATCACATCAGGCATAACACCTCAATTGAACCAAACAGTTCGGTCAGGCAATCTTACGCCCTGCGGGCGAAGGTTGCGGCAATTCTGAAGAACGGTAAAGTTTAGCCACTTAAGGGCTGCATGGACCCGTCAGCAGTTGCCACATTTGGTCCAAATTTATTTGGAATTTAATTACTTCTCTTCAAGTTATTAAAAATATGGCAACTAGTACAGAAGTTATTGGCGGACTGCCACTGACAAGTGGCGACAAGCCTTCCAGGGCGTATGCGAAAGATCGTGAATGTAACGAGCCAAGCTGCAAGACAAGATTATCGATCTACAACCGTGGCAAGTACTGTTATCTCCATCAGCCGATAACCGTTCCGCGTACCCGAGGGCGTAAGATTGCCTGACCGAACTAACTAGTTCAATTGAGGTGTCATGCCTGATGTAATTTCTTGGGAGGTTGCTTCCCGTGTAGCCACGAGTGTCGCAGGTTATTTCCCTGAGCCCCCTAGGTCTGAAATTCAGTCATTGGAGTCGGACCTCCTCTCCGTTTTTCCCCAAGCAGAAGCTCAGGTTGCGGGCGCCACCGGGTTGAGTGTTTCAGGAAAGGCCACACCGTTAGTGATGACCAGGTCTGAGTGGGCGCAGGCGAATATCCTTTCCTTCAAATCCACCCTCACGCCGATTCTCGACCAACTTGCGGAGAAGCTGCCTAGGTGGAGGATGTCCAATTTGAGCGCTGGAATGGCAGGTGTTCAGCTTGGTATGATCCTTGGCTGGTTTTCATCGAAGGTGCTGGGACAATTTGATGTCATT
>DAHXKX010000096.1 GCA_027366165.1 Actinomycetota bacterium
CGCTTATGAGTCCGCCGGCCCGGTGCCCGAAGACCCTTTCGAACTCCTCGGCAATCGAGGGTATCCTCTCCTTTGCCTGTAACTGCTTGGCGTGAGCGAGGTATCGGCCTTCCAGTTGTGACGACACTCGCCAACCGGGCCATCGGAGCTCCGATAAACATTTGGAATGATCACAGCGACGCGATGGCAGTGAGGGATTCAGGGTGGATTCAGCTCTTCGCTGAAACAAACCAGGAGGCGGCCGACCTTCACATCCAGGCCTTTCGACTGGCTGAGGAGATCTCATTGCCGGTGATGGTCTGTATGGACGGATTCATACTGACTCATGCTGTCGAAGAGGTCGATACCCCAACCCAGGAACAGGTTGACGCTTTTCTTCCGCGATTTGTACCCCGCCAGGTGCTCGACGTCGACGATCCGGTCTCGATAGGGGCGATGGTTGGGCCGGAGGCATTCACTGAAGTCCGATACCTCGCTCACGCCAAGCAGTTACAGGCAAAGGAGAGGATACCCTCGATTGCCGAGGAGTTCGAAAGGGTCTTCGGGCACCGGGCCGGCGGACTCATAAGCGAATACCGTCTCGAAAATGCGGAGACGGTGGTGGTGGCGATGGGCTCCGTCCTTGGAACGATCAAAGACGCCGTCGACGAAATGGCGTTATCGGGAATTTCAATCGGAGTCCTGGGAATTACCACATTCCGGCCATTTCCTCTGGAGGAGGTGTTTGAATGGCTTGCCGGCGTGCGGAGGGTGGTTGTCATCGAAAAAGCCTTTGCGGTTGGAATGGGCGGGATACTTGCAACGGATGTGGCGACCGCACTTCACAAAGTGCAGATTGACCAGTATTCGGTCATAGCCGGACTGGGAGGCAGGCCCATAACCAAGGCTTCAATCATCGAGATGCTCGGCAAGGCAATATCGGGAGGTATGAAGCACCTCAGCTTTCTGGACCTTGACGGTGATGTGGTGGACCGCGAGATTTCCAGAATGAGAGAGTCCAGACGTTCGGGTCCCACGGCTGAGAACGTGATCAGAGACACCAGGAACAAGACGCTCATCCGCTAATGGAACTCATGATAAAAGGCAACAGTCGCAAGGAGCATCGATGACATTTCAACCAGTCAAGTTCTACCAGACGGGGAGTTTTGCTGTGGGTAACAGGTTGCTGAGTGAAACTCTCCGCACCGTACAATCGGATGTCGCCCGCAAAGACTCGCTGACTCTGGGTCATCGAGCTTGCCAGGGTTGCGGAGAGGCCCTGGGCGCCAGATATGCTCTGGATGCGGCGATGAGGGCGACGGGGAACAAGATCCTGGCGACGAATGCGACAGGATGCCTTGAAGTGTTCACCACGCCGTATCCCGAGACGTCGTGGCAGATACCGTGGTTGCACTCGGTATTTGGCAACACCGCCGCAGTCGCCACTGGCATGGCGGCGGCGCTTCGAGCCAAAGGCCGAAACGATATCAGGGTTATCGCGCAAGCCGGCGATGGGGGCACGGAAGACATTGGCTTCGGGTGTCTGTCTGGTATGTTCGAGCGAAATGATGATGTTCTCTTTATCTGCTATGACAACCAGGCTTATATGAATACAGGAGTCCAGCGTTCAGGGGCCACGCCACCCGGTGCCCGCACTGCGACTACCGAGGCTGTGGGTCCAGCGCCAGGGAACCTGTTTGGCCAAGGCAAGAACCTTCCTCAGATTGCAATGGCTCATGAACTTCCATACGTGGCAACCGCGACAGTCTCCGAACTTCACGATTTGGAGGCCAAAGTCGAGAAGGCGATGTCGATCCGGGGTGCCAGGTACCTGCATGTCCTTGTCCCATGTCCGCTCGGATGGGGAAGCGAACCTAGTTCGACAATCCGTATCGCCCGCATGGCAAAGGAAACCGGGTTGTTTCCGGTATTCGAGGCCGAAAATGGCGAGGTATCCGGAGTGTCGAAGATTCGGCGGAAGATTCCAGTAGAGGATTATCTGGTGGAGCAAAAAAGGTATGCCCATCTTTTCAAGCCGAAAGAGAATCGGGAGGTCCTGGACAGGATCCAGGCTATTGCGGACAGGAATATCAAACGTTATGGCCTTTGGGATGGCGGGGAAAAAGCCGGTGACTCCACAGATGACGGTGGTGTCACCATCAGAGCGGCAATGGAGTAGTGATGGAGAAGCCCTTTGCGATAACGCTCGAAGTTGGTTCCTCGAGAGCCAACAAGACCGGGAGCTGGAGACTGAACCGTCCGGTATATGTGGACCGGCTGCCTCCATGCAATGACGCATGTCCTGCCGGCGAAAACATACAGGGTTGGCTATATCATGCCGAAGAGGGGGATTACGAGGGTGCATGGCGGCTTCTAATGGAGGACAACCCTCTTCCTGCCGTGATGGGGCGCGTCTGTTACCACAACTGTGAAACTTTCTGCAATCGTGCGCAGCTAGACCACGCCGTCGGTATCAACTCAGTGGAGCGCTTTCTTGGTGACCAGGCCATCGCGAGAAATTGGAATGTTAAGGTGAATGCCGAACCAACCGGCAAGCGGGTGCTGGTGGTCGGTGCAGGTCCTTCAGGTTTGTCTGCGGCATATCAGCTACGCCGGAGGGGTCACCATGTGACGGTTTACGAGGCAGGACCAGTGGCCGGGGGAATGATGAACTTTGGAATTCCCTCCTATAGGCTTCCCAGACTAGTGCTTGCCGCCGAAGTGGATCGGATCGCAGGGATTGGCGTGAATTTCGAGTTCAATCATCGGGTCGATGCCCTTCTTTCAGAGATGCAGGCGGGTAACTTCGACGCCACATTCTTGGCCATCGGGGCGGAGTTGGCAAAGCGTGCCTATATCCCCGCTGGTGATTCATCGCGCATTCTCGACGCGGTGTCGTTTCTCGCCGGTTCCCAGGATGAAACGAAGCCGATGCTTGGCCGAAAGGTGGTCGTCTATGGTGGCGGCAATACTGCCATTGACGCGGCGCGTACTGCCAAGCGCCTGGGTGCCAGCGACGCAATAGTTGTATACAGGCGGACCAGAGACCGGATGCCGGCCCACGATATCGAGGTGGAAGAGGCTCTGGAAGAGGGTGTTCTTATGCGGTGGCTGGCCACCGTCAAACACCTCGACGAGCACAGCATGGTTCTTGAGAAGATGGAGCTTGACGAGGCCGGTTTTCCTCGGCCAACTGGAGAGTTCGAAACGCTCGAATCGGATTCACTGATTTTGGCTCTGGGCGAGGAAGTGGATTTGTCCCTTGTGACCAATATTGCGGGAGTGGTCATTCAAGATGGTGTGGTGGAGGTTGGTTCTGACATGATGACTGGATATCCAGGCCTTTTTGCAGGAGGTGACATGGTGCCGGGTGACCGGACCGTCACTACCGGGATCGGACATGGCAAGCAGGCAGCCCGCTACATCGACGCCTTTCTGAAGGGCGTCACCTATGAGCTGGCGGAGCGTCATGAAATGGCGACGTTTGACAAGCTCAACACCTGGTACTACACCGATGCTCCGCCTACTTTGAGACCGAAGCTCGATTTGATCAGACGCCAGTCGACTTTTGATGAAGTTGTTCTGGGGCTCGATGAGACCAATGCCCTATTCGAAGCGCGCCGATGCATGTCCTGTGGCAACTGCTTTGAATGTGACAACTGCTACGGTGTGTGCCCGGACAATGCTGTGGTCAAGCTGGGAACGGGGGAGCGTTACGCCTTCAACTATGACTACTGCAAAGGTTGTGGGATATGCGCGATGGAGTGTCCCTGCGGCGCGATTGCGCTTGTTCCAGAGTTGATCTGAGTATAGGAAGCATACTGGAGTACCGAATGCGTGTGTCGGGCCGGGCGGTTTACTGTGCTACCCTGGCTTTAGGACCGCATCCGCTGGAGGAAAGTTCAACTTGGACGGGGGACACGTGAATGGTGTGACGCCAGGCGACGAGGGGTTGCCGGCATATTTTACACACGTCCGGCCGGAGCTATTGGAAATGGTACCCAGGGACGCCAGACACATCCTTGAGATAGGTTGTGGGGCAGGAATGCTGGGAGCGGCAATCAAAGCTCGCCAGCAAGCGCGGGTTGTGGGTATAGAGTATGACGCGCGCGCGGCGCAAGCTGCGTCTTCGATCCTTGACGAGGTGCACCAGGGGGATCTCAACGGCTTTACATTTCCCTGGGGGCCAGACTCCTTCGACTGCGTGATAGCTGGCGATGTGCTTGAACATTTGATCGATCCCTGGATGCAGCTAACAAGCATCAAGTCCATGCTCGCCCGATTCGGTACCCTGATTGTAAGTATTCCAAACGCCGCATTCCCTCAAGTGCTCTTGGGCCTGGCAAACGGCCGTTTTGATTATGAGGATGCAGGCATCTTGGACCGGACACATCTCCGTTTTTTCACTAGAAGTACTTTCACCGAGGCACTGGAGGCTGCCGGCTTTATCGTTGCACAGGCAGAGCCGGTTCTCCCGCCTCTCTATTACGAGATTCCTGAAACTGTTCGTCAGCAGGGAGGGACGGTGTCGTTTGGGCCGGTCTCACTCCAGATGCGGGATTTCACTCACGTTCGGGACATCATGGCGTATCAGTGGTTGTTTCTGGCCGTAACCTGACGGGTGTGAACATCAGGCCCCTAGATCTTGCGGGTATCCAGGCATTGTTCTGTTGTCCCTGCGGAAAAGATTCTTTTAGTGAAGGCAATTCTGGGATTGGGTCGGAGGGTGCGGCAAGCGGGGCAACTGTCGCTCTTAGATATTGATTTAGTCTTGCGATGATTTGTCGAATGGCCACGGTAAATGCCGCCACGGACTGATGTTTCCTCCGGGCATATCGTTACTGCGCCGTAGCGTTATGACATAAATAATGGAGACTGGCTGTCTGGGGGGTGTTTCCAGCAAAGTTCCTCACAGTTGCTCGACGAGAGTTGCCATTGGTGAAATAGCCACAGGTTTGCTGGCTTCGATGACCAACATCTCATAAGGTCCAGTTTCGCTGAAATTGCACTTGGACGATTCATAATTACCCAATTGTTTCGAGATGGGCTGGATTGAGCGGGAAAGTGTGATGAAGCATTGACATCGAAATATAGTTCGGTTAGGCTAACCTAAATGAAAGTCAAGTGTCTATTCGCGATTATGATCACAATGCTACAACTCACCTTGATTTCTCCTAAGATCTCATCGGTTGACCTGGGGTTGACTTTATGATCCCCACATTTGTCATCTTTTTCAGGGAGGGCATCGAAGCTTCGATGATTGTTGCCGTCCTTCTTTCATATCTGAATCGGATTGGTCAAAGACGGTACTTCAAAGACGTCTTCCTTGGAGTCTCGGTGGCGCTCGTTCTGGTACTCGGCGGTGGCATCGCCGCATTTTTGCTGATAGATCAGTATGACGGCTCCAATGTCCAGACATATTTTGAGACAGCGACTTACTTGATCGCCGCAGGGGCGCTAACCTACATGACGTTTTGGATGCAGAGCCACGCCCGCAACATGACAAAAGAACTTGAGCGTAGGAGCGATCTGGCACTTTCTGGAGGAACCCGTGCCGGTTTGGGTATCTTGGCCTTCCAAGCGGTTGGCCGTGAGGGGGTCGAGACGATGGTCTTTACACTTGCAATCGTTTTTGCCAGTACCAAGCAGGCAGCCACCCCTGTCCACGGCGACTTTCTTTTGGCTGGAGCAGCACTCGGGCTTTTGATCGCACTTGGTACCGCCTTTGCAATATACCGGTTGGGAGCTCGGTTGAACCTGCGGAGGTTTTTCCAGATCCTTGGAGTATTGCTGATGATCTTCGCAGCGGGACTCTTGGTGGACGCGGTGGAAAACCTGCAGCAACTTGGATGGTTGTCCTTTGGTCAAACGGCACTCTGGAACACCAGCGGTTGGGTTTCAGAGGGGAGCAGCATTGGGGATGTTCTTCATTCATTGCTGGGCTACGCTGAGCGGCCGACGGTTCTTCAGGCCGTCGTATGGGCTGGCTACGTTGTAGCCAGCACATTTGCATTCATTCGAATTGGTCACAACGGCGTCAGTCTCAAGCGTCGCAATGGCACTGGGGAAGTAACCAGAAGCGACCAGAAGAACCCTACGATTTTGACAAGAGAGAATTAGATGTCTCAAACCCGCAGTTCCACTGTCGACCGGTATTTGGAGACGATCTATTGTATTGCGTCGGAGGGGGAGGTTGTTCGGCCAAACCGCCTTGCATACTGGCTTGCCGTTAGTGCCCCGACCGTAAGCGAAGCTCTGCAACGCCTGGAGCGTGACGGCTGGATCACCATTGCACCGGATCGGAGCATATCTCTGACAGGAGATGGTTCAATAGCAGCCACCGCACTCGTCCGCAGGCACCGGATCCTGGAGCGCTGGCTGACCGATGTTCTTGGATTTGACTGGGCTACTGCAGATGGGGAAGCGGATGATCTTTCTTCCGCCGTCTCTGACGCTGTGGTGGATCGCATCTATGCCTCCATGGGTTCGCCCTCCACGTGTCCACACGGAAATGTCATACCAGGTAGTGACACACCTTACGGTGAGCTGGTGGCACTGGCTGATCTCGAGCCTGGCACTCCGGCAATCATCCGTCGCATCTCAGAGATAGCCGAGCATGAAGCCCGCTCCCTTCTTCTTATGCTGGCAGAACATGCCATTGCCGAGGGTAGCGAAGTCTGGGTGACCGATGCAGAGCTTGGTCCGGAAGACATTGCGATCAGGATGGCAGGCAAGTCGCTGACACTCTCGATCGAGGCTGCTCGGCTCATCTGGGTTGATACTGCAGCTGTTGGAAACGGTAGTTGATGAGGAGTCGTTTATCGGAGCTTCTTCATTGATAACGCTTAATGTTGGGCGCCTATGGTGTTGTGTAACCTGTCTTGTTGTTGCCGACCGCTCACTCAGTTGGTTCAGGTCAGGTCTTTCGTCGCAAAAGTAGTGGCGTTACAAATGCCTTTTTTCTACGGTATCTAGACTGGGCACTTTGTGTTGGTCGGAGGGTAGTTTGAAATCGTTGTGGCTACGAAGTTAAATCAGTCAGGAGCTCCTTTTTGTTAGGAGAAAGCAGGGTATTTGTCCTGGCAACGTCGATGTCCTCGACCGGGTTTGCTGACTTGGCGTGTTGTGATGGGATTGGCGCGTATCGCAAACGTCTAATAGAAAGTAGGTGTTGAATGAATACCCCTCGGAGGACTTTCAGTGTCTTTTTGTGCGGCCAGGTCTCCGCGGTGAGGTTCATCGCTTCAACAAACTTCCATACGAGCGCAATTGATTCGGCTACGACCGTGTCGGTGAGGTTATCCGCAAAGCGCTTCTGAAGACGAAGGCGGTGTCGCTGTACTTTGCTTCGGGTCTGCGGCTGTGAGCCTTGGTGCGAGAGATCGCTACATCGGCTGGAAGCCTGAGATCGGATTCCGCCGGCTGCGCTTTGTGTCGAACAACCAGCGATTCCGCGTTCTCCCCTGGCCAAAGCAGGCCAAACCTAGCCTCTGGGGTGCTGTCGCAGGTACTGCACAAACTTTTTGGGGACTTAAATAAACGCAATACTGAACTTTAGGGTCGACTCGGTATTGACCCACCGTTGCGGAGGAAAGCGCGCACGAATGTAAGCAAGAGAAGCACCAAGTGGAGGTTTTAGGATTCCGTTGCGGGAATCGCTATATGTGAAGTCCCAATCGGATTGAGTTTTCCGACGCAATTGTGGTGGTAGTTCGACTGAGCTACCACCACAATTGGTGTTCCTGGGTTAGTTACTGAATCCTGACGCTGGAATTGTCAGGTTTCTAGTAGATACTTGGGTACTGAGCGGCAATCTTTGCGGACTGCTGCCATGGTCCAAGGTCTGCCATTGACGAGGCCGATCTGTTCAGTCCCGCACCTTTCATCTGTCCAGCAGCTAAGTTTGCAGCATAGTTCGTCTGAATTACCTGGTCAGACAGAATCGTGCTGGCATCGGCAGGAGTGTTGGGCCATGGGTTGAACTGCTCCAAGGCCTGGCGCTGAAGTGTCACGGCCGCTGGAGTCGCAGCATTGTTGGTGTATTGTTCGGCATAACTGTCCCAGGCCGCAGTATTGGTATCGAAGATCTTGGCGGCCGCCCACCAGCCTAGATCGATGGCCAAAACGTCAGCCTGGTGTGTTTTTACCCACGAGGGAAGGGCGGCGTTGAAGCTGTCGGCATAGTCCGGGGAAATTTGGGCTGCAGTCTTGAGCACATTGAACGTGCCGTGTGCCTTCAGAGTCACCAGGTCTTCAGCTGCCACAAATGCTGTTGTCAGGTGGCCGGAAATAAGCTGGTCTACTGTACTTGAGTCCGCACCAGTGAAGGTCATCTTCAAGCCGCTGGCACCCCAGCCCTGGGCCTTAGAGAGCACACCGCCGAGATAGTTTCCTGGATCAAGGTTGGACGAGGTTGCAACAGTTGCTCCCTTGAGCTGGCTCACCGAGGTGTACTTACTCGATACGAGTACATCATCGACATGTGTCATGGCCGGGGCGATGATCTGAAGACCGGCATCAAGCGAGCTCGAAAACTGTCCGTCTGCAGCATCCAACTGTCCGCTGACGACTGCAAGCTGCATGCTGGGACCACCGCCGATGGTGTATGTTACCGTGGCGCCCCACTTCTTTAGCATTTGCGCTAGAACGTAGTTTGTAGTATCCCCAGGTACAGGATTTCCACCTGATATGCCTAGGTGGAGTGTTACCCCTTTAAGGTCTGGTGTGCCGTCCGCATTGAGCTTCAGGCCGAAATTGCTGTTAGTACTGCCGCTACCACTGCTCGCACTACTTCCGCCGGTGCTGCTCGCTGCCGCAGTCGTGGCCGTAGAACTGGCGGTGGAACTGGAACTACCACATGCGGTCATGGCAAGCGCTGCTCCTAGCAGCGGCGCAATGACCTTCATAGCTTGTCTCACAACAATGCTCCTTTTTGATGTCCCTCTCGGGAACTGACAACTGATACTTGGTAATGAATAACTTCCCTGCAGGTGTTTTGATGATGATGCTTAAAGGGACTAGCCAGACGTATTATCGTTCCTTTCGCTCGAGGACAGCCCATGGTGCCCATATCCGGGTAGCCAAAGAAAGCAGGCCGACATTGATAAGACCAAACACGGTTGAAATGACAAATACCGCAAGGAGCTTTGAAGTCTGAAACCCGGAGGCGTACGAGGCGAGAAGATAGCCCAGCCCTACCAGGCTGACCTCCATTTCTGAGACGACCATGCCGATAACGACCAGACCTGCCGAAATTCTGGCTCCTGTCAGAAAATAGGGGAGCACGCCCGGGATGATTATCTTCCGGATTACGTCAGTTCTGCTCAGTCCCGCCGAATGACCGAGCTCGGTGAAGCGCCCGCTGACGTTACGACAGCCAGCGGCAACGTTGAGAAGAATTGGCCAGGTGGCAAGTAATACTATGAATACAATCCGGGCCTTCTCGTCAACCCCCAACCAGATCGCCAATAGCGGCAACGTGATTACCAGGGGAGTGGCATTTAGAAACACAACGTACGGAGCGGTTATTCCGCGTATTACACGCGACCTGCCGATTGCCAATCCAAACACCGAGCCGACCACGAGCGCGATTGCAAGGCCAATGTACATCTCGGATGCGGATACGGCGATGTCGTGCCAAATCTGAGTCTTTCCGAAGAGCATGTCCCAAAGGTTGCTGGCCACAATTGTTGGCTTTGAAATATAGATCGGATCAAGGAACGAGCCGATGACCTGCCACAAGATGAGGAGAGTCACAATGAGGTATAACGTTCCAGAGTATCTGAAACCTGTTCGAAGGCGGGAACGTTGTAGAGCGTTGTCTATGACCTGGAGTTCGGTTGCGTCGCTGAATCCCTCTTCAAGACTCACTGCCATTCAGCATCGCCTCCTCAGGCTGGACCCAGTCTGCGATCTTTAGGTGCAAGTCTGTAACGATTTCTTCACGTAGGCGCATTGCCTCTGGATGCGCTCGGACGTTATAACGCCACCTGGGACGTGGAAGATCAACATTGAATACCTTTGAGACACGGCCTGGGTCTGCCTCCATGAGCACGATCTTGTCAGAGAGCAGGATCGCTTCATCAATATCGTGGGTGACAAACACAACCGTTGCGTTCAGGCGTTCAATCAGTGCCCCAATTTCCTGCTGGAGTCTTTCACGGGTGAAGTTATCCAAGTGACCGAATGGCTCGTCCATCAGGAACACTGCAGGCTGACGTGCGAGTGCCCGTGCAACACCGACTCTTTGCTGCATGCCACCGGAGAGTTGATACGGTGCGTGGTCAGCGGCATCTTCGAGTCCGACCAACCGCAGGGCTTCGATAGCCCGGTCGGACCGCTCCTGAGGGGAAAGCTCTTTCATCGATTCGAGGTTGAGCTCGACGTTCTTTTTTACAGACCTCCAGGGGAGTAGGTTTGAATCTTGAAACACGAACGCCATGCGTTGGCGTTGTGCCTTTCCTACCGACTGGTTTTCAAGGAGCACTTCGCCCTCATCCCACTCAATGAGGCCGTCGATTATCCTTAAAAGCGTTGTTTTGCCGCATCCGCTCTTTCCTAGGATGCTGACGAATTCGCCCTGCTGCACTTTAAGAGAAACATCGTCAAGGACAACCTTGCGGTTGTGACGTCGGTCGGAAAAGGCCTTGCTCACTCCCCTCACTTCCAGCAGACATTGCTCATCATTAAGAGTCACTTCGATTTTCTCTCCTTATAGTTGGGAAATCTGCCTGTTTTTGGTACCTGACTACCCTTGGCCGGTGGCATGAATCCAAGGACTGCGTACCGACTGGTAGATACGCAAGAGGCCAAAAAGTATGAATGCCAATATTGTGGAGGCGACAATTGTCACAATCAGATGCGAGGTCTGGAAGAACGAGCCGTAAGCACCTGCCAACCCTCCGAGTCCGCTGGCTCCAACCTCTTGTCCAGCGAGTACCGCACCCACAATCGCCTGAGCTGCGGATATGCGTAGGCCGGCGAAGATATACGGCGAGGCGCCAGGGAGGATTATGTACCTGATGGTTTCAAATTTGCTCAGGCTCATTGACTCGGAGAGTTCCCCGTATGCTGCCGACAAAGATGCGACACCTATGTAGGTATTTATTACGACAAGCCAAATGCACAGGATGAAGGTGAATGCGACTCTCGCAAGGAGTCCGAGGCCGAACCAAATTTCCATCAATGGCAACAGTGCGACAAAGGGAGCTGCGATCGCCATACTGATTAGTGGCGAAATGGCGGTGCGCAGCTTGAAGGACCGTCCGAGCGCCAAACCGGCCGCAATACCGACAATGGCTGATGCACCAAAACCCAGCACTACGATTACCGCTGTTTGCCACATGGCGGGCAATAGTTCTCCCTTTGATAACATCGAACCAAGCGCACTCATAACCCGTGACGGAGTTGAGAAATAGATCGGCTTGACGAAGTTGCCGCTCAACTGCCAGATTGCAAAGAAGACGACAAGCGAAGCCGCACCCATGATTAGGCCAGGCCCAGATTTGGATTTGGTCAGGGAAAAGATGCCCCCTGTGGATTGACGCGGCTTAGAAGTATGCGCGGAAACCATATTTTGCGAAACCTTACTAATAACAGATGCCAGTCGCCAGCACAGGCCAACCTCGGCTATCCCCCCTGAGGTGTTACCATATAATTTTTATTATGATAAGTCAAGCTCTCCAAACTTATTTGTCCGTATTCTGAGGGTGTTGCCATTGCCACTCTCGGTATGCGATAGACACGGTACTATGACCGTTCGTTTCAAGAATCACTTGATGATACGAGAAGGCGTCGAAGATGTGGATCGCGAATTATTCCAAGCTGCAGTCACCTGTCTGCGGGGCGAATCGTCTCTCGGTCTGATTTGGACTTTTTGCCATACACCTCAAGTTGGTCAGTGTTCAAATATTTTATGTCGTGTGTGGGGGTTGGCTTAGAGGCTAGAATTTGTTGATCCGGAAACGGCTGCGAAGTCCCTGCCATCGATAGACGCCATGTCATGGCTTTGAGCATTGCGTTAGCTTAAATGATGCTCCGAAAACCGTTTGCCCACCCACAACCCCATTAGTCGGCACACCATTTTTCAGAAACGCCGATATATAGAAGTAGTTTTTAGCGTAAGTCCTTTGACTTTGACTTTGGTGGCGAACAAGTCGATGGCGGATGCTACCGTAAGAACTTTGCCATCGGGTAGCTCTTGCGGTGCGAGGACTGCAACCTAAATACCGAGCTGTCATTCTCGAGGACAGGACAGTGAGCCTGTCGGGATCGTTCTTCAAGACCGTACTTGAATGAATGAAGGTCAAGCCTTGCCGTATTGCGGTTTTGTCGAAAAGAGGCGGAACGAAGGAGCATATGGAGCGGAATCCTTTGGATTCGATTGGGTACGGCAACCATTCACTTGCGGCAGGTGGAGGTGCGCCTAGCTGCACTTTGCTACAAAGTGCTCGGCAATGTGTTGTTGTGCTCCAAGATGAATGTGCAGGTAACTGGCAAACAGTGACGAGGTCGCGAAACCTTCGGTCTTGATGCCGTTACGGGTGGTGAATTTGATGTCTGAGCCGGTTGGGGTGCTTCGCGAATAGTGGAACTCGTGCCCGTATATGACCCCGTCTCTCTTCGTCAGGCAGTTGTCATGTACGGCACTGGCACTGGCGTATCCAAGGGTAAGGCGCTTGCTCATTGTGATATCGGTCGGAACTGCTCCGACCATCTGTTTTGAGTCAACGTGCTTTGCGAGCCACATCAGTCCGCCGCATTCCGCCCATGTGGGAAGTCCGTCGTCTATGGCTTTTCGGGCCTCGCGATTAAGAGGAATGTTGAGTGAGAGCTTGTCGGCGAAGACCTCGGGGAATCCCCCTCCAATGAAAAGGCCCTTGGTGCCCAGAGGAAGGGCGGCGTCTGTGAGTGGATCGAAAAATACAATGTTGGCTCCGGCTTTTTCGAGCGCTGTTATGTTTTCGGGGTAGATGAAGCTGAAGGCGCTTCCTCGGGCTACTGCAATGGTTGTTCTGGGAAGAAGGGCCTCATCTTCGGGGTAGTCGACCAACAGTGGGGGGGCGGATCTTGCAATTTCTGAGATCTTGTCAAGGTCTATCAAAGAGCCTATCTGATTCCTTAGCGCAGTGATAGAACTCCTGATGGTTTCGGGGTCTTCTATCACTGGAATCAGTCCAAGGTGTCGGCTGCGCCAATGAGGAACCGCTCCACGGGGTATGGCTCCCACGATGTCGATGTCGAGGTGTCTCATGGCCGATTTGACCAGTTCCAAATGTGATGCGCTTCCGTAGTTGTTGATGACTAGGCCTGCGATGTGCACCTGGCGCGAGAAGTTGGAGAAACCCTCCGCCACGGCCGCTAGCGATGACGAGGTGGCGGTGGCATCCAGGATCAGGATCACAGGGGTTTGAGTCAACGCAGCCACCTCTGCCGTGGATCCGCTTGTAAGTTTGGGATCGATTCCAAAGTCGTCATCCGGATCATTTCGATTCATCAGAGTCCCGTCGAATAACCCCATCACGCCCTCAATCACGGTGATGTCGGCATTTCGGCTGCGATTAATGAGAGCTGGTCCGATTGCGCTCCTCCCGAGGAGAAAAGTATCGAGGGTGCATCCCCTGATGCCGCATGCCAGTTCATGATAGGTGGGGTCTATGAAGTCCGGACCAACTTTTGCCGGTGCGACCCGCACTCCCTTATGATGAAGGGCTGAAAGTATCGCAGTGGTGACCGTCGTCTTGCCCACTCCTGAAGATGTACCAGCGATAATAACCCTAGGTCCCAAGCGCCCCTGTGACATCGCTGCTAGTACTCGATTCCCTTTTTTGCCTTGATTCCCTGGTCGTAGGCGTGCTTGATCTTGCGCATCTCGGTTACCGTGT
>DAHXKX010000113.1 GCA_027366165.1 Actinomycetota bacterium
GGCCTGCCAGATAGGCCACTTCGAAGACTTTTCGCACGAAGATCTCATATATTCCATAGAACCTCTCTGCCCTAAAGAGTGGCGAACACAGGTAGAGCGTATTGGATCTGCTTCTGTCGAGAACCAGCGGAAGCTCGATCCCGTCTCGGCTCAGCAAATCGCTGACTACGGGGTCACTGTAAGGTTCCAGAAGAGAGAGCAGCGTCGCAACCACCGATGAAACGGCGCGCTGATCCAGCTGCAGCACTCCCTCCAAAGCACCCCGGGCTTCGTATTTACCCGCCGTCGTCAATACCTCAAAGGCGGATTCAAAGTCTTGAGACTCGATCCATCTCACGATGGACAAGAGTGGCTTCCCAAGCTCCTTGGCCGCCAGCAGCAAGGGGGCCAGCATCTTGGAGCCCAGCTGACTCCAAAAATCCATTTCAGCGGTCTTCGATCTGGTTACACCACATAGCGAATCACTGACCTCTTTCGCACTGCGAAAATCCAGAACGAGCGAAAACAGGTTCCACGGACTGCTGGCAGGGTCGGACAGGTCAAAGATGTAGCATTCACCTTTGGCCTGACGAAAGGCAATACTGCGCTGCAGAAGGTCCCGTTTCACACTTGTCACCACAGCGGGCCCCCTGAATTCTTTGAGCAATGGGAGTGCCAACGTCAAAGTCTTGCCGGAGCGGGTGGGTCCAAAAACCAGTAAAGAGTCCGACGATGGCAGGTACTTCCGACCCGATATCGTAGTCCCCAACATGATTGCCCCGTGGGATCCGTTTCGTTTCAATCGCAACTTGACCATTGAGATAAGGTTCGCCCTGCCCACGCCCTTAAATCTGAGAAAACTGTTTCCACTTCTCCCGTGACTGTACGCAGACAGCGGAACGGCCTGGGTTCTTTGGCATATATGAGATCTTCGTGCGAAAAGTCTTCGAAGTGGCCTATCTGGCAGGCCCGAATGAGCCCAAGGCACTTTTCTTATTGGATGAACTGGCCAATATTGCCCCCGTCGGCGATTTGGACAAGATCGCCTCAACATGCGGCGGGTACGGCATAGTGCTTATATCAATATTTCAAGATCTGACCCAGATGAGTGGCATTTACGGTTCACGCGCTGCAACGGTCGTTAACAATCACCGGTCAAAGCTGTATCTTTCAGGAATCACCGATCACGCGACCCTCGACTACGTGGACAAAATCGCTTCCCGCAGCCATGACAACGGGAACAGTACGAATCCGCTGCTTACCCTGCAAAGCGGTGGTGGTCTCTTGATCCAGGCGAACGCCAAACCGCTGCAGCTCAGACTCAGGCGTTTTCCTCGATGAGCGAGTGACGGTCGTTGTTCAACCTCTTGGAAGTCTCCGCAGCGATCGAGGCGGCGTCTCTTGTCTTGTCGGAAAGCAATAGGAAGATCTCTTCGCGATTTATCTCCACATCGTGCGGCGCTTTGATTCCCAGGCGAATTGCATCACGCTGAATTTCGAGAACTGTAACGATTATGTCGTTTCCGATGACAATGCTTTCGTTCACTCGCCTTGTCAGGACAAGCATGGCGCCTCCTTGCGCAAAGAGCGGTTTCATCGCTCTTGATTTTCCAGGATTAGACTGCCCGAGGGCCTTGAATATTTCCAGTGTCTTCAATTGGTTACTGCATCAATTATTACACGCATTGGCGTAAATCGCTCAGTGAGTGGTGTTTGCGCCACCTTTTGATGAATACTCTTCGTACGGGGCGAAGTAGCGGCTAACCCGCAGAGGTGGTGTTGTTGGTCCCGGCAAAGGTCTGACCGCGTCCGCCGAACTTTGGTCGGAGGCTGGCGCAGGCCTGAGAGGCGCTGGCAAAGCCCGGTAATTGGCTCAGCGCACGCAAATTCGCCGTACCGCTCGAAGTTGCGGTGGGTACGTCAACTCCATGTGCCTTCAGGCAGGATGCATAGGCCTGGACTGCTTTTAGCTGAGTTTTGGAAATCGTGAAGCCTGGTCCTCCGCCATTTAGGCTCGCACACGCCGCGACGGCGGCATTGCGTACTGCTTGTGGCACCGTGGTGGGGGCAGTCTTGGCATTTGGGTTAAATTTTGGGAAGGTGAATCCATGCGATGCCAGACAGTTCCGATAAGCGGCGCGGGTCAGCGGGCTTGGTCCTGTGGTCGTGGTCGACTTGCTGTTGGCCAGACTCGAAGACGAGCCGCAGGAAGCGAGTCCAACCGAAATTGCGCCAAACGCAATTGCTGAGGCAGTCAGACGCACACCTTTGGATCGGACGGTCAGGATATTCAAAATGGGTAATCGAGTTTTCACTGCCCCTCTTAACTTTCCAGTTTTACTATTCGCTTCTGAGCGCATCAATAGGTGACAACCTTGCTGCCCTACTTGCAGGATACACCCCGAAAATGAGGCCTATGCCCGCAGCCACGATCACAGACCCAACGATTGCAAGAGATGAAATCGCAATCGGTTGTGAGACGAAGTGCGGGAGTACCAGGGCTCCGATTACTCCCACTGCCACGCCAAAGATGCCGCCCAGTATACCCAGGAAGGTGGCCTCGATCAGGAATTGGCGCAGAATTACAGCTGGGGTGGCTCCGAGGGCCTTTCTTAGGCCAATCTCACGTATTCGCTCGGTCACCGAAACCAGCATGATGTTCATGACTCCAATGCCACCCACCACTAGGGCAATGGCCGCTATCCCGACCAGCAAAACGGTGAGAGCCTTGGACACCGAACTTGCGGTTGACAAGAGACTGGTTTGGGGAGTTATTGTGAAATCGGCGTTTGCCGGGTTGGTGATCCCATGGCGTTCCAGGAGAAGTGAATTTGCTTCCTGGTAGGCGGCACCCATCGACGTAGATGACTTGGCGGAAACCAAGATATTGGACACGCTGTTTGCATATGGTCCAGTGGAACCAAATAGGTCTTCGGCGGTTGTGATGGGGACCAGTACGGTGTTATCTTCGCTGGTGCTGCCTGAAGCTCCCGCAGTGTTGAGTTCCCCTACAACTGTAAAGGGTACACCGGCCAGGTTCATCGTCTGGCCCACCGGTGATGAAAGGCCGAACAGGTTTTGGGCCACGGTGCTGCCGATGAGTGCAACATCTGCGTGAGTAGTTACGTCGTTTTGTGTAAAGTTCTGGCCGCTTACGACCTGGCGGTCGCGAATGTTGAGATAGCTTGGCGATACTCCCTGCACTGGTGCTGTCCAGTTGGATGAGCCAGCGGTCAGCACCAATCCCCGCTGCAGGACTGCCGATACCTGCGCTATGTCTGGGGCATCGACTTTGGAATTCAGGGCATTTGCGTCGGCGAGTGTCAGGCTCGAAGACGACCCAAGACCACCGCGGACTCCACCAGTGGTTGTCGAGCCGGGTGTGATGATGAGAAGGTTGGTGCCGAGAGATGATATCGCGCTTGTCACCTTGTTCTGAGCGCCTTCCCCAAGACCGACGGTGAGAATCACAGCGGCAATTCCAATGAGGATTCCCAGCATCGTCAGGAGCGACCGGGTTCTGCGCTCGACCAGACTGTCGAGGGCGCTTTTGGTTGTTTCAATCCAGTTCATTTGACCAACGCCTCGTCATCTATGACTAGTCCGTCCTTTATCCTCACCAACCGATGGGCTCGGGTGGCAATGTCTGGTTCGTGGGTGATAATGACTACCGTACGGCCCTCTGTATGCAGAGATTCGAAGATGCCCATGATCTCATCTGCCTGGGTGGAGGCGAGGTTACCGGTTGGCTCATCCGCAAGGACAATCGAGGGATTTGTGACCAATGCTCGGGCGATTGCGACACGCTGCTGCTGTCCGCCGGATAGTTCGGTCGGGCGGTGTGTCGCTCTTTCAGAGAGGCCAACTGAGGCCAAAGCCTCTTCAGCACGCTGTCTCCGGTGGGCATGGTCCCTCTCGCCCGCGTAAAGCAGAGGTAATTCAACATTTTTCCAGGCAGGGAGTCTAGGCAGCAGATGAAATTGCTGAAAGACGAATCCGATTCTGCGGTTTCGGACCTCTGCCAATTCCGACTCGCCCATCTTGCTCACATCGATTCCGCCAAGTCTATAAATCCCCGAAGTGGGGATGTCGAGACAGCCGAGGATGTGCATTAGAGTAGATTTTCCTGACCCTGACTGTCCCATGATTGCGACGTACTCGCCGTGCTCGATTGTGAGGTCAATTTCTTGGAGGGCTTTGACCTCGAGCGTGCCCATCCGGTAGGTCTTTGACACCTTCTGCAGCTCAATCAGGGGTGCATTCGCGCTGGGTATCAGGTCTGCGAACTCCTTGGTCACCTGAGTGCTTCCTTGGCCATTGGCCCCACTGTTTGTCACGCTTTCATGGTTTCCGCGCTGTGGTCTTGCGAAGAGTCTGTCTTTACCCACGGGCCCTGGCACCCCCAACAAATGCTCCTGCTCCACCACCGGCAATTCCACCGCCCACTCCAGCAGCTCGGTTGGCCCGGAAGTTGTTGCTTGCGGACGGGAGGGCAGCAGACCTGTTGGCTACAATCACCTGGTCACCCGGCTGGAGCCCTGAGGTGACCTCCGTGTATATGCCACTGGACGCGCCAAGTGTCACAAGCTTACGAACCGACTGCCCACTCTGGAGGACGTTCACAAAGTTTAGGCTTCCAAGGCTATGGACAGAGGAGGTGGGCACGGTCAGCACATTTGTCGCCTGTTTGACAATAATTTCGACTGTCGCCGAAGCCCCGGCATAGAGATTTGACGATTGTTGGGTAATGAGCACATTGACGGGGAAAGTTGCCACACCCTGGGTCACTGTTGCCATTGGGGTTATCTGATTTACTTTTCCTTGGAGTCCTGTTGTCTGTCCAGCGGGCGTGACCAATGCCTGCTGATTCAGTTGAACCTGTGATATTTGGGTGTCACTTACCTGGCCGGTAACCTCGAAAGAGTTTGCACCTTCAAGAATGATGTCTCCACTTGTCGAAGCTGCTGTGGAGATGGTCTTTCCCGCGGAAATGTTGACCTCCGCCACAATGCCGTCGACGGGCGCTAGGATAGTGGCCTCCGAAAGCGCCTGTTGGGCGCTCGACAACGATGCCTGGGCGGACGCGATAGCAGCTTGGTCCGAGTCGATCTGTGCTGCAGTCGCAGGTTGGCTTGCTATTGACGCTGCGTCCTGAGCATTGGTGAGGGCGGTCGTTGCCGACGTTATTGCCTGATTCGCGGAGTCAATTGACTGGGTGATCTTGACCTGCGTGGCGGCCAGACTGTTTTGAGCGTTTTGAACTGCCTCTAGGTCACCGATGACCTTGTTGGCTTGGGCATTCGCTGTTGAGGCATCAGCAATTGCAGTGTTGTCCTGGCTTATCCAGCTCTGCGCGATTGCCGAACACGATGGAGTGTTACCGCAACTGTTCAGAGTCGATTGGGCATTGCCAAGTGCGGACTGATCCGCCACAATGTAGCTCTGGTTGGAGCTGATGGTTCCCTGGGTGGTGGGCAGATCGTAATTCGTTGCCGTTGCCTGAACGGGTACCGCGGTACTTGTCATCGTGGTCGCTGGAGCCACTAGTTTTTCTGCAGTGGCAAAGCTCTGCTCATTTATTAGTAGAGTTGATTGGTCGCTGCCAAGAGCGGTCTGTACCTGGTTTATCGTCGCCTGTGCCTGGTCGAGAGTGATCTGGTTTGAAGCCTGGGTATCAACAAGTGACTGTTTGGCGGCCGCCAACGCGTTTTGGGCATTTGTCACTTGCGCCTGGGAAGATTGCTGGACACTGGATGACGGTCCAGCCTGGTCCAAGGCCAGCTTGGCCTGGTTCGAAAGTAGGGTCGCTTGAGCCTGAGTGACTTGAGCCTGGATCGAGGTGGTATCGAGCGTAGCCATTACCTGGCCAGCCTTCACCGCCTGACCCGGTTGAACATTCACAGCATTGACCAGGCCGTTGCTTCCAAAGTTCAATTCGAGGTTGGTCACAGGTTCGATTGTGCCGGAGATGCTGATGGACTGGCTTATGTTGCCCAAGTTGGCTGCCACAGTTTCGTACTGCGGAGTGGAGGTGGAGCCGGTCTTTGTGTAGATCGTTCCCCCGGCAATCAGAATGATTACAACGATGATGGATAAAAAGATCCAGCGTTTTTTAGCAAACCGCTTAAACCACTTCACTACGGTTTTCTCCTTTAGCCAGTTTGTTTCGGCACATGTCGCACAATTCAGTTATCCTGAATCAAGCTCAAACTAGGGGGAGTTGTCGCAAGTTGGCTGAATAAAAGCTTAAGGTTGGCTTAGGATTCGGGTTGCGGTTCATGCCAGCGCCTAGTGTATCGCAGATATCGATGAACTTATCTCGGCAGCGGCAACGATCACTTGTGAGAGCAGCCTCTTTTGCACTTCCGTCGTCATTCTCGATAAGGGTGTAGGTATCGAGAGACTTGCAACTACTTCTCTACCGTGTTTTACGGCGGCCGCGGCTGCCCAAACGTCTTCGTCTACCTCAGAGGAGCTAGTCGCCCAGCCATTTTTTGCAGCCTGTTGGATGTCTTGTTCGATATGGTCAAGCCGTCTTAGGTCTCCGTCCGCCATGTACAGGTAGTGGGAGAGGTGTGCTTTGCGGGCTTGCGGCGACATCGATCCAAGCAGAATCCGCGAACTGGCACCTCCTAGCAGTGGAACCAGCTGCCCGGGTTCGTACGAAATCCTGAGCCGTCTCGGTGATTCGATGCGATGGGTGCAGGTTGCCATGTCGTTGATCATCCTCACCAAGATGACCGTTTCGCCAGTTTCAGACGAGAGCCGCCTCATCACGGGGTCGGCGAAGTCAATCAGGGTTTCGGCTGATCTGGCTGCCTGTGCCAGTGGGATCATCCGAGGCGAAAGGCTATATTTGCCGGATCCACGGTCAATCAACACACCGGTTTCTCGAAGTAGCGCGACGTAGCGGTGCACACTCGGAAGGGGGATACCCACTTCGTCGGCCAACTGTCTGGCGGTGTAGGTGTGATTTTGACGGTTAAAGCACAACATGAGTTGAAGTACCCGGCGGGCACTCTCGGCTCCTGTTCTTCGCTGGACGGTTTTGGCAGCGCCGCTCTTGCTTCCTGCATTAGAGACTGACACCAAGCTTCCTCCATATTGTCGTATAATAAGAGTAACTATATCACGCTCTGATAGCAAGCGTTCGCGGCAGATGGCTAATGTTGATGATTTCATTTTGAGGGAGACTTTTTGTTTATGGAATTCTGGGACACTGATGTCTTGATAGTTGGCGGTGGTCCTGTTGGCCTGACGCTCGCGATAGATTTGGGCCAGCGGGGCGTGCGCTGCATGCTGGTTGAAAAGCGGCCGAAGCCGGCATTTCTGCCCAAGATGGAACGTTGCAATGCCAGGACAATGGAGATATTCCGTCGGTTTGGCATTGCAAACGAGGTGCGTCAAGCTGGATTCGGTCAAGATCTGCCCATGGATGTGTTTGTCGTTCGCACATTACAGGATCCGCCTATAGCTCACCACCCTTACCCGTCCGTGAACCAACTCAAAGCAGAGGGTGCGGCTACAAACGACGGCTCAATGCCTGTGGAACCGTACCAGTTGATTTCTCAGTACACCCTCGAACCATTGCTCAAAGGAGTCGCTGAGGGCACGCCTGGCGTATCGGTGCGCTTCGGGCATGAACTCGAGACCTTTGCTGAAGACGAGGATGGCGTCACCGCGCTGGTTAGAGACCTCGATGGTAACCAGGTATCGATTCGCGCGAAGTATCTCGCCGGATGCGACGGTGGGGCATCCACCGTAAGAGGGCAGCTCGGATTTGAGCTTGTGGGGGAGTCACTTCTCGAAATGCACCAGGCGCTTTACAGGGCTCCTGGACTCTTCGACCGCATTCCCATTGGCCAGGGCCGCCATTATCACGTTGCCGACGAGAAGTCGACTTTTCTAATTGTCCAGGACGACACGGTGCATTTTACTTTGCATGCTGTGGTTGATGACGCCTCGGAAATGGTTGAGCTGTTTCGAAGGACTGTTGGGTCGCCGATCGAGTTCGAGATGCTCTATGTAGGTAAGTGGACCCAACGGCTGATGCTGGCTGATCGGTATGCCACAGAGCGAGTCTTCATCGTCGGGGATGCGGCTCACCTGGTCATCCCAACTGGTGGTCTTGGCATGAATACCGGGGTTGGGGATGCAGTAGACCTGTCGTGGAAGCTTGCAGCGGCGCTTGCAGGCTGGGCGGGGCCGGAGCTGCTCAGCTCGTATCAGGCTGAGCGCCGCTACATCGGAGCGTGATATAGTTACTCTTATTATACGACAATATGGAGGAAGCTTGGTGTC
>DAHXKX010000117.1 GCA_027366165.1 Actinomycetota bacterium
TGAAAGCGCGGGTTCTCTATCAGCCAGGCTCTTACGGCATCGGTCTTGTGGGTGGAAACGTTGTCTAAGACCAGATGCACTGACAGATCTTTTGGCACCTCTTTTTTCACTTGATCCAAAAACGCTATGAACTCAACTGCCCGATGAGCCTTAGTGGTGTTGGTGATCACCTTTCCTGAGGCCACTTCCAGGGCGGCATAGAGGTTGGTGGTACCGTGTCTTATGTAGTCATGTGTCTGACGCTCTGGGACAAAAGGCCTAAGCGGCAGGAGCGGCTGGGTGCGGTCGAGCGCCTGGATCTGGGTCTTCTCGTCCACGCATAGAACAAGTGCGGCATCGGGAGGACTTAGGTAGAGCCCGACAACGTCACGGACCTTCTCGGTGAAATTGGGATCGGTGCTTATGTTGAAGTACTCAATCAGATGGGGTTTGAGACCAAAGGTTCTCCAGATACGAGAGACCGTCGATTGTGATACCCCCGCCACCTTGGCCATCTCCGTCGTCGACCAATGGGTGGCATTTCTCGGCTCGGTAGTGGTGGTTAGGCGGATGATCTCTGCAATCTTTTCATCGTCATGGGTTCTTGGAGTTCCAGAACGCGAAGCGTCAGAAAGGACTGAGACTCCAAAGAGCGAAAAGCGTTTGCGCCACTTTGCGACTGTGAACCCCGAGGCACCGGAAAACGACATGATGTCCTTGTGGCTTAGGCCATCGGCAGCCCCTAGAGCGATCTTTGCACGCATAACATGAGACTGTGGCGAGGTGGTCTTTCTAATGACTCCTTCTAAAAAGTTCCTCTCCTCAAAAGACAGCACAACTTCGAAAGCTGGTCTACCGATCTTGTTTGCCATGGATCCCCCTAGTTTAGCTAAATGAGCCTTCACAAGGAGAAAACACCGCTAAAAGGGGATTAATTCCCGTATTTATGTGAATTTCTGACTAGGGACACTAGGATATCGCTGCTCTGCTCCGCTTTTTGACTGATCGCCCGTACCTCCTCGATCGACAGCGTGCGGACAGGCTCTGATCTTGCGGCATTCTTTGGAAGGTCAGCCAGTGCGACCGGACTGGAAATTATTCCACCTGACCACTTGTTGGCTAGTTTTGTTCCTTCGAGGAGAACCACACGGATGTGCTTTAGTGTCGGCAAGCCTAGTCCACTGTCTGCCATGGATCTGAAATGTGATCCTATTTTGAATACTCCTGTGGTGGTAACAGAATCTTCCCCGATTGAGGATTCAATGTGCCTTCTGTGACATCCTTCGTAATTTCTAGCGGTTTTTGGCGAGAGATCCTCCCATCCGGCCTCTTTCCAAATCAAAATTGCATCATTGAACGTTGCCTTAGGACCGCACCGAACCGGCTCAGCTGGCTCACCCGAGCTGACTTCAGGGTCTGGATACCCTGCCTCTTACTCGAGTTCAAAAGAAAGCCTCGCGAGTTCTTTTTCAGCGTCGCGCTGTCTGCCAACGAAGGTGACGCATCTATGAACTACCTTTTCGTTCTCATCCCTGCCGTGATAAGCACGAAGTTCCCAAACGTCGGGTTTTCCTCTTAATCAGATCGAACCCACTTACATAACTTCGCGCAATTGTTGGGTCAACTCTTGGGTGAAGGGTAGTCGAAGCGCAAGACAACAGCAACATACCGTTCTGTGCTGCTTATTCGAAGAGCCCGAGAGGGGATTCGAACCCCTGACCTGCTCATTACGAGTGAGCTGCTCTGCCGGCTGAGCTACCCGGGCGCCGGGCCAATTCTAGCTGGCCTTAGAGGGAAGGCGACTAAGTAATGCGACAAGCATGAGAAATTCGTTGCAATTTCTCACCAGCACCGACTGGGAATCCTCAATTTGCCTGATGGCGTCCATACTGGCGCGGGAGGCACCTGGAGGCAGTTCTTCGGCCAGCAACTGATTTCGATAGTACATTTCAAGGAGCAACAAGCCGGCGCGCAATTCGGTAGTGCGGATCCGGCGAAGCTCCCTCTTATGTTTTTCTTCAAGCTTGTCCCCAAGTAGAGCACGGCTGACTCCAAGAGCCTTTGCCATTTCATTCAGCTCGGAAATCTCTTTCTTTTGCTCTTTCTTTCGACGCTCTTCCATGAGTGTTACCGCACCCATAAGCCTGTCCGCGAGACTTATGATTTCCGATATGTCCTTACCCAGCAGACCGGGCAACTCCTCCCAAAGGGAAAACCGCTCCCTTAGTTCTGGATTACTGACCAGGTCAACTGCCCTTGACCACCGGCCGGCACTCAAACGCACCGCATCCTTTGAATCCCGCGGGTCATGGCCCCGCATGACCAGATACTGATAGATCTGCTCCTCGGAAAGAGGGTCGAACTTGACGACAATGGAACGGGACATCAGGGTCCGCAGTTCCGGAACCTCCATCGATGCGAGTAGGAGGAAGATCGTCGAGACCGGTGGCTCCTCAACGCTCTTTAGCAAAACCGGCGCCGCCTTGCCAACAAGTTCCATTTCAGGAACAATGATGAGCTGATACCTGGAACCGGAGGTCGACCGAAATGCCATGTCGGTTATCTCCCGCGCCTCGTTGACCGTCAAAGCCGCCCCGGAACGTTCATAAACTGCGACATCAGGATGGAGGTCCTTCTCTATCGCCTGGCAACTTTGACACTCTCCACAGCCCCAGTCGGTGCACAAAATGGCCTTGGCAAAAGCTTTTGCGGCGGTCAGCACTCCGGCATCATGAGGGCCAACGAAAAAATACGAATTCTTAGGCTGGTGCACATGCGCCTGAAGTTCACCGGCCAGACGACTTTGGCCAGGAATCTGCTCGAATAGATCAGCGAGACTCATGAGAGATCTGAACCCTTCACCTTTCCCCGAAGTTTTGAACCACTCTCAAGAAATTGCCAAATATTTCCTCATGCAGTTGGTTAACCGGAAGCGAGCCGTCAAGCGAAACCCACGAATCCGAAAGCGCCAGTTCAGAATATCCCTTGGAAACCCGGGCAAAAAACTCCGCCGACTCCGTCTCAATCCGATCTCGGACAACCTCTTTGCGCTCCATTGCCAACCCGGGTTCAACTTCAAGAAGGAACGTCAGGTCGGGTTCAATGGCAAACGAGGCGAAATGAGTTATCATCCCCAGCACATCAAGGTCCAGACCTCTTCCATATCCCTGGTAGGCGAGGTAGGAACCGGCAAACCGGTCACAAATCACATGTCGGCCGTCTCGCATGCTCGGCAAGATGAGTTGCGAAACGTGACTAGCCCGGGCGGCAGCCATGATAAGGGCTTCGGTGCGCCCATCGATAATTCCTACATTGTGGGAGAGAACCAATTCCCTGAGCCGCTCGGCAAGTACAGTTCCACCTGGCTCTCTGGTCACAACCACCTCCCTCTGCAATTCAGACCGGATTCTTTGGGCAAGTAGCGAAGCCTGGGTGCTCTTGCCGGCACCTTCTACGCCTTCAAAAGTAACAAACAGTCCTCGGTTCAACTCTTGGTCTTTCTTGAAGCCTTTGCGGTTGCGCTCCTCTTGACTGTCCCTTTTGTCGCCCGCTTCTTGATGACTCCACCGTTCGCGGCAATGGTATCTTTGCGCATCTCTATCAACTCGATGGCCCGCTCGACTGTCAGCTCTTCCGGTGAGTCCCCGACCCTGAGCGAAGCATTGACCTCGCCATCAGTGACGTAGGGGCCAAATCGACCGGTCCTTAGGGTTATCTCCTTGCCATCTTGCGTCTCACCGACCACGGCAACTGGACTCGCCTTTCGGGCTTGACCGCCGCGCCCCGTCTTTGGTTCCGCAAAGAGTTGAAGAGCCTTGGCAAGATCGACCGTAAAGATATCTTCTTCAGAAAGCAGGCTCCTGGTCGAATTTCCCTTTTTCAAATATGGACCATACCTGCCGTTGGCAGCTTGGATCACTTGACCATCTGCAGAATCCACACCAACGTCTCTAGGCAACGAGAGAAGCTTCATCGCCTCATCAAAGGTGATGGTTGCCACGCTTTGACTGGCAAAAAGTGACGCGGTCTTCGGCTTGACTTTCGGAGGCAGCTCAGAGGTATCACCAAGCTGCACAAACGGACCAAAGCGCCCAACCTTAGCCCAAACCGAAAGCCCGGTCTTGGGATCTAACCCCAGAGGCATTTCCGTGGAAGTCTGATTGAGCAGCTCAATAGCCTTTTCCAAGGTTAGTTCATCCGGAGCAAGGTCGGAGGGTATCGGTGCCGTCACCTCATTGCGCAAGAGATAAGGGCCGAACTTCCCCACTCTGGCTACGATCTCGTTGCCATCGGGATCGACTGCTATGGGAATGGAGTTGATCTCCCTTGGATCGATCTCATCTAGATGATCCTGGACCATTGCCTTCAGTCCACTACCATTTGAACCGAAGTAGAACTCGCTCAGGTATGGTATTGACTCCCTCTCACCTTTCGCAATCTGATCCAGAGAGTCCTCCAGGGCTGCAGTAAAGTTGTAGTCAACCAGATGGGAGAAGTAACGCTCTAGGAGTGCTACGACGGCGAAAGCGACGAACGAGGGCACCAGCGCCGTGCCTTTTTTCCATACATAGCCACGATCAAGGATGGTACCGATAATCGAGGCATAAGTGGATGGCCGGCCTACGCCCATCTCCTCCAACGCTTTGACAAGAGATGCCTCAGTGTATCTGGCCGGTGGCGAGGTATTGTGGGACTCGGCAGCCAAATCCAACAAATCAACCGAATCCCCCACCTCCAGTGGCGGAAGACGGACCTCAGTGCTGTCAAGCTCCGCCTCGGGATCATCAGCCCCCTCCACGTAAGCACGAAGGAATCCGGGAAATGTGATCACCTTGCCAGAAGCCCCAAAAAGCACCTCCCCACCTGGTGCAACCGATGGAGCAAACTTCATGGTGAAAGAGGCGGGAATCACCGTCTTGAGCCTTACTTGGGCCGAGGTACCCTCGGCATCCGACATCTGCGAGGCAATTGTGCGCTTCCAGATCAGCTCATATAGCTTGATCTCATCTGACGAAAGCTGTGCCGAGAGGTTTTCAGGTGTGGGCCAGTCTTCGCCCGCCGGCCTAATCGCCTCATGGGCCTCCTGGGCATTCTTGACCTTGTTTGCGTATACCCTCGGCTTGGGTGTCACATAGCGTTCTCCATACATCTTGGAGGCAATGGAACGCGCTGAGGAAATGGCTGTGTCAGATAGCGCGGTGGAGTCGGTCCTCATGTAGGTTATGTAGCCATTCTCATAGAGCCTCTGCGCGATGGACATGGTCCGTTTGGCCGAGAATCGAAGTTTCCGCCCGGCCTCCTGCTGGAGTGTAGAGGTCATAAACGGAGCTGCAGGCGACCGCCGATAAGGCTTGTGCTCGACCGATGAAACCTGATACTCCTGGCCCTGCAAAGCGTCTCTTAGACCGAACGCCATCTCCTCTTGAAGCAGGACAATCCTGGCGGTGTCTGACTTCGCATATTCGCCGCTTTCAGAGAAATCCTTTCCTCCGGCAACACGGCTGCCAGCAATTGAAACTATGTCTGCCGAAAACTGCTGACCCGATTTTGAGAACTGGCCGGAAAGATCCCACCAGTTTGCCGACTTGAAAGCCATCCTGGCCCGTTCGCGCTCCACGATCATCCGTGTGGCGACGGACTGTACCCGGCCGGCGGATAGCTTTGGAAGCACTTTTCGCCATAGAACCGGCGACACTTCGTAGCCATACAGGCGGTCAATAATCCGGCGCGCCTCCTGCGCATCCACCATCTGCCGATCGATATCTCTGGTTTGGTTGACTGCAGTCTCTATTGCGGCCTTGGTTATCTCATGGAACACCATCCGCTTAACCGGGACCTTTGGCGACAGCACCTCCATGAGGTGCCAGGCTATCGATTCCCCTTCACGGTCCTCGTCAGTTGCAAGAAATAACTCGTCGGCATCCTTTAGGAGAGCCTTCAGCTTTGCGACCTGGGCCTTTTTATCACTTGAGATTACGTATAGCGGCTTGAAGGAATTATCTACATCTACTCCGAGGCGGGACCAGGGGAGGCTCTTCATCGATGCAGGTATGTCAGACGCCCCTTTGGGGAGGTCACGGATGTGGCCAATAGAGGACTCAACAACGTAGCTGGGTCCCAAAAATTTTGCAATCGTCTTGGCCTTTGCCGGAGACTCCACAATTACTAACTGCTTTGCCATCAACACCTACAGTGAGCGAAATTTATAAAACGATACGCGCAAACTATATCCACTAATTCGAGGTAACCGTAACATCTGGCGTAAACAAACTATAAATGAGAGATTTTATTGAGATTTATCAGCCTGGATCAGAGAAGCCTAATTTCCGTCTATCCCGTCGGAAGATGCGAGAAACTCGTAATCCGGATTCATCATTGCTAAGTGGCCACCTACCTCGCCAACGACTCCTTCGGCGGCTATCAGTCGACCTGGTTCCATACCCGGGACGCTGCGTCGGCCGGCGAAGACCAGCACCAGTCCTCCGGATGCATCTTCAACCCGGGCCGTGAGACTGGGAACGGAATCCAGCGACTGCACGCGAACTGACTTCACCCTGCCGGCGATCTTACAGGTTGTGCGCCAAGGAAGAGACCCGATCGGTGTCGTTCCTGGGGCCAACTCATGCTGTGCCTCGTCTGTCGTCACCTCCTCGGCCTTCTTCTGCTCCTTTTCCTCGTTGGCAAACTGAACTCTCAATTTCGACTTCACCGAAGATCCTCCAGCGACGTGGAATGGAACGATCGTCGCGTTCGCGTGAGAAAGCTGTGAAATCACATCCGCAATGGAATCCGCAGTTCGATCATGAAGGACCCTGGACCAGATCCTTGGGTATGCCCTCCTTGGAAGCAAAACTGTTACCTCAGTTTGTTGATCAGCCACAACCTCGGCCACCAGTTCCAGGGCGGCCCGGCGCAGTCGCCTGTCCACAACCTCGATGAACTCTAGATCAATCTTTACTGCCGCAAGCCGAGACCATTCCACCTCAAGTTGGCGCGCTTTCCTTGTGTCCAAGACAAAGTGGACCGCACGGATTTCATCCGGAACAAGGGATTTGGCATACTGCAACGCCCTAGCAGTGGCGAGGTCCAGCCGATCGACCATGACAATGACCGCATGTCGGCGCATCACCGGAGCTTCCGAAGCCAGCGACACTCCAGTCTCCAATTCCACTTCCTCGCGCTGGTACTGCTTGTTCAGCCGGATAAAAGAAACCACCAGCAACGGCGCCACAACGAGGATGACCCAGGCACCTGAGGTGAACTTGGTAACCGCAAAGATGACATCCACGACTAACGACAGGACCGCAGAAATTCCGTTTATGAAAGCCCTGCGCCTCCAATGATCTCTCTTGTGGGTTAGGTGGTGCTTCACCATACCGGCGCCCGCCATGGTGAATCCGGTGAATACTCCAATGGCATATAGGGAGATCAGAGCCGAAACCCGGGCCCCGGTGGCAACAATCAGTATTTCAGCGAGAATCGTGAGGACGATGATTCCATTGGAAAAAGTCAGACGGTGCCCACGCCTGGAAAACTGGCGCGGGATGAAGGAGTCCTCAGCGGCGAATGACGCCAGAAATGGAAAGCCGGTAAACGAGGTATTGGCCGCCAGAACAAGGATTAGATATGTGGTAACTTGCAGAAAGTAGTATGCGAAACGGCCGATCACAGACTGTCCGTAGACCTGATTGGCGATGACACTCAATACTGTCGGGGAACCCGTTAACCTAGGAACCGAATGGACCAAACGGGCCAACAGCGAAACCCCAAAGAACATTGTCCCAAGAATTAGACTCATTGAGACAAGCGTGATTCGCGCATTCCTTGGCTGGGGAGCCTTGAAAATGCTCACGCCATTCGATATCGCTTCGGTACCAGTTAGAGCCGTGCCGCCGTTGGCGAATGCCTTGAGAAAGATGAAAAGAGACGCTCCATAGAGCAAGCCACTGCCAACATTTCCGACTGGCACCCCACCGGGCACATGCATCGGAGCTTGATGAAGCTGCCCAAGCGCGGCACGTGTCAATCCGACAATGATCAGCACACCCATATTCATGATGAATAGAAACGTTGGAAGCGCAAATGTCTTGCCCGCTTCACGTATCCCCCTCAGGTTGCCAAAGGCGATCATGAGCACAAAAATTACAGACAAAACCACGTTGTAGTGTTGCAGAGCTGGAATCGCCGAGGTCAGAGCATCTGTTCCAGCGGATACCGACACTGCCACAGTGAGCGTGTAATCGATAAGCAGAGACACGCCAGCAACCTGGGCCACCTTGAGACCGAAATTATCCCTTGCGACTACGTACGCTCCGCCAGCACGGGGATAGGCTTTTATGACCTCGAGGTAGGACGCGGTGACGAACAGCAGAATGACCAATACCATGACTGAAACTGGAAGCACCAGCGAAAAGGCCGCAATTCCAACTATCGGGATAAGTATCGTGAGTATCTGCTCGGTCGCATATGCCGAGGACGACATCACGTCCGAAGACAGGATCGCCAACGCGACCGATTTCGGAAGCCGCTCTTCAGAAAGTCTCTCAGTCACAAGTGGTTGACCCAAGAGTCTGTTCTTCAGCCGATACAGAAACGACTCTGGAAGATAGATTGACCCCATCGTCGGGAGGGCCTGAGGACTCTTCACCTCCGGAATCCGAATTTCCTTGGATTCTTCGCCAGGGGGAGCATCTGTTCCAGTACTTTTCTCGCCACCTACCCCAGACGAACCAAGATTTTCAGAGTTTCCTGTCATGACGTTACGGTAGCCGCCTCACTTTGCATCTCCATAGCGTATAGGAAATACAAATTTCTTTGTAATTCTTTCTCAACTTTGGTTGTACTTTGGGTTAAAACCGTGTGAGATAGATAACTGTGCACATAATAGTTATCGGCTGCGGAAGAGTTGGCTCAGAACTGGCGACTCGCTTGAGCGCAGAAAATCATAGTATTGCAATAATTGACAAATCTGAAAAGGCATTCAGGCGGCTTCCCGACAAGTTCACCGGCCAGACCGTCGTAGGTTTCGGATTCGATCGCGACCATCTTCTGCAAGCTGGCATCCTTCATGCCGATGCGGTGGCAGCCGTCACGTCTGGAGACAACTCGAACATACTGAGTGCAAGAATTGCAAAAGAGACCTTTGCCATCAAGAACGTTGTGGCAAGAATCTACGATCCACGCCGGGCTGTGATCTATCAGAGACTGGGAATCCAAACAGTCGCCACCGTCACCTGGACCACGGAACAAGCCATAAGAAGGCTTATCCCTGATTCAATCAATCCGGAATGGTCCGACCCAGCCGGAAAGATCCTCCTAGTGGAAAGAAATATTCCGGACAATCGCTGCGGAACCAAGATCGAGGGTCTCAACACCAAACAGGCGAGGATCGTCATGGTGACACGTGCCAACGTCGCCCGGTTGTCAAATCCCGAACTAATCGGCCAGGAAGGCGACGTCCTCCATATTTTGATCGAGCGTGAGGCTTTAAAGGAGTTTGACGCGAAGCTTTCCGGTAAGGAGACAGAATGAAGGTGGTAATTGCTGGAGCCGGGAACGTGGGGTCATTCATTGCCGAGGATCTGCACAATGCTGGACACCAGGTCCTGGTGCTGGAACAAGACGATCAGCTGGTCGCCAAACTGTCCAAACAGATCGACTGCACCTGGGTGGTCGCCGACGCCTGCGAGGTGTCATCTCTCCATAAGGCAGGGGTTGCCGACGCTGACGTCATGGTTGCGGCAACTGGCGACGACGAGGACAATCTGGTCGTTTCGCTTCTCGCCAAACAGGAATTCATGGTTCCTAGGGTCGTGGCCAGGGTTAACCACCCCAAGAACCACTGGTTGTTCAATAAGAGCTGGGGGGTCGACGTTGCGGTTTCCACCCCGCATCTGCTTTCATCTCTGGTTGAGGAGGCCGTAAGCGTCGGCACACTGGTTCGTCTGCTGTCGTTTCAACAGTCCGGCGCCAGGCTTGTCGAGGTAACACTGGCCGAGGACTCTCCGGCTGTCGATAGGGAGATTGCACAGGTTGGTATACCCAAGGGCGCTACGATCGTGGCAGTCGTGAGGTCTGACAACATTGTGGTGCCCCGTGGAGACACGATCCTTAGAATTGGCGACGAGGTGCTCGCGTTAGTCACCGCCGACACCGAGGAGCAGGTGAAACATCTCCTGGTTGGAGGAAGTTAGGCACCTTTAGTGGACCTGGCACAAATGCTCAGACATCTGGACGATTCACCGGCACTAAAGGGTACCGGCGAATTTACCTTCATAACCCAGGTTCCGACCAGAAACGCCGTCTATGAAGTTCCGGAAAACGCCTTCTACAGGGAAATCACAAAAACTCTTTTCCCGAATGGACTATTTAAACATCAGATAAACGCATTGGAACTCATCGAAAAAGGTCTGAATGTGGTGATCACCACCTCCACCTCCTCCGGCAAGTCCCTCTGCTATCAATTGCCAGTGGCTAAAGCAATACTGTCGTCAAAAAAACGGAACCAGCGGCCTAAAGCTTTGGTAATCCATCCCACAAAGGCACTGGCCCAGGATCAGATCAGAAGCTGGGCGAAGCTGAGACTCCCAGGAATCCTTGTCAGCGCCTTTGACGGTGACAGCAACACCGAACACAGGTTGAATACCAGAAAATTTGCGGATGTCTGGCTCACCAATCCGGAGATGATCAATTCATCGATTCTCGCCAATCATGGTCAGTATCATTCCCTTCTTTCGGGACTTGATTTCATAGTGATAGACGAAGCCCACGTGTACCGGGGTATTTTTGGATCTCATGTCGCGAATCTTCTCCGGCGGTTAACCAGGATCGCCAACCTTTACGGTTCGGCACCCCAATTCATATTCACCTCTGCCACCATCGCAAATTCGGCCGAGAGTTGCGCGACGCTGATCAATCAAGAGGTGGTGGCGGTTGAGGAAGACTTCTCGCCGCAGGCCACCAAAACCGTTGCAATATGGAAGCCGAAGCTCCTCGACGAAACCAGCGGAACCCGCTCTTCCTACACCAGGGCGTCTGCAGTTATCTCCGCTTACCTTGCTGCAACGGACCACCGAGTGATCACCTTCGTCAGATCCAGAAGGCTGAGCGAAGTCATTGCGAACGAAGCAAGAGAGATAATCGCAAGCGGCAGCGAATTTGAAGTACTTTCGTATCGGGGAGGATATCTTCCGGTTCAACGCAGAGATATCGAACAACTTGTAGCCGACGGTGTGACAAAGTTGCTGGTTTCCACCTCAGCGATGGAGTTGGGGGTGGATATCGGCCACCTTGATGCAGCGGTGGTGGCGGGCTTTCCGGGGACTTTCACTTCCTTCCGGCAACAAATCGGCCGGGTTGGGAGAACCGGTGTCCCAAGTGCTGCGATTCTTGTGTGCAGCCCGGACGCGCTCGATCAATGGATCAGTTCACATCCCGATTCGCTCCTTTCACGAACTTCAGAACGTGCCATCATCAATCCAGCCAACCATCACATCCTCAAGGAACACATTAAGGCCGCCTGCTTCGAAAGCCCGCTGTCCCTCCATGAACTCGCGCATTTCAGCGGCCCCAACATGCGCGATCAGGATGTGCTCGACCAGATCATTGCCGAGCTACAGGACGAACTTCAAATCTCGCTGCGAGGCGGAAGCTACGTCACCAACGCGCGTGTGCCTCCACATCACCAAATCTCAATGCGCTCGTCAGGGAACAGTCAGGTTTTGATATCGGCTGAGGATGGGGAGCTGATGGGAACGATTGAATACGACAAGGCGCCGTCCACCGTCCACGAAGGGGCGATCTATCTGCACCTGGGTCAGAGCTTCAAGGTGCTCTCGCTCGACCTGGAAAAGAATCTGGCCATCGTCGAACCATTCTGGGGTGGGGAGCAGACCAAGACCATGTTTGACACCTCCTACCAGAACTTCGAGCCGGAAAAACGGGTGTCAAAGAATGGCGTATCTCTTTGTCTGGGTCCCTCTAAGATCACCCAGGTTGTCACAGGTTACCAGCTCCTTTCTCATTCGGGCGAACTGCTGTCGGTGATTAGGTTGGACATGCAACCGACCGTTTTGGATACCACAGCATGGTGGCTCGAGTACACCCCTGAAGCTCTCGCAGATATACCGGTTGCCGAACTCCCTGGCGCTCTCCATGCCGCCGAGCACGCGATGATCTCAATAATGCCGATATTCGCGATCTGCGACCGATCGGATATTGGCGGAGTCTCCCGAATGCTTTACCCGAATCCATTCCTGTCTCAATTAGAAAACGACATCGTAGCAACTATCACCATTTATGACGGTTACCCTGGCGGTATCGGCATTGCGGGACTTGCGCATGAGATCGCCCCCCAGCTTATACGCGAAACCATCGGATCGATCAAGTCATGCGACTGTGAACACGGTTGTCCATCATGCATTCAAAGTCCGAAATGCGGTAATCTCAACTCTCCTTTGAACAAGGCCTTCGCCATTTCACTGTTGCAGTCCACACTTGAACGGCTTGGCCTATAGTTGGTGCTGGTTCAAAGGAATAGTTAAGTGACAATTAAGTCACAATTCATAAAGAAAGCTTATGATGAAGTCATGGAGGCTGCCTTCTTTGATCTTGACAAGACAGTAATAGCCAAAGCGTCAATGCTGGCGTTCGGCCCTCCCTTCTATAAAGAGGGGCTGATTTCCCGTCGCACGGTTATCCGCAGCGCCTATGCGCAACTCGTTTACCATCACCTTGGCGCGAACGACCAAAAGTTGGCCCGGCTTCGAGAAACAGTCTTAGCGCTTACCAAAGGCTGGGATCAAAACCGCGTTACCCAGATAGTCACTCGGACACTCTCGGAGATTGTTGAACCCCTCATCTACAAGGAAGCCCTGGATCTGATGGAGTTTCACCGCAGCGAGGGCCGGGCAATCTACCTCGTATCCGCATCCCCGATCGAAATTCTGGCACCACTGGGTGATTTCTTGAATGTTGACGGAGTAATAGGCTCCAAGTCCCGGATCGACCTAGACGGTAAGTACACGGGCGAGATGGAATTCTATGCATATGGCCCCTATAAGGTCGATGCGATGGTCGAGATTGCTGGTGAGAAGGGAATATCGCTTAAGGACAGCTACGCCTACTCAGACTCATACACCGATATTCCTATGCTTGAAGCTGTGGGACATCCTGTTGCGGTCAACCCTGATAAAGTACTGACGAAGCGCGCAAAGGAGAAAGGCTGGGAAATTCTCACTTTTTCCAAGCCAGTCCATGTCAAAAATGCCACTATACGAGGCACGAAAACCCAGACATTAGCAGCTGGTGCAGCTGCCATCGCAGTGGCAAGTCTGGCAACGGCCACTGGTGTGGCCTTGAAAAGACAGCGGCAAACTCGTTCTACCGCAGGCTGAAAAAGGAACCCCTGCTGCCTCACTGACGCAATTAACATCACCAGAAGGTGCCTCGAGTTCTCCTCTGCGGCCAAGATTCTCAGTTGCCTCTAAAATTCACCTTCAGTTCGTGCAAACTCCCGAAAATTGTGAATCGGGACAGTTGCCCCGCCGCTTGGTTGGGATTGTTTAACATCTCCAGCACGACGCTGTCGTGACCAAGGCTAAGGACCAATAAATCGGCGCAACGGAATGAGTCCACCGGCACACACCCGCGAATCGAAGTGTCCTGTGACGTGGCCCGGTTCTGGGCGATACCTGATGAACTCTGAAGATCCTCTGATAGACATAGAAATACCGAGCGGTAGGGCAATACCGACTCATGAACCGCAACGTCTGGCAAAGACTTCTGGACAACTACTCCGGAAGTAAACTTAGACGGTCGCCTTGATCTTCTTCGCAGCGATTGTTCCGAGCGCCACGATGATTAACAGAAGCAGAAGTTTTTTCATACCCGAAAGGGTAGTGGCTGGATGGTTCTTTCGCTATGGCATGGGAGAAAGTTTTTAGAGACAGCCGGAACCGATTATTCTCAACACTCGCTAGGTTAGAAGCACCAACGGAGGTGTCTGAGCACCTGGTGGGCTCCCCCGCCTTCAAAGCGGCTGGGACGGGCGAACCCCGTCCGGCGGGTTCGATTCCCGTCCACCTCCGCCAAACGATCGATTCATATAGTGCGAGGTCAATTCACCCCTTGATTTAATTGCGATTGCACGATAAAACCTTTGTAGGTCAATTGTGGAATTTTCCAGGATCTCGCCAGTGCCCGGCAATGCATGAAGCGAGATATGGGGACGATATATCCGCTGGTAAATGTGTCTCGGGTTTACCGGTGATAGACCATTTGACTGCAGGAAAGCTAGATTGGGAGTTGGTCGGATATATCCCAAATATGTCAGTAACTAAGGTTGAGCCTCGCTGAAGAAATCGAATGGAGCGAATATGTCCGAGAGATTAGAGGTAGAAGAAGCTATAAAAAGCCTGGGTGAGTTACGACTGATCGACTATCACACTGTTGGCGATGAAATTGTCGCGCAGGTTGAGACCCTGAGGAAGCCGGTTTACTGCCCAATTTGTGGAGCCGCAGCAGAACCCAAGGACCGCAGAACCTCAACGATTCGTGATTTGCCGATTGGCAACAAGCCATTTGTCATCTTGTGGAAAAAGCGGGTGTGGAACTGCACCAATCCAGACTGCCCGCAGGTCACCTGGACAGAGAGTGCAAACTTTGTCAGTTCACGCCATTCACTGACAAACCGTGCCAAGCTTGATCTTGCGAGGCAGTCACTGGTCGAAAAGGTGTCGGTTGCCCAACTTGCCCAGAAATGGAAGGTCTCGTGGTCGACCGCAATGAGTTCAATCAGAGAAGTGCAAGATCAGATTAGGGTTTCGACTTAGCAACGGATCTAACCTAACCTGCCCAACCAGGCGTCTAAACCGTCAGCAGATCCCTTGCACCTGTGTCTGACGACGGGTGGCGAAGCTTGGACATAGCCCGGGCTTCAATCTGGCGGATTCTTTCACGAGTGAGATTGAAGTGCTCACCCACTTCCTCCAGCGTTCTTGGCTCGCCGCGGTCCAAACCAAACCGAAGCCGCAAGATTTCCCGCTCTCTCTCATCCAGAGGCGCAAGGAGGCGTGCGATCTCAACCGGGAGAAGAGAGGTCGCAGCCACTTCGAAGGGCGACTCGGCAGAGCGGTCCTCGACAACGTCGCCCAACTCGGCATCTCCGTCCTCTCTAAGAGGCTCAGATAGCGACAGAGGTTCTGATCTGAATCTAAGAGCTTCGATTAGCTTGTCTTCAGGCATTTCCACCTCATCGCCAAGCTCATCCAGCGTTGCCGGCCGTCCCAGCTTGAGTTCCAAACGGGCCTGTGCCTTTTGAACCCTGGCCAGCGTGTCACCGGCGTGTACCGGAAGTCTGATGGTCCTGCCCGTATTGGCAATTCCTCGCGTGATCGCCTGACGGATCCACCAAGTCGCGTATGTTGAAAACTTGAATCCCTTTCGCCAATCGAACTTTTCGACCGCGTGCATCAAACCAAGATTGCCCTCCTGAATCAGATCCAGCAGGGGCAAGCCAGAGGCCTGGTACTTCTTGGCAATTGAAACAACCAGGCGAAGGTTTGACTGCACAAATGTCATCTGGGCCGCTTCACCCGCACGCACCGCCCGCTTCAACTCTCTTCTTCGGGTTGGCGAAACTTCCTTGTTCTTGGAATTGAGTTCTCTGAATGCTTTATAGCCGACTTCAATGTCCTGAGCGAGACGGACTTCATCGTCCTTGTTGAGCAAAGGATACTGACCGATATCGGTGAGATAAAGACGAACTAGATCCTCTTCATCCCGTTCCAAACGTTCTTTGGCCATATTTTGCCTCTCATAGTCAGATGCGTCAAGATATTTCTCCACATCCTTTGTGCTACCGCCCGCAACTCTCAGATAGAAAGCTGCTATACAATCTGTGAACTAGTTCACACCTCTGGAGTAACAGTAGCTGCTCCGTTTAATTTCCATACCACCTAAATTAAGCTATAAAGTCTTGCCAATATTCCGGCTATTAATGCCAGGACAAATCAAGAATTTCTTGAAACACCAATAAATTACGGGAGTTCCCAGAGACCCTGCCATTCCAGTTAAGACTTTCAGTATCGATGGCTCCACGAAGTTCATCCAATGTCGAAAGCACGGCTGACAACGCCCTCGCAAACGACTTGTCCGACAAGTCACTACACCGGGAAAGATAGTGCGACACCGCAGCATCTAGGAATTCGCAAAGATAGCTCCTCACGAAACTGATTGCGCCTATCGGCCCCAGCTCTTTGTAGAGTCCCTCAGTTGAGATGGAATCGAGCCTGCCGGACAGCGACAGAACACTTGACCTGTCAACGACTGAAATTAGCGGAATGAACTTGACCATGTCTTCGACCAACCTGCCCAGCAGCCTGGATAACGTGGCACATTTGACAGCCAGTTCATCTGAATCAACCTGGGGGCCCGCCATCCCAAGCAGTTCAAATCCAATCAGCAAGAAGGCAGACATCCCCCCAGCGACTGAACCAGTCTCAACGATTCCAAGTCCGGACTCAAATTTCTCCGATGGTCCGAAGACTCTCTCAATATGCTCAGATGCCAGCTGCACTAATTCACCGTTTTCCAAGGTTTGTATCCGTTGGTAATTGGAACGCGCCTGTCTTTTCCGAAGGCCCTCTGAGTCACTCTCACGCCAGGGGGACTCTGTCGTCTCTTGTATTCATTCAGATCTATCAGGCGGGCAATCTTGATCACTATGTCAGAATCAAAACCCGCATCAATCAAATCCAGGGTGTCGTAGTCCAGTTCAACCAAGGCTTCGACAATCGGATCCAATATCTCATACGGAGGCAGACTGTCGATATCACGCTGATCGGGGCGCAATTCCGCTGAAGGCGCCTTCGCCAATATGGCTTCGGGTATGACCTCCCTGCCGCCAAGTTGATTCCTGAACCTAGATAAGCAGTAAACCATGGTCTTGCTTAAATCTTTGATCACACCGAATCCACCTGCGGTGTCTCCATAGAGCGTCGAATAGCCGGTTGCCATCTCTGACTTGTTGCCGGTTGTGAGAACCAGCCAGTTTCTCTGATTGGAAAGTGCCATTAGAAACACTCCCCTGAGCCTGGACTGAAGGTTCTCGTCCGTGAGTCCTTCGAAACGCCGTCCAAGGACATATTCGGACGCATCAAGGAAAGCCTGGTGAACAGTTTCGATTGGTAACATAAGAAACTCGGCTCCCAGATTCGACGCCACTTGCTTGGCATCGGTCAGAGAGCCTTCCGAGGAGTACATGGACGGCATTCCAACGCAGTGGACCATGTCTGGGCCGAGTGCATCACTGGCTACCACCGCGACCAAAGCCGAGTCGATGCCGCCGGAAAGACCGAGAACTATCGCGTCAAAACCGTTCTTCCTGACGTAATCTCTGGTGCCAACCTCCAAAGCCTGGTAGGTCTCGATCACCATCGATTCTTCGATAGACTCGCTCAGCGGAACAAAGGGCGTCTTGCTCCACGTTCTTGGCGCGAACGTCTTAGCGAACTCCCTCGGATCTGGTTCCGTGGCCGGCGAGCCAAACGGGATGAAGCCGCCAGTCCTAAACAAACCCTCCTCAAAGCCATCCTTGTTGCCAGAGGAAAGCTCTACGAACTCAAACCTTGCGGAACTCGTTGAATCTTCGAGTCTCGAGGCTACGGCTGAAATATCAACTTTCTCAACTGCCGGTTTTGTTTCAGTAACCTCAACCTCAATATAGAGAATCTCCTCAAGAAACGACTCCGCCATAGCGACAAGCTCCCCATCGGGGGAGTAGGCCATCGAGGCACCGTCAAATACCAATTCATCCTGTCCACCCACTTGGTTGACGTAGACGATGGAAACACCATTCTTGCTCGACCGATCCTTGAGCATTGCCGCCCTATCCTGGCGCTTTCCAATCGAATACGGAGAAGCGTTAATGTTTATCACCACTTCTGCCCCGTATGCCGCAAGCTTGGATACGGGTCCGTCCGCAAACCAGGCATCCTCACAAATCGAAACCCCAAATCGAACGTCGTCCTTTTCAAAGATGATCGATGGCCCTCTTCCGGCATTGAAATACCGCTTCTCATCAAAGACAAGGTAGTTGGGGAGTATCTCCTTGCGCACATACCTAACAACCCGACCGTCGTCGATCACGGCTGCCGAGTTGAAAAGGCCTTTGTCGGACTCTGGTGTACCAACGATCGCCGTGATCCCATGGATTTGCAAGGCAAGCCGTTCAAGTTCCGACCCACACTTGCGTAAATAGCTCGATTTTGCCAACAAATCCTCCGGCGGATATCCGGAAACGGCCAGTTCGGGAAAGACCACCAGTGACGCGCCCCTGTTCTTGGCCAGTTCTGTCAGCGCCAGCATCTTGTCGACATTTCCCTCAACATCTCCAACTAACGGATTGATTTGACAGGCGGCGATGGCAATCGAGGGCATCAAGCCCACCCACACTGTTCAGACGGACTGAGTTCAAAGGATTGGATTTCAACGCCAGAAAGGGCGTCTTCGGACAGCCCACAATCGACGGGATCGATTTCAACCACACAAGTCACATGACCAATGCTAACGGCAAAGACCGCCCCCAACTACGTTCGCATCGACATCCTCTCCTCCATAATTGATCGAGATTCCCGGCTCACACAGCGTCATAATTCACACCATCTTCCAAAAGTTTCACTTAGAAGACCACCTAGTCCAGCTCTGTCGAGGCCTTGGAAAGCGTCTGTCTTCGCCGACCCCGCTTCCCCGGCTGTAAACATACTCTGTACTGGGCTAATGCCTGCGCAATACAAAGACGAATATACCCGTTGCCCGACTACAGTGACTATCTGCCTTGTGCTTCCACACTTAGGACAACTAGTGCTTTGGTTTCGGTCATTGCGGCGGCGGTAGCGCATGTGGCGCCGGTGGGCGCATCGTCGAGGGGCGAAACCGATGTATTCCGGTATCACGTTATGGCTCGGCTGTGAAGGCCATTCCTGCCTGCGCTCACAGGGAAGGCTAATGCGCAGGATGAACAGCTAAGACTTTGAGAAGGACTTCCAGACCCCGATACCTTTTAGGCGCATATATGCGAGAGCCTGCTCGGCGGAACTTGGGTACAAGAAATGGTAACCTTGGGCATAACGGCAGCCTGACGCACTAAGACTGCTTGCTTGAAAACTCGTCTCGACTCCCTCAGCGATTGCGTGGAGACCCAGAGCTGTAGAGAGGCGCACAACGGCATCGACGATTTGGGCATCGGGGCCAACGCCTGCATCCAAACCGGACACGAAGGATTGATCCAGTTTGACGGCATCCACCGGCAATCCCTTAAGTGCGGCAAGAGTTGACTGGCCTGTGCCAAAATCATCCATCATGATAGAAAATCCCATATCCGATAGCTCTTGGAGAGTGCTTATACTCAACTTCGGATCAGCCATGACCGCTGACTCGGTGACTTCCAAGTGAAGCAGGGCTGGTTCAATTGCAAATTCCTCGACCGTGGATGAGACCTCATCCAGGAAACTTCCGACAAGTTGGTTGACCGACACGTTAACGCTTATAGGGACCCTGATCCCTTGGTTCAGCCACTCCCGCACCTGCCTGGCCGCTCTGCGCAATACCCATTTGCCAAGCGCGGGCATAATTCCAGCGTCTTCCGCCAGCTGGATTATCTCATCAGGACGAATCGGTCCACGGGTCATGTGGCTCCAACGAAGCAGCGCCTCAAGCCCTACAACCTTGCCAGTGTCGATCTCAACTATAGGCTGGTAAACCTGCATAAGCTGATCCGAGGTAATTGCGACCTTTAGCGCGCTCTCCAATTCAAGCCTGGTGGCCAGCTGCGTGGCCATTTCCTCGTCGAAGAACACAACCTTGTTGCGGCCCTGCTCCTTTGCTCTATACATGGCCGTGTCCGCCTGGCGCAAGAGATCCGCGGCTGGGAAAGTCTTGTCACTAGTTATTGCCACACCCTGAGCGATCGCGAGTGATATCTGCGACGAAATTGAAGTGTACGGCTCGGAAATCGCGTCGATAATGTTGGAAGTGATCCCATTTATCAAGCCTGCTGATGCGTCGGGAACCAAGATGACGAACTCGTCACCACCAAGACGCGCAATGAGTTCGTCTCTATGAGAAGAGAAGGAAAGCCTCATAGCGACCTCAGTCAAAAGTTCATCCCCAGCCTCGTGACCAAGCGTGTCATTCACCCGCCTGAAGCCATCAAGGTCCAAAAAGATCAAGCCGAGCGGGCTTTCCGGGCCACAGTTCGAAATTGCATCCCTGAGTTCGCGGATAAGCAGGTGCCTGTTGGGCAAACCAGTCAATGCATCATGGTCGGCGACCCACGACAGTCGTTGAGCACCTAGTACACGCTCTGTGACATCGGTGTGGGAAATCACAACACCGGTTTCCTCGTTTGCGAGGACGTTGAGTACGACGTCAACATGGAGCCATCTTGCACGGTCTTCTTTGGCGGCATTGACATCGACACTGAAGCGGTCAATCTTGCGTGAAAGGACGTCCCTGATCCCGCTGGCTATCCTCTCGGCTCCTTTCGCACCCAAAATGTGAGTGGCAATCTCAACGTAGGAGCGTGGGATATTTTCGTCGATATGCCACCCTGAACGGCTTGCGGATCTGTTGACCGCGACGATGTTCGACTTTGAGTCAATCATCACCACTTCAGCTGGAAGAGACTCGATGACGGAGCGCACAAATTCCTCACGACGAGCTGCAGCAATTTCCTGCGCCTTGCGTTCGTCAAGGTCGTGGTGAATTGCGACATACACAAATGAGCCATCTTCTCGGTCAAATACTTTGGCCACCGATATTGCGGCCCAGTATGAACTCCTATCCTTGCGGTAAAACTCCATCTCCTCGGAAGCGACCCGACCTCCGTAGACCGCTATCGCAATCCTGGCAAGGGCGTGCAGGTCTGTGCGCTCGCCAAACACGATCTCCGGCGATGCGTCAATAGCCTCTTCATGGGGATAACCGGTGCGCCTCTCAAAAGCGTTGTTCACGTATAAGATCCTGTGCCGAGCGCGGTCCATGGGATCGAGTTCGGCAATGAGGACAGGATCGCCTATCGAGTCCACGACGGCGCGATACATGTCCGCCTGAACTTCGCTCTTGGAGGAGTTTCTCCACCCATCAGGTGTGGCATCCCTGACTCTGTACCTGTGACTCACGTCCCTAAACAGACAGATGCGCAGATTCGCACCTGGGAACGCTATGAACTCAATATTCGCATCGAGAATTGAGTAGTACTCCTCAATGCGTAGGATCGAGTGCTCCTCGTAGCTCTTTCTGAGCGATTCAGCGAAATCTGGTCCACCAAAGGAAGGTAAGAGGACGTCAATGGGCTTACCTATGACTTCAGCTTCAATTACACCAACGATTCGAATCGCGGTCTTGTTGAGCCATGTGACATCGCTGTCCTTACCCAGGACCAGGATTCCATCAGAGCAGTCCTGAAGAGCGATTTTCATCAACTCGGGGTCCCCGGTTCTAAATTGAAGTGGATCCAAAATAGCCATATTGTCGTTCGCTCGATTTCCCCCATTTACCTACGAAATCCTATCGCGTAGGCCTCCGCCTTTAATCGTAATTCAACAAGAATTGCTGCTGCTGAACACAATTTCACGATGATACTCTCTAAACCAAACTTTTCAAACTCCATTTTCACGGTAAGCACAAGGCGCCAACGGTCTTACCGGAATCGTAAAAACATATGGTAATCATTTGCCCACACCTCAAAGGTGTAATTGGACGCAGACTCAACGATTTGAAACTTGATTGAGAATTCCTGCTCTAAAACGGGAAGCGCCAACAATTACTCCATGTCTGGCTTGGACAACGAATAATTGAACTCGCCAAACTGACGTTCCAAGACCGGCGCCACCTTGCCTTGACCTCCATATTGGAGTTCCGATAAGACCTGAACAAGGCACGCATTGGGGCGGGCCGGGAAACGACCACAGGGCACGAGAGAAAGACTCGTGCCCCGCAAGTTGTGCTCGAATTCGTTGATCAGGCACGAGGTTCGCCTGGTCCGCCGCTTCTGTCAGAACCACCGCGCTGAACCACAACTCAGAAATCTCTGAGCAAAATCGAAGACGGATTAACAAAAGTGGCAGAGCCTAAACGGCCCTGCCACTTCTAATCTCGGATGCCTGAGGACTAAATGTCGTAGTACATCATGAATTCCCAAGGATGTGGGCGGAGCCTTACGGGATCCACTTCATTCAATCGCTTGTAGGAAATCCATGTTTCGATGAGGTCCTGCGTGAAAACTCCACCCGCCAACAGATAATCATGGTCGGCCTGAAGAGCATCGAGCGCAGCCTCAAGAGAAGCTGGAACCTGTGGCACCTTCGCAGCTTCCTCCGGTTCAAGATCAAACAGGTCAACATCGACCGGGGCTGGTGGCTCAATCTTGTTCCTGACACCATCGATGCCAGCCAGAAGTTGCGCCGCAAACGCAAGGTATGGGTTGGAAGCGGCATCGGGGCACCTGAATTCCACCCTCTTTGCCTTCGGACTCGACGAGTAGGTCGGGATCCGGCAGGCAGCGGAACGGTTTCGCAATGAGTAGACGAGGTTCACAGGAGCTTCATAACCGGGAACCAAACGCTTGTAAGAGTTGGTGGTCGGTGCCGCAAATCCAAGGATTGACGGGCCGTGCTTGAGAATCCCTCCGATGTACCATCTTCCAATGTCCGACAACTCCGCGTACCCCCCGTTGGCATCATGGAACAGCGGGGTGCTGCCGTTCCAAAGAGACTGATGGGTATGCATACCGGAACCATTGTCCTGGAAGAGCGGCTTCGGCATGAAAGTCGCTGTAAAACCGGAATTGTACGCGACATTCTTGACTACATACTTGTAAAGCATGACCTTGTCAGCCATCCTCAACAGCGTGTCAAAGCGCATGTCGATTTCAGCCTGACCTGCGGTAGCCACTTCGTGGTGCTGAACCTCGATGTCGATGCCCAGACTCATCATCGTCAGGATCATCTCGGACCTGAGATCTTGGAACTTGTCATTTGGCGGAACCGGGAAGTACCCTCCCTTTATGCCAATCTTATAACCAAGGTTTGGAGACTCATCCCTGTCGGAGTTCCAAATTCCCTCGATCGAGTCGACGGAATAGTTTGCGCTTCTTTGATCCTGCCCATATTTAACATCGTTGAAGATGAAGAACTCAGCTTCTGGACCAAAGTACGCTGTGTCGGCAATTCCGGTGCTTTTGAGGTACTCCTCCGCCTTCTTGGCAATAAACCGCGGATCCCTCGAATAGGGCTCAAACGTTCCCGGCTCGTGGATGAAGCAGTTGAGGTTGAGTGTCTTGTGCTGCCTGAACGGGTCAATAACAACAGTTGAAGGATCCGGCAGAAGAAGCATGTCGGACTCATTAATGGCCTTGAATCCCCTTATGGATGAGCCATCGAACCCGAACCCCTCTTTGAAGGAGTCCTCAGTCAGCTGTGAAATTGGGACAGAAATGTGCTGCATCACGCCAGGAAGGTCACAAAAGCGAAGATCAACGATCTCTACGCCTTCGTCCTTGGCCAAACGTAGTACTTCGGTAGGAGTACGCTCTTTCATGATCCTCCTCAAAAGTCAAGAAAAGATTTGAACTTGCCCATCGTGACGACGGCAATCATTTCTCAACGCAGGTTAAATAACTGAAAATAGGCTAACGACAAATGGGCGCAATTTAGCACAGGATTTGTGAATAATTCGTTAACAGTCAACCATCTGAGGTCTACATTTATATGTGAGTAGATAGGTGGAATACTAAAGCATGCTCCATCGATTCTGGGCTTTGCCGCTCCAACCACGAACTCCTACAAGCGTTTGGTTCCTGGATATGAAGCGCCCGTGAATCTGGTTTACTCTTTGCGCAACCGGTCCGCTGCATGCCGGATTCCAA
>DAHXKX010000126.1 GCA_027366165.1 Actinomycetota bacterium
CAAAAAAATCAGCATCATGCTCGACAATTCGAGAAAATAAAGACCTTGCATGACTTATTTCACCCGCCCGCTCGTAGAGATCTGCCAACACGTACCACTGACGCAGGTCGACAAATCTTGGCTTTCTCCGCACCGCAAGGGACCGCTCCAAAATTGAAATAGCTTTGGACAGATTTCCTTGATCGGCTGCTGCACCGGCGATGACGATTCGACCCTCGCCCATAACTTCAGCTGAGGGTGACGCGGCTGCCAACTCAGTCCATATCCTATCGACATCCTTGTAGCGCTTGAGTGCCCTGTAGGAATCGGCAATCACTGGATACTGATCAAAGGATCCGGATTTCCCGCTAAAGCTTTCAAGAACCTTGACACAGGCACTCCATTGGCCTAGGCGGTACAGGGCCAGCCCATACAGCTCCTGAGTAGACAAAGAGTCAGGAGCGACGGTGAAATAAGTCATGCAAGGTCTTTATTTTCTCGAATTGTCGAGCATGATGCTGATTTTTTTGATGTGGCAGAGAGACTGTCTGATCTAGGCTAGTTGCGTCAAACTTGTACGTTCGAAGCTCTGAGGTTGTCGAGCGACCTGCGTATATTGTGGGTTATTCCATAAGGAGATGGCAGTGAGTATTGATCTGGAGCAGCTTCTTGGTGATGAGTCGAAGACCCTTTTGTCACACAATTGCGACACGGTTAAGTCAAACGAACTGACTTTGCCAGGTCCGGATTTCGTGGATAGGGTTTTTCTGGATACGGATCGGCCGATACAAGCCATAAAGTCGCTTGCGCAGCTTTACAACAATGGTAGGCTCGCCGGCACAGGATATCTGTCAATCTTACCTGTTGACCAGGGGATAGAACATTCCGCCGCAGCCTCTTTCGCCAAGAATCCCACGTATTTTGATCCGAAGAACCTTGTTGAGCTAGCACTTGACGCACAGTGTTCGGCAATTGCGACGACCCTTGGCGGATTGGGCATCATCGCCAGGCGTTACGCACACAGGATTCCTTTTATCGTGAAGATAAATCACAACGAGTTGCTAACCTATCCGGCCAAGGCGGATCAGATTATGTTCAGTTCGGTTCGACAGGCCTTGGATCTTGGTGCATCTGGAATCGGAGCAACCATATACTTTGGATCGGACGGGGCTACCAGGCAGATCCAGGAGGTATCGGCCGCGTTTGCAGAGGCACACCGCCTCGGCATGTTCACGGTTCTTTGGTGCTACCTGAGGAATTCTGCGTTCAAGACAGACACGGCGGATTACCACGTTGCCGCGGATCTGACCGGTCAAGCCAATCACCTTGGAGTCACTATCGAGGCGGACCTAATCAAACAAAAACTGCCTGAGACTAACGGTGGATACAACGCCCTGAAATTCGGTCGGACCGACAAGCTCGTCTACGAAAAGTTGACCACCGACCACCCTGTCGACCTTACGAGATGGCAGGTGGTGAACTGTTATGCGGGACGTATCGGGCTGATCAACTCAGGTGGTGAGTCCAAGGGCGAATCGGATCTGGCTGAAGTAGTGCGTACGGCCGTGATCAATAAGCGGGCTGGCGGTCAGGGACTCATCGTTGGCCGCAAGGCGTTTCAGCGTCCGCGTGACGAAGGAGTGGCTCTCATCCAGGCAATTCAGGATGTCTATCTTGACCAGTCAGTCACCATTGCGTAGTGGATCGAAATGATCCGCCGTTAGTGAAAGTCTTTTTGCGTCAGACCTGCCTGGAGTTTAGAGATGTAGCCGATCTCCGAAAACGAGGCCGGGCAGTGGTTTAGGGTAGAACATGGTTGATTTGGGAGGCAGTGGGTTCTTGCTGAGTGCTGCCAGGCGGATCTGGTCAAGTGTCAGAGGTCGGTTCACCAGTCCTATCTTGGTTGGATCGGAATTGACCCGCTCTCTCAGTTTCTCGATGTCGGTGATGTACTGAGTTGATCTTGCCCCTACCAGCCTGGCAATCGATTGGGACAAGACCGCGTCATTTGTTTGCTTGTCTCCACCGAATGGGCTGACCGTGAAGGCATTTTCGCTAAACAGGACCACTAGCGCATGGGCATCCCCGAAGGAGGCATCAGAAGTGTCTTCGTAGCGTTTGACAATGAAGTTCTGCTCAAGCTTTGTCATAACTTCGTCGTTGTCCAGCTGTGTCTTGAAACACCTGTGGATCGGACGGATCTCGGCTTGTAACGAGTCAAAGTCGGTCACAAAGCAGGGTAGTCGGACGGTGTTTTCGGTATTCGAGATCGCGAGCCTCTTGATGGCCCGCGCGATCCTGTGGTGGCCGTCGGCAATGATGAGCTGCGAATGTCCAACGGCGGATTCGATTCTTAGGATCTCCTCTTTCGTGGTTATCTGCCAGAGTTTGTGGGTTGTTCCGGATTTGTCTGTTACCGATGCGAGGCTTGGCCCCCTTTGAATTGTGGCAACTTTGATCAAGTTCTGGACTGAGATTCCCCAGACTGGTCCGGTTCCTGGCCGGGAAATTGTCGAGTTGAAGTCGTCAGAAGTCATATCGGTTCCAGAGGCAATGGTATGCTCGTGTGCCAGAAGGTGGTCACCGGGAGATGGGCTCGAGTTATAAGGATCGAAATCCGATGAATGGTCTTCGGAATGGCTTAGCTCCAGTATTCCAAATACACCTTCAAACTGCCTTGAATTCCCGCTGAGGTCCTGGAAAACCATCTGATAGAGGTAGAAGCCGATGTTTTTATCGTGAACGAGTTCTCCTAGTACTGGCAGTGCGGGTGGCGAAGTGAGCTTGTCGGGGCCCACGAGTGTTGTGTCGTAACGGTATGATGCCAGTGGTCTGAATCGGTGCAAGGAACTTTGCTTCCACATAGTGTTGAATTTATAGATGAGAAGTTAGCATCTAGTTGATCGAATTAGGTAGTGGAGTCGCTTTGAATTGGATTTTGGATTTAGATGGTGTCGTTTGGCGTGGCAATCAGATAATTGAAGGATCTTCTGAGGCGATCCAACGTTTGAACACATTGGGGCAAAGTGTATATTTCGTAACCAACAACTCTTTGCTAACTCCATCTGAATACGTGTTGAAGATGGACTCATTTGGAATAGTTGCTGAGGAGAAGCGGATTTTCACTTCGGGGATGGCTGCTGCCTCGATGCTCGAGAAGAGTGACAAGGTTTATCTGATCGGTGGTGGAAACGGCTTGCGGGAGGCTGTTGAAAGTCAGGGTAATGAGCTGGTGGATGATCCGGATGCTGTTGATGCTGTGGTTCTCGGATGGGACCCCGGGATCACCTTTGAGAAGATAACCCTGGCGATGAGGGCCATCAGGGGAGGGGCCCGCTACATTGCCACCAATGCCGATCCTACATATCCAAACCCAGATGGGCTTTTGCCTGGTACCGGTTGTCTTGCGGCTGCAGTCTCGGTCGCGGCGGGCGTCGAGCCCTTATACGCAGGGAAACCCAATCCTGCAATAGTTTCTTTGATTAAACCTTTTCTTTCCGGGGATGACGTGATGGTTGGAGACCGGCTGACTACGGACGGCAGGTTCGCACGGGTGCTTGGAGTCCATTTCGGCTTGGTCTTGACTGGCGTGATTGAGCCTTCTAGCGCCTCTGATGTTGCGCAATCAACCACCATTTCGAAGAACCTTCTATCTTTGGTTTCAATCTTCGAAGAAAAGGGTGAGTTGCCTAATGGTGACTTCACCAGGTAGCGGGCGGACGTGACTCTGGGAGTGGTTCATATGAAGACGAGAGAGATTGTCCTCCTCAAGCGGCCCATCGGAGCGCCCGTCCTAACCGATTTTGGAATACGGGAAGCTTATGTGGATGGTCCAAACGAAAACGAAGTTCTTGTCAGGGTTCTCTGGCTTTCGGTCGATCCTTACATGCGTGGGCGGATGAGTGGGGTCAAGTCCTATATCGCGCCGTTCGAGGAGGGTGAACCTCTAAACGGTGGTGGTGTTGGGCAGGTAGTGGCATCCAGAGTGCCATCGTTCAAAACCGGAGACTTCGTCCTTGGAAATTTCAAATGGTGCGAATATGATACGATCCCGGGTTCGTACCTTCGGAAGCTGGACGCCGACCAGGCCCCACTCTCGGCACATCTGGGAGTTTTGGGAATGCCCGGTTTAACCGCCTTCGTCGGCCTGAGGAAAATAGGTGCGCTCAAGCCCTCCGACACGGTGTTCATTTCCGCTGCGGCGGGTGCTGTTGGCTCTGTGGCCGGCCAGATTGCCAAGATATCGGGTGCCACGGTAATCGGTTCGGCCGGTTCCGATGAGAAAGTCGTCTCCATCATGGCAAAAGGTTTCGACCGCGCCTTCAATTACAAGAAGGTATCGGTTTCTCAGGCCCTCAGGGAGGCTGCTCCAGACGGGTTGGATCTCTACTTCGACAATGTCGGCGGGGAGCATCTTCATGGGGCCATTGCCAATATGGCAAATTTTGGGCGAATAATCATGTGCGGTGCAGTTTCCCAGTACAACCTGACCAGGCCAGCGCCGGGGCCGTCCAACCTGTCGTTGGTGGTATCTCGAAGGTTGACAATTAAGGGTTTCATAGTCTCTGATCACAACGATCTGCAGGAGTCTTTCCTTGCCGAGGCCACCGGCTGGATAAGACATGGGAAGCTGGTTTACGACGAGACCATAAGAAATGGTCTCGAGTCTGCTCCCATGGCCTTAATTGAACTTTTGGAAGGCGCAAATGTGGGGAAGATGCTTGTCAAGGTGGCAGAGCCGGTCTAGCAAGTGTGAAATAGCGTGAATGTGGCGCATGAGAGTTGGTGTTGGTTCCCGGGAATATATTCGGATCTGCCGTTATCAAGTGGACTCTAAGAGAAATCTAATTTTTAGCTAACCTTAGACTTGATGCTTTGCTGTGAGAATAGATAAGTCGAAGGTGCGGGAGATTGCCATGTCCTATAAATCAATTCTGCCGCTCAGGCTAGTGTGGCTTGGCGCCGGGTTGATGGCTGTGGTCAGTCTCTATATTGCCTTCAGTGGTTACGGAGTACCGGGGGGAGCACAGGCTAATTCAGTGGAGCCAAGCGTGGCGATATTGTCTAAGCCGGTGACTTCGACTACGATGCCTCCGTTACCTTCGGACTCCGGTTCAGCTGGTGCTGCGAGAAAGGTCATCGAGATCACGTCGTCTTCTCCGGTTCTCAACTATGCGGAAGATTCAAGACAACTGACCGAGGTTGGAACAAATGATACAACTGCAACCTCGGAAGACTCGTCCACCAGCACCACAACAGCTTCGGCTTCGGCTTCAATATCAGCTGGATCCGAGGATCAAAACAGTGAGATTAGTCCCGTGACCACCAAAGTAGGTGGAGTGTCCTCTAACGACGTGCACTCGGTATCGCCGACGCAGTCATCGTCGACCGACCAGAATTCGCCGATAGCATCAACTACAACTACAACTACAAACACAACCTCAGCCACTGTGGTTAGAAGCGATGGGGGCGCCTCCAAGTCCGGTGTTGATAATTAGGGCGTCTTCATTGGTGCATGGTGCGGTGCGGCGTTTAAAAGATAGGCGGATTGATATTGGCATGCGACTGTGAGCATCTGATGCTACTTGCACCTCTGGGTCAAGGTAGCCAGTGTTGAAGCGCACACAAAATCGCACTCATATGCCCTCAACCGTGACCCGGTTGATGTTAATTTATGCCATAATTTCCGCGGTAGCAATGGGCCTAGTTCTTACTCAGGTCATGAGGACATACGCTTCCCACGCCAAAAGTGTAATCATTTCTGACCTTGGCGGAGAGGTGCCGGAATTTGCCAGTGCGGCCAATTTGCGGCCTGCCAATGAGGACCTTTTCACCTTCGCGCGGTCGTATCTGGCTTCTCATATCCCCGCTAATCAGCACGTTCTGTTTATTGACATATTCGGCAACACCGTACTGGGGTCCGCCAATTCATCCCGGGTGATCGGTCTGAAGGAAGTTTCGGGCTTTCTGGCGAATCCGCCGAAGTCGACTACCTTTCTTACTGAAAGTCTGAAGTCGACGCCATATCTGGTGATGGGGTCTCCGATCATCGTCGGGGGAAAAGTTGCGGGATCATTGGTTGCAGTGACAAGCCTCTCGGACCTTCGGAAACAGGAGAGTCAGGTTCTCCTGCTCGCCGGAATGGAAGCCCTAGTGGCCCTAATGTTTTCCATTGCCGCGGGATATTTCCTGTTAAGACGCGTTATGCGCGCGGTCGGCAAGGTGACTGAGACGGCCGTTGAAATATCCAGGGGGAACCTCGACAGGCGCATCGACTTTGGTGGCCAATCCGATGAGGTCGGTCGTCTGGCCCTGGCATTCGACGAGATGATATCGCGAATCAGCCAAACTATGGATTCACAACGCAGGCTCTTGGCGGATGTTTCTCATCAGTTGAAGACGCCACTCACCGTGATTAGGGGCAATCTCGAACTCATGAGTCGCAGTAAGGAGCTCGACAAGGCGGAATTGGACGAGGTGATAGGGGTGGTCATCTCGGAGACTGATTACATGAAAACCATGATTGATGGTCTGCTGCTGCTGGAACGGATGAACGAGGGCGGTTCGCTGAACGAAACTCACGTAGATCTTAGGAGCTTCATCTCCGACGTTTTTACCAGCGCTCTTACACTTGGTAAGAGGGAATGGCATCTTGGAGACGTCCCGGAGCTGACTGTGATGATAGACGGACCAAAAGTCAGGGGAGCTCTTTTGAATCTGCTGGACAATGCCGAAAAGGCAACCGACGAAGCCGGTCTTATCTCGCTTGAAGTCGTAAGCAGCAATGGGCATTTGGACATGTCTGTGACTGATACTGGGTTTGGGATAGACCCCAGTCAACTTAACATGATTTTTGAGAGATTTGAACGCGGAACAAGCCGTGACCAGAGGGGGGCCGGACTTGGTCTCGCAATCGTTGAGGCGGTGGCCAAGGCGCATCAGGGTTTGGTGAAGGTCGATTCAGTGCTTGGCGGTGGGAGCACATTTACAATGAGATTTCCGAGCACAAGGATCGTTAAAGGAAATTAGGGAGATCGGGTATGAACATCGTAATTGTTGAGGACGATGTCAAGATTGCCAGCTTTTTGGCCAAAGGCTTGAAAGCTGAGGGATATGCCACAATGACGATTTCAGACGGTGACGAAGCTCTCAGTGTAGTTCCAGCCATGGGAAACGATGTTGATTTGGTCCTTTTGGATCTTTCCCTTCCCGGCAAAGATGGCAAGGTGGTACTGACCTCCTGGAGGGCGAAGAAGTTTAACCGGCCGGTCATCATCCTGACCGCAAGGGACGACACTACGGACAAGATCGATGGACTTGACGCCGGTGCCAACGACTACGTCACGAAGCCGTTCTCATTTGCAGAGTTGTTGGCCCGCATTAGGGCAGCACTGAGGGGTGCAGACCAGACCTCGGCCACGCTTCTGCAGGTGCTGGACCTTAATCTGGACCTGGTGACAAAAGTGGCCTGGCGTGATGGAACCCGGATAGACCTGGCACCAAAGGAGTGGGCTTTGTTGGAGCTTTTTATGCGCAGCCCGAACCAGGTTCTATCGAGAATGCAGATTTTAAATCACGTGTGGGACTACTCGTTCGATCCTGGCAGCAACATTGTCGATGTTTACGTTGGTTATTTGCGGAAGAAGATAAATCTTCCCGACAAGACTGAGCTGCTTCAAACTATCAGAGGAGCCGGCTACCGGTTTCTTCCTCCCCAATATCAGTCAGCGCCCTCGGTTTAATAC
>DAHXKX010000127.1 GCA_027366165.1 Actinomycetota bacterium
TAGGAAGATCTGTTGTAGGTCTGTGGTTGAAAGTCGATGCCAGTCGCAGGCGAAACGATCCACGTAAGCCAACTTCTGGTTGGTGATCATGGTGCGGCTTAGAAGTAAGACCTGCCCACTTTGGCAGCGAATGGCGCTGCATGGTGGAGAAGCGATAAAACAGGATATGAGTCTGGGAACGGCTAGTTTTGCGCCTTAGGCTCCGTGTCAATGGCTCAGCAGGCGAGTGTGGGGCAAAAGATCAGGTCAGCTACAACAGAATTCATTAGAAGAGGGGTGGGCTGCTCAAGAGCCCACCCCTTTCAAATGAGGCCAGGAAAGTCCTAATTTTTGTATTTTTAGCCGATAAGTAGTAATTGCTATGGCGAATCACAGCTATTAGTTGCAGAATGGAATCGAGATTAATTTCTAATACAACATAAAGGGGGCACTGTGCAGATCGCTTTTCGCTCACGTAATGTCAGTATTGGCTCTGGTCAGCGCGAAAGGATGGAAGAGCGCCTTAGTCACCTCGCTAAGTTCCTGGATGGGATTGAGAAGGCCGAGATCTCGTTGTATGAGGAAAAAAATCCAAGAATTGCCGAACGAGAGGTTTGCGAGGTTTCGATGCATGGTCACGGCCATGTGGTCCGGGCCAAAGGTTCAGGCTTTGAGGTCATGGAAGCCTTTGACAAAGTTGTAGAGAAGTTGGAGCACCGACTGGAGAAGCTGAAGGGAAAGCTTATACTTCGCACACAACCACACCACCGGTCTGAAAATGGCAAGGTAACTGTCAATGGTGCTCTTACTCGCAGGGGTCCTGTGAAGACGAAGACCTTTAAGATCGAGTCAATGACTCCGGCGGAGGCAATTTTGCACATGGAACTCCTATCGCACAGCTTCTATTTCTTCACAAATGAAGACACCGGCAGCCCCGCCGTGGTCTATGAAAGGTCTGACGGCAGCGTAGGACTGATTGATTCAGAGGTGTCGGCCTGATTCACGAGATGACAATCACCGGCTTTCGAATACCCCGGCACGCTCGTGCTGCTTCTCTAGATACGATGGAGGGGCCATGAGTGTATTTACGAGGATGTTAAGAGCCGGTGAAGGCAAGAAGGTACGTCGTCTTGCTGAAATAGTTCCATTGATTAATGACTTAGAGCCTGAGATCCAGGCTCTAAGTGACGAACAGTTGCGCGCCAAAACGGATGAGTTCAAGGCGCGGCTCGCAGACGGTGAGACCTTGGATGACCTTTTGGTTGAGGCCTTTGCCGTTGTGCGAGAAGCTGCAGTAAGGACCATTGGTCAGCGGCATTTTGATGTTCAGCTGATGGGTGGTATGGCGCTCCACTTTGGCTGGATCGCTGAGATGAAGACCGGTGAAGGAAAGACGCTCGTGTCAACCCTTCCGGTCTATTTGAACGCACTTGAAGGTAAGGGCGTGCATGTCGTTACCGTTAATGACTACCTGGCTCATCGTGATGCGACGAGTATGGGAAGGATCTATGGCTTTTTGGGGTTAAAGACCGGTCTCGTGGTTCCGTCGGTGGAGGCTTGGTGGTCCCGCCAGGAGGCGTATAACTCCGACGTAACATATGGCACCAACACCGAGTTCGGTTTCGACTATCTGAGAGATAATATGGCCAGGTCGCTCGGGGAGATGGTCCAGCGTGAACACAACTTCGCGATCGTTGACGAGGTTGACTCGATTCTCATCGATGAGGCTAGGACGCCACTAATCATTTCTGGTCCATCGGATGAGTCGGCACAGCTCTATTATCAGTTTGCCTCAATTGTTAGAACAATTGTTCCTGAAGTGGACTATGAGGTTGACGAGGAAAAGAAGATTGTAGTACCAACAGAAGAAGGCATCGAGAAGGTCGAGAAGCAACTTGGCTTGGACAACCTTTATGATCTCGGTTCAGTGAGTCTTCTTCACCAGCTTACGCAGGCACTTCGTGCCAAAGAGCTGTACAAGCGTGACAAAGACTACATCGTCGACAAAGGTGAAGTAAAGATCGTCGATGAATTTACAGGTCGGATCCTTGAGGGGCGCCGCTGGTCTGAAGGGCTACACCAGGCTGTTGAAGCGAAAGAACGGGTGCGGATCAAAGAGGAAAATCACACCTGGGCTACTGTCACTTTGCAGAACTACTTCAGGATGTATTCCAAGTTGGCTGGTATGACCGGAACCGCCGAAACTGAAGCATCTGAGTTTGCAGGCACCTACAACCTACCTGTGGTTCCAATTCCGACAAACAAGGAGATGATCAGGAAGAACTTTCCAGACGTCATTTACAAGTCGGAAATGGCGAAGTTTAACGCTGTCGTCGAAGACATTGAAGAGAGAAACGTGCTTGGGCAGCCTGTGCTCGTAGGTACAGCTTCTGTGTCAAAGTCGGAGGTGCTGTCACAACTTCTGTCTCAAAGAGGAATACCCCACAACGTTTTGAATGCAAAGCAGCACTTCAGGGAGGCTGAGATCGTTGCCCAGGCTGGACGGCTGGGTGCTGTCACAGTTGCGACGAATATGGCTGGCCGTGGAGTGGACATACTCCTCGGTGGAAACCCGGAAGGGCTGGCAGTGCAGGACCTGAATTCACGCGGCATTGACCCGTCGGATCCTGCAAATGAATCAGCGGTTGCTGAGACGCTGGTGCAGTTCCAAAAGCAATGCCAGATTGAGGGTGACAAAATAAGAGAGCTGGGTGGACTGTACGTACTGGGTTCAGAACGTCACGAAAGCCGTAGAATTGACAATCAGTTACGTGGTAGGTCAGGGCGTCAGGGCGACCCAGGGGAAAGCCGATTCTACCTCTCCCTGGAAGACGAACTCATGCGGCTGTTTGCTACTGGGGCGGTTTCCTATATTCTCGACAGGACTTTCCCAGATGACACCCCGCTCGAGCACAAGATGGTTTCAAAGGCAATAGAGCGTGCTCAGTCGACTGTGGAAGGCAAGAATGCGGAAATCCGAAAGGAAGTTCTCAAGTACGACGAGGTATTGGACGCCCAAAGAAAGGTTATCTACAGGCTGCGTAAATCTGTCTTGGAAGGAGAGGACCTCAGGGCCAGGACTGTGGAGATCGTTGAAAAAACCCTCGATCAGCTTGTCGACAAGCACCTTGTCTCTGAGTTCCAGGAACAGTGGGAACTTCCGGGTCTGGTGACTGAGGTAAGCCAGTACTTCCCAACCACTTTCAGTGTGGAAGAGCTTTCCGAGGCGGTGTCCAGAGTACAGGTCTATGAAAGCCTCAGGCAAGAGGTTATGAGCATTTACGAGAAGCGTGAGATGGAGATTCCCGGTGGGGTTGACGTTGCAAGAGCGTTGGAGCGTGACGTGATGCTGGCGGTCATCGATCAGCGTTGGAGAGAACATCTAAGCGAGATGGATTCTTTGAGGGAGGGAATTAATCTTCGTGCCATGGGTCAGCAGGATCCTCTAGTCGCATGGCAGCGAGAGGGCTACGCGATGTTCTCACACCTCATAGAGGTAATTGACGACGATTACTTCAAGTACATCTTCCATGTTGAGTTGGTTCAGGAAGAGGCGCAGGGAACGGATCTTTCCAAGGCAAGTTATTTGGGCCAGAATGAACCGGTCATGGATCTAGCTGTCATGGGACGAGTGCAGCCTACGGAAGATAATCTAGCGGTTACGGATAGGCCTCCAAAGTTGGTTGCGCCGTCGGCCCAAGAGACAATGTCTCAAGCATTGGACAATGAGGCTAAGATTCTTCCGTTTACGAAACCGACTTCTGAAAAGCTGGGTAGGAATGATTTATGCTGGTGTGGTTCTGGTCAAAAGTTCAAGAATTGCCACGGCAAAAGGGATGTCTAACAGGTAGCTCGCTGTTGGGTTATAGGTCTAGGACAAATTTTGAAATCTTTTGATGATGAGCTGTCTGTTCTCAATAGGCGACTGGATGATGCGAAGCTGATTCTAGGTTACGACGCGCTATCGGCGAAAAAAAGTGAATTGGAAAAACTGGTTAGTGACGCAAATCTCTGGGATGATCCTGACCATGCGAGGAAGGTCACGGCTGAGTATTCGTCGGTCAGCGATGACCTGGGCCTTATTTCATCACTGGTCCGCGATCTCGAGGATGCCGAGACTCTCTACGATCTCAGCAAGGAGGAGGGCGACGACAGCCTGGAAGCGGAAATTGAAAGTGCTGTCGCAGCCTTGTCCGAGGAGTTCGATGTTCTTGAACTTCGGCTCCTCTTTTCCGGCGAGTACGATTCAAAAGATGCGGTATGTGAAATTCATGCCGGCGCTGGTGGCACTGATGCTCAGGATTGGGCGGAGATGATGCTGCGAATGTATCTAAGATGGGCGGAACGTCGCGGTTTTGAGGTGGAAATTGATGAATTGTCCCCAGGTCAGGAGGCGGGGATACTCTCAGCGACGATGATAATCCGAGGTAGGTTTGCCTACGGCCTTCTCAGGGCTGAGAAGGGAGTTCACCGATTGGTGAGGATTTCGCCGTTTGGAGCTGCGGGTAAGCGGCAGACAAGTTTTTCTTCATTCGACACGGTACCGTTTATGGACGAAATGGTTGATGAAATTGCCATTGATGAGAAGGAACTAAGAATCGATACTTACAGGTCTTCCGGTGCGGGTGGACAACACGTTAATGTGACTGATTCGGCGGTGAGAATCACACACCTTCCCAGCGGAATTGTCGTATCTTGCCAAAACGAAAGAAGTCAGCATCAGAATAAGGCCAAGGCATTACAGATATTGGCGGCTAAATTGGTTGAGCGGCAGAGGCAACAACGCCGGGCTGAAATTGACGCAATTGCTGGACCACAATCTGAAGTCGGATGGGGGAACCAAATTCGCTCTTACGTTTTAGCTCCATATCAGTTAGTGAAGGATTTGCGGACCGGCACGGAAACCGGAAACGTGGATGCGGTTTTAGATGGTGACCTCGATAGCTTCATGGAGTCATATTTGCGCTGGGAGCGGTCCAATATCTCCTGAAGCGGCGACGAAAGTGCCTATGATTAGCATGATTCTCCAACCAATACCCTCAATCTCTTCGGCGTATGGAGGCCAAGCGTGATCAAAGTAGACAGAGTCAACAAGCGCTACAAGGAGGATCAGTACGCGCTCGTAGATTGTTCCCTTGAGATTGACAGGGGCGAATTTGTATTTGTGGTGGGCGCGTCGGGATCGGGTAAATCCACTCTTTTGCGGCTATTGCTCAGAGAGGAAAGGCCCGACTCCGGTCAGGTGTGGGTGGCGGGTAAAGAGCTGGCATCCATGCCCGGCTGGAAGGTACCTTTCTTCAGAAGGAATATTGGGGCAATCTTTCAGGACTTTCGCCTTTTGCCGAATAAGTCTGTATTCGACAACGTGGCGTTTGCCCTTGAGGTTATTGGAAAGTCCAAACGCCATATCCTAACCCAGGTTCCGCAAATGCTGGAATTGGTTGGTTTGCATGACAAGCAGGACAGATTTCCCGATGAGTTGTCTGGTGGTGAACAACAAAGGGTCGCCATTGCCAGGGCGTTCATCAATCGGCCCCTCATCCTTTTAGCCGATGAGCCGACTGGGAACCTCGATCCGGAAAATTCCTGGAGCGTAATGGGTCTGCTTGAGCGAATCAATAGGACTGGGACAACGGTGCTGATGGCAACTCATGATGTGGGAATTGTCGACTCAATGAGGCGGCGCGTCATAGAACTCGATCATGGCGAGATCAAAAGGGATCAAAACCGTGGAGTTTATGGGCTTGGACAGCAGTCAAGCTAAGTCTTAAGGAGTAAGAGTGGCAATATCGTTGGAATACGTGGTCAAAGAAACTACAGGCAATCTGTGGCGGAACAGACTCATGAGCCTGGCGGCGGTTCTTACAATTTCCGTATCCCTAGCCCTGGCCGGCGCGTCTCTGCTTCTGAAGCAAGGGGTTTCCACCGCTACGTCCCAGTGGAAGGGGGGTGTACAGCTTCTCATCTTCATGCAGCCAAGCGCCACCACCGCTCAGACAAAGGCTGTCTCCAGCCAGCTGAATTCCCTGCCAGAGATCAAGAGCTACTTCTATATGGACCAGGCGAAGTCATATGTGGAATTTAAGCAGCTCATGGCCAATTCACCCGATTTAGTTCAAAGCGTAACCCAATCTCAGATTCCACCTTCTTTCAGGGTGGTGCTGAAGAACCCTAATGACGCCCCGTCTGTTGGCTCTCTGTTTCAACAACAGGTGGGTGTCAAAGATGTCAACTTCAACCGCGGTGCGATTAACACGATGTTGCACGTCACCTCCATTGTGCAACTTGTAATAGTCGCTTTGGCAGTAATTCTGTTGATTTCCGCTTCCGTATTGATACTTAATGTCATTCGCGTCGCGATATTTTCCCGGCGCCGGGAAGTCGCCGTGATGAAGCTCGTTGGCGCTACCAACTGGTTCATTCGGATTCCGTTCATGTTGGAAGGGATGGTTCAAGGTTTGGTTGGAGCCCTTGTGGCGGTCGTGGCGGTCGTGGGCATACAGGCGCTCTTTGAGTATGTTGTGTCGCACTTCCAGGTCGCTGTACTATCAAATTTTTTGGTGTCATCTCATGATGTACTGATGACTGAACTCTTTGTCGTCGCAATGGGAATCATTGTTGGTACCGCTGGATCGGCCTTCGCGGTCAGGCGATATTTGGAGGTCTGAACCACTTGGCTGGTCGCTTATGGCCATAGCTGGAAGCAGCGCGACAAGGTCGTCTCCACCTTCAAGTTTCAGAAAGTCACTTGTTGCCAGGTGACGCCACCGTTATGTGTCATGATGAAGTTGGACGATACAAGTCCGGCGTTGGTGGCATTGCCTTCTATTGCAAATCCCTGCGTGTTGGTGGTAAATCCGAGGTCGTGGATTGGTGCCCCTCCAAATGTCGCGCTGGAGATTACAGTCTTCCAGGTAGCTCCTCCGTTGGTACTCAAATAGAGGAAGGTGGCACCTGATGAGGCGGTGACAGCAATGGTGTTTCCGTCAGGTGAGGCTATCGCGCCAAGAATCCCTCCCAACGGAGGTTGACCGGATGTAGTGGTGAATGTTGTGAGGTTTCCAGACTTTACAATTGTTTTTTCCTGTGTGCCGGCACCCGCATCACCACCGCAGGCCAGGATGATTTGCGGATCTGAGGATCCTGTAACTGGTGATGCCAGGGCTACCGCGGGATTGGTCGGAATTCCATTGAGACAGTTCGGGTTCAGATGCGTCCATTGCGTGGTCCCAGTTGCTTGGTAGTATAGGTCACCCTTGTTGTCATTCACGGCAACGAGGGTTCCATATGGATTTGTGACTACTCTGGGAAGCCATCCGGGTGAAAACGCGGGTTGTGCGAGTTGGGTAAAGGCATCTTGGGTGGCAGGAGAGCTGTATAGCAGGTCAGCTCCGGGCAACGCCGTGTTTGGATTGCCGGCGATCAGATATGTGGTCGTGCCGTTGGTTTCAAGCGAGTTGATTCCGTAGGAATTCGGGGCCCCGGAAAGTGTCACCTTGTGCCAAGTGGTTCCACCGTCGTGCGTGGAATAAAGGCTTGGTCCGTAGAGATAGCCGTCCAGGATGTTCACGAAGCGGATCCTCGATACGGCGGAACTATTGGTAGTCAGTAAGGGTCCTTGCGCCAGAGGGACGTTTGGTGCCGGAATCGCGAGCCAAGTCTTACCCCCATCCTGAGTCCGGGCAATTGTCAGGCAGGGACTGCCGGCGCAATTAGAGATTCCAAGGACGAAGCCTACTGTGGATGAAACGAACGTAGCGGATTCCGGCTCAAAGCCAGATGGCAGTGGCGTTCCCGCTGGGGCCGTCGTTGGTGGGACGGTGGTAGTCGACGACGTGGTGGAGGTGGTGGTTGAAGTTGTAGTCGTTGTGGTGGGGGAGGCGTTCTTTTTCGCCGAGCTGAGACTGAAACCAATAGCCGCCCCAATAATGATCACGAGTGCTGCCACTCCTGATGTGATTACGATTTTACTTTGCCTGGTCATGGCATTCCTCCGCAAATAGCCCTGAATACGTCTGCAATGATCGATCAGAGTGGATCGTCAATGGTCGTTACGGCTGCAGCAATGACCCTCCCTTTCCGGCGACCGTTTGTCGCAAAACCTGGACAAGTGTCTAATTTTCCTGTCCTTAGGCTAGTCCGCGTTAACCTTACCTTTCCGAAGTTAGAAGGTGTTGGCGGTGAAAAATCGTGCGTACCAGTTACGGATCTGTCCGCTACTAACTTCATCCTAGCTGGTCAGAACCTATTAATCCATAGGTGGTTCTCACCAAGGCACTTTTTTGGGGTACTGTCGAAGGTGCCACCTAGTTGGTACAGCGAATTCCTTGGCATCTTTGAGGTCTGGATGTTCAGAAAGTGAGTTGAAGTGACATCTGAGTTTCCAGTGGTTCCAGTTTCGAATCCCATATTCGAGGCACTCGCTCTTGGCCAGAGCATCTGGTATGACAATGTGAGGCGGTCCCTGATTAGTTCTGGCCGATTGACAAGAATGGTAAGTGAAGATGGCCTCCGTGGCGTTACCTCAAACCCATCGATCTTCGACAAGGCAATTGCAGGATCGACTGACTATCAAGAGGCGCTTGCAGATATCAGGCAAAGGGGAAACTTGGATGCGAATTCGGCCTACGAGGAGCTCGCATTCAGCGACATTCGGGCGGCTGCCGACATTTTGTATTCAGTCTATGATGCCAGTTCACGGCAAGACGGTTATGTGAGTATAGAAGTGCCGCCGCATCTTGCCCGTGACACTCAGGGAACGATCGACGAAGCGGTACGAATCTGGCGTATCCTTGATCGGCCAAACCTCATGGTCAAAGTACCTGGTACGACTGAGGGGATTCTTGCGCTAAGAGCCTTGATAAGGCTGGGTATAAATGTGAACGTGACCCTGCTCTTTTCAGTTCAAACATGTGAAGAGGTAGCCCGGGCATATATACAAGGACTTTCGGACCGCCTTTCCGATGGCGCAAGTCTTGACAATGTGGCATCTGTCGCGAGTTTCTTCATTAGCAGAATCGATTCAGCTGTCGATCCCTTGGTGAGCAGTGCCCTTGCCGGAAAGATAGGAATCGCCAGCGCCAAGGTGGCTTATGGGCGCTACAAAGAGATATTTTCAGGTATGGAATGGCAGCGGGTTGCCGAGGCGGGGGCAGTTCAGCAGAGGCTGCTTTGGGCTTCGACCGGAACGAAGAATCCCGCGTATCCAGACCTCCTATACGTTGAGTCATTGATTGGACCGAACACCGTCAACACCCTTCCCCCTGCCACCTATGAGAGTTTCAAGACGAAAGGACGGGTTGCGCCGACATTGGAAGAGTCGTTTGACGAGGCAGAACGCTTGCTGATACGTCTTTCCGGCGAGGGAATTTCACTTCAGAATATCGCCGGGAAGCTGCTGGATGAGGGACTCGCTTTGTTCGATGACTCGTTCAGGAAGCTTCTTAAATCTGTTGAGGACTCCATTGGAGGGGATGTACCGTCCACCTTCGCGCTTGATGCGAGACTCCCGAAGGGGATATCCGAGAAAGTGCAGGAGATCACTGACGAATGGCGCGAATCATCAAAGGTTGAACGGATGTGGCTTCATGATCGCCGGGTATGGAGCAGCACCAATGAAGACAAGTGGTTGGGGTGGCTGGCCACTCCAATGGACCAGCGCTCCCATCCGCATCACTTTCATCAGATTGCGAAGATGGTGGGTGGTAATCGGTTCCAGGATGCCGTAGTCCTGGGAATGGGGGGTTCAAGTCTTTGTCCAGAGGCACTTTCAATGACATTCGATCCCGTCAAGGGCTTTCCCCGTCTTCGAATCCTTGATTCCACCGATCCCACACAGATCAGGGATCTTGAGGAAAGGCTTGATCTGAGCAAAACGTTATTCTTTGTCTCGTCGAAGTCCGGGACCACTCTTGAACCAAACATCTACGCGGATTACTTTTACGAGCGGACCAAAGAGGTCGTAGGAGAGGATGAGGTTGGAAAGCGTTTCATTGCAATCACCGATCCAGGATCGCCTTTGGAGCAAAGGGCTAAAGCTGAAAAGTGGCGAGGTGTATATCATGGCGTACCAGCCATTGGCGGCAGATACTCGGCATTGAGTGACTTTGGAATGATACCGGGCGCTGCCTCGGGGATTGACGTGTTCGAGATTTTGGATCGAGCCGAGGCCATGGCACACGCATGCGCCTCATGTGTGCCGCTGGGTGATAATCCTGGGTTCGTGCTTGGTGCAATCATTGGTGCGTCGACGGCTTTGGGCCGCGACAAGCTGACCATTGAGACCTCGCCTTCCATTTCCGATCTTGGTGCTTGGCTGAGCCAGCTTCTTGCTGAGTCGACCGGTAAGGACGGCAAAGGCGTTGTACCAATTGACGGTGAACCCCTTGGCAGCCCTGGAGACTACGGAAATGACCGCTTATTTGTTCAGATCAGGCTGCTTTCTGAAACAGATGATGAGGTTGACAGGAAAATTGATGCGTTAGCCAAAGCCGGTCACCCTGTGTGCAGAATCGACCTCGGCGATACTTATGATCTGGGCAGGGAGTTTTTCCGGTGGGAGTTTGCCACCGCTGTTGCAGGGTCAGTCATTGGGATCGACCCATTCGATCAGCCTGATGTCGAAGACGCGAAGTTGATCACAAGGGATTTAACGGAGAAGTACGAAGCGACTGGTTTGCTTCCGGAATTGCCACCACTGGCTAAAGAGGGAAACTTTGCGCTGTTCGCGGACGAGACGAATGCCGAAGTATTGCGGAGTTTGGTTGCTGAAGGGGGAGTGAGAGAGTTCCTTGAAGCGCACGTTCGCAGGACGATGCCGGGTGAATACACCGCCTTTCTTGCGTACATTCCTATGAGTTCTACAAACGAGTTCAAGCTAAGAAACATTAGGACTATGGTCCGTGATCGCCTGAAGGTGGCAACTTGTGTGGGATTTGGCCCACGTTTTCAGCATTCCACTGGCCAGGCATACAAAGGTGGGCCAAATACCGGAGTCTTTCTTCAGATTACCTGTGATGATTTGTTGGATATCAGCGTTCCCGGCCACTCTTATACCTTCGGCTTGGTCAAGGAAGCTCAAGCTCGTGGGGATCTGGATGTGCTCGCCAAGAAAGATCGCAGGGTTTTGAGACTCCACATCTACGGCGACTTGGAAAAAGGGCTGGAGAATCTTAGAGGAATGTTCACAGACTTTTTCGGTCGGTAATTGGAGGCCGGTCGTCCAATAATTTTACTTCACAGCCCTTGTTTGGGGGCGGAGAGGATTTGATAATGCAGTTGGGAATGGTTGGGCTTGGCAGGATGGGCGCAAATCTGGTGCGCCGTTCAATGGCATCTGGTATCGAGTGCATCGTTTATGACGTCAATTCTTCAGCTGTCGACTCTTTGGTCAACGATGGGGCGATTGGTGCTTCCTCCCTCAATGACTTCATCAACAAACTTCGTGCGCCACGAAACGTTTGGATTATGGTCCCCGCAGGGGATATTACGGAGAACACAGTCAGAGAACTTGCCGAGGTGCTGGAAAGCGGTGATGCGATTATCGACGGTGGCAACTCCTACTATCGGGACGATCTTAGAAGGTCAGAGGAGCTCAAAAAAAGGGATATCCATTATCTTGATATCGGTACCAGCGGGGGGATTTGGGGTCTCGAACGCGGGTACTGCCTTATGATAGGTGGTGACACCGAAGTGGTCGAACGGATGACCCCTATCTTCACTGCCATAGCACCCGGACCTGATGCAGCGCCTCGCACTGCCGGGCGCACTGGCGATTTTTCGTCTGTTGAGCACGGGTATCTCCATTGCGGGCCAGTTGGGGCGGGTCATTTCGTAAAGATGGTGCACAATGGAATCGAGTACGGTCTTATGGCGGCATACGCCGAGGGGCTCAATATTCTCAAGAGTGCTAATGTGGGCACTGTCAAGAGGGCGTCCGATGCTGAAACCGCACCGCTCGAGCATCCGGAGTACTATCTCTACGATCTCGATCTTGCTCAAATTACTGAAGTCTGGCGAAGAGGAAGTGTGATTTCATCATGGCTGCTGGATCTGACGGCCCAGGCACTGGTGGAATCTCCCCGTTTGAATGAATTTTCCGGTCAGGTTTCGGACTCCGGTGAAGGCCGGTGGACGGCGGTGGCCGCGATCGAGGAAGGTGTGCCCGCGCCCGTACTCACGGCGGCGTTGTCCTCGAGATTCTCCTCAAGGAATCTTGGGCATTTTGCGAATCAGCTGCTATCGGCGATGCGTATGCAGTTTGGCGGACATGTGGAGAAGTCTGAAAGCTGAACTAATAGAAACGCAAATCAGGCAGGCTTCATTCGGAATGTGAAAGAAAGGGTTTGCAGATGACCGATGGCCCTGTTGCCATTTTGTTCGATATAGACGGAACATTAATTACGAGCGGAGGAGCGGGCACCCGCGCGTGGGCTCTCGCCTTTGACGAGGTGCATGGGGTCAAGGTGGACATTTCTCAGTTCTCAGACCTAGGTATGACGGATCCGGAAGTTGGCGTTAGAAGTTTCGAGGCTGTTATGGGTCGTAAACCGCAACCTCAGGAACTGGCGTTTCTGCTGGAAAGGCATATTCACTATCTGGCTCAAACTGTGGAACGATCTGAAGGATACCAGGTTCTCGATGGTGCCGAGGATTTGCTTACCGATCTCATCAGACGTGGCTACATGCTCGGCCTGGTGAGCGGGAACAGTGAAAGGGGTGCGCACATTAAGCTGAGCAGGGCAAATCTCAACCGCTTTTTTTCATTTGGCGGATTCGGATCGGATTCGGCCGACAGGAGCGAACTCACAAAGACAGCCCTTGAGAGGGCGGAGCTGGCTTTTGGGCGTCAAATTGCTCTTTCGCAATTTCTTTCCGTTGGTGATACCGCTCGCGATGTAGAGGCTGCGCATGCGGTGGGAATCAAATGCGTCGGCGTTGCAACCAGCAAGTTCACCAAGCAAGACCTTCTTGACGCCGGTGCTGACTATGTCATCGGATCGTTGAGAGAAGGTTTGCCGATCCAGACTGCGGTTGCGGTTCGATAGACCCGGGTTTTGTCACTGGACACTGTCGGGTTACTGAAAAGGATTTGGGACGTAGGCGGTAAAGAGTTTTGTCAGGTTCACGGTAGGCAAATGAAAGGCGAGTAGTTTTGGGTCGAAGTAGCAGTAAATCAGAAGCTGTCGATCGTGAGATTGTGACTCAACCAAGAGACACGGTGATAATCCTTTTTGGTGCCACTGGAGATCTGGTTAAGAGAAAGCTGTTGCCGGGCTTGTTCCATCTCTCAGAGGCGTCCTTGATGCCTGCGAGATTTCACATAATCGGTTGCGCACCGGAAGGTTCCGGTGCCGATGAATCTGACTTTGGTGATTACGTTCATGAGGTTCTTGGCAACTTCGCACGCAAAGAGGTGACGAATGAGTCATGGGCCAGGTTCGCACCCCATATCTCATTTGTTGGAACAAATAAGGGTGGGTTGGGAAACCTGTCCGCCCAGGTAAAAAGGGTTGAAGCCACTATGGATGATCCCACTCGAATTATCTATCTGGCGGTCCCGCCCCCCGCATTTACGGAGCTGGTAGCGCTACTTGACGTGGACGGGATGGTGAACGATTCGACTCGGCTTGTGATCGAAAAGCCATTTGGAGCAGATCTGAATTCTGCTCGTCGACTTAACGGTGACCTTCACAGGGTTTTCAAGGAGTCTCAAATATATCGGATCGATCACTTCTTAGGCAAAGAGGCAGTGCAGAATATCTTGGCATTCCGGTTCGCCAATGGTCTTTTTGAAGCTGCGTGGAATAACCGCTACATAGACTATGTGCAAATAGATGTCCCGGAGACACTCGCGGTGGAGGGAAGAGCCGGGTTTTATGAGTCCACAGGTGCTTTCAGAGACATGGTAGTTACACACCTGTTTCAGCTTCTGGGGTTCTTGGCAATGGAGCCGCCTGCACGTTTGAGCGCTCATGAGCTGCATGACAAGAAAATTGAAGTCTATAGAGCAATCAAGCCGATTGACGTTGCCCGGGTAGTGTATGGACAGTATCTGGGCTACAAAGAGGAACCGGGTGTTGCCCCGGACTCCAATGTGGAGACGTTTGTGGCGCTGGAGGCGGGGGTAGAAAATGAGAGATGGGCGGGTGTCCGCTGGTTCCTTCGAACCGGAAAGGCAATGGCGGAAACCCGGACTTCGGTAACACTGGGATTCAAAGAGAGCCCCTTGCACATGTTTGAACTTGATCCGGCCTTCAAATCCAAGATTCGGCCCAATGAGTTGATTTTTGAGCTGTCCGACCCTGGAAGCGTGACCATGGAGGTGTTGGTAAAGGAGCCAGGGCCAACTGCGAGACTTGAAGTCGCACCTATTACGTTTCATTACGATGAGTCCACACTTGTTGCCTTGGAGCTAGAGGCATATGAAAGGCTCCTACATGATGTCATGTTGGGCGAACACCTGCTTTTCAATAGAGCCGATGCAATTGAGAGATTGTGGGAGATTTCTCAGCCTCTCCTCTCGTCACCTCCCGAGCCTATGCAGTATGCGCGGGGTAGCTGGGGTCCTCATGGCACCGAATCTCTGGTATTGCCATTCAGCTGGCATTTGCCAGAGGTTACTTAACTGCATGTGACGCGGGAGTGAATTGCAGTTCTTACCTACCTGTGCCTGCTCCTTTAAAGGTGCTTCGCAGCGGAAATATTCCGATGAAGGTATTTGGACAGCTGGTTGTGGTTTCTAGAGCCATTTCATTTTAATGCAAGTATCAGAATTTCAATGGGCAAAGCATTTACTCCAACCAAACTGCAAGCGTTTTCTCCACGACTTGAGGCTGCTCTTCATCATTCGGTTGCTCCTGCCAGTACTGCGTTCTCTGATTTACCTATGGATGGAGTTGAGTTTTTCGATAAGCCAATGTCATAGGCGGGTACGGATAGACGAATGGGCCGGGTACTGCGGGTCGGATCTGTGTATTGGGTGAAAGCTGTAGAAAGGAGTTTCAGCACCAAATCCAGAGATCTTGGGAATTGTAGCGTAGGAAGCTTCACCCGAGGTTGAGCTATTGGGCCGGGATAGGTGGACGCGAAGGCGTTGGCGTAGATGTCATCGATTAAAAGGCGGCACAAATATGTCCATTGTGGCCCATTTTCAAAGGGATCATTTTCTCAGGACGTGGTGTTGCTAAGGGTCAATGGGCGTCAGATGATGGTTGTTTCTGATGCCACGGGCATATCAATCGAGGGCAAGCCGCAGTGCCGCACCCGTTGCCATTTCCAATGATCAAAATTGGGTAGCTGCAAGTGTGGGATGTCCCCTTCAAGAGCCAGAACCGGCACGCAGCCTTATGTGATGATATACGTGATTCCTACTGAAAGGCTCGCCTAGGTGGTTGATTCCATTGAGAGGGTCGCTGGTATCAAAGCTGGAATAGCCAAGAATGGGGTGACTGACGCCAGGCGTTTCACCAATATGGCAAGTCGGGGATATGTGCCGTCTGCGGGGTCTTCTCGCAAGTGGGTTTTGGATAGACCTGAACCCTTTCAGCCGAGCACCAAGCTCTTCGTAGCTCACTCCAAGCCGACAACTTGTTAAATTCACCAGACAATAAGCCGGCGTTTACCTTCTGTTTACTTGTTGTTCACCTTGAAATCCTAGTTTGACATTGGATGAAAATCGAAGTCCTGGGGCATTGGCGAGGATTTTGGACTCCCCAGACAAGGAGTAGCTGATGTCGTCAGATAATGGCAGTAACAGTGAGAATATTTCGTCGATTTATAAGGCGCTTGATGAAGCGTCGTTGAATCGCAAGCACTGGGTTACTGTGATCACCGCGGGAATGGGATTTTTTACCGACGCCTACGACCTTTTCATAATTGGAACGGTGACGGCCATTCTCACCCCTCTTTGGCATCTGTCAACAGGCCAGCTATCACTCCTAAATTCGATTTCCCTGCTCTCCTCAGTCTTTGGGGCAATTCTTTTTGGAAAATTGATGGATCGCCTTGGCCGCAAAAAGATGTATGGCGTCGAGGTTGCGCTACTGGTCTTGGGTGCAGTTGCGTCGGCCTTCTCTCAGAACTTCACAGAGCTGCTCATCTTCAGAATTGTCGTCGGAATCGGCGTAGGTGGGGATTATGCCACCTCTGCGGTAATTACTTCGGAATATGCGAACCAGCGCGACAGGGGCCGTCTGATTGGAACCGTTTTTGCCATGCAGGGATTTGGCCTTTTGGCGGGTCCTCTGTTTGCATCGATTCTGTTGGTCACGGGCGTGTCTCACGATGTTGCGTGGCGGGTGATGCTTGGATTTGGTGCCATACCTGCGGCATCGGTTATCTACCTGCGGCGCAGGATTAAAGAGACACCTAGGTTCACAATGAACGTCAAGGGAGATGTGGCCTCAACGGCTGAAGCAATCCGTTGGACGACTGGCAAGACGGTAGACCTTTCGGCCTCTGTCCCTGGTATTTCGCAAAATGGCAACCGCGCCCGCCTCTCTGATCCGATGTTCCTCAAGAGGCTCATTGGTACAGCGGGGACATGGTTGCTTATGGACGTTGCCTTCTATGGCAATGGTGTCTCATCTCAGGTTATATTGAAGGCCCTGTTTGGTGCCAAAGCCACCCTTCTGCACAATACCGTCGTTGCAGCTCTAATTTTCCTGGTGTTCGCAGTTCCCGGATATTGGGTGGCTGTTTACTTCATGGACAAGATTGGGCGTAAGAGGATCCAGGTGCAGGGTTTTTTGATCATGACGGTTGGTTACGCCCTGATCATGGCGGTGCCAGGAGTCGTGAAAGTGCCGCTTCTCTTTCTTGTGATTTATGGAATCACCTATTTCTTTATCGAGTTTGGCCCAAACGAGACAACCTTTGTCTACCCATCTGAGATCTTCCCAACGTCGATACGCGGAATTGCCGATGGCCTTTCGGCAGCCGGAGGAAAGATTGGCGCGTTCGTGGCAGCCCTGTTGATGCCGACTATCGTGAAGGACTTTGGTCTTTCGGATGCAATGGGGATTCTCGCCGTCGTGTCACTGCTAGGTGTCTTCTTGACCATATGGGCCTTGCCCGAGCCGATGGGCAAGACGCTTGAGCACGCATCGGGTGAAGTCGGACAGGAACTGGGAGAAGTTCGCCAACAGGTGAGTTAGGTGGCTGCAATTATCTCGATGTCTCTTGCCGGGTATTCGAAAAGGAAGTGAGATCTGGCAAGGCCGCTATTCGCAGGGTCCGGTCCACACGGATAAGACCGGGGAGCCTCAGTGGATGAAGAGCGAAAAGATGTGGAGCGCCTAGCATTGCCCAGGTTCTCAGGAGCGGTCGATAGCCGGTCTTGGGGTACTTTCTCTCAGTCAAATCGAATATTCACTTGAAAGCTGTAGCGCACAAGACTGGTTCTCAACTGTTAAAAGTGGAGGTGGCGGGAATTGAACCCGCGTCCTTCAGCTTCTTAGTAGGGCTTCTCCGAGCGCAGATAGAGAAGAATTGTCGACCACGGATGACTTCTATCGATCACCTGATGGCTTATCCCAATTAGATGTCCCTTGATTGCCTTTGGGAAAGACAACCTAAGTAAGTCCCACTAGTCGTCGCTCAGGATCACTCCGTGGAACCGAGAGTGGCTGAACGTTGCCTACTTATTAAGCGGCAAGGGCGAGTTGTGACTCGTCGTTTATTTTATGTTTCCGACTCTTTTACGTGGATCCGGAGACCACGGCTCGCTTCACCTACCTCGACGACCAAAGTCGAAGCCTGTCACCCCCGTGTTTGATTTCCTTCGAATACTATATTGTACCGTCTTCCTAAAAAACTTCTATCTTTTGCGGGCGTTTGCAAGCTCCCTTTGGGTATCTCTCTGGACGTCTCGCTGCGCAATTGCGGCTCTTTTGTCATAGGCTTTGCGTCCCTTTGCAAGGCCTATCTCCATCTTAGCCCTGCCATTCCTCAAGTAAATTGAGAGTGGAACGATTGTAAGCGCTTGAAGTTTGGTGCGCACTGCGAGTTCGTCAATTTCGTCTCTGTGCATTAGTAACTTCTTGGGGCGGTCCGGGTCATGAGAGCCAAAGCCATGGGCAAAGTCGTATGGGGGAATGTGGGCCTGATAAAGCCAGGCTTCACCCCCGTCGACTCTTACGAAGCTGTCTCTGATTTGTGCCTTGCCCAGTCTGATGGACTTGATTTCGGACCCCTTCAGTTCAAGGCCGGCTTCGAACGTCTGCACAATGTCGTAATCGTGTCGCGCCTTTCGATTCTGCGAGACGACTTTGATACCTGAGGCAGCGGCTGATTGTTTATTTGGATTCAATTTTTTGGTAACCATGTGTCTGCTTACAAGCTAACCTGCCAAGGGTGCTTATTATTTCGCAAATGTTTCTTGACGAGATGATTGCGCATGCAATCCGTGAATATCCTTTGGAAGCTTGCGGACTAATTTCTGGCGAGAAGGACCTAGTCAAAGGTTTTTACAAGACCCGAAATGATGCTGCGTCTGCCCGAATTTACACGGTAAATCCTCTTGACTACCTTAAGGCCGACAGGGACGCGGAAAAGAATGGTGCATCGATTATTGGAGTAGTGCATTCCCATACCCATTCTGACGCTTACCCATCTCCTACTGATGTTGCTCAGGCCCCCGATCCGGCATGGCACTACATTTTGGTGTCGCTCAAGCACACAGATCCTATTCTGCGCTCATTTACTATCATTGATGGGAACATTGTAGAAGAATCTGTTGTTAGGCTTAATTGCTAGAATAGTAATCGTTTAAGTCAACTTTCAGGAGGAGCCGTGGCAATTGAAGTTCGCCTACCGACAGTGCTTCGTCCCGCAGCAGGCGGACAAGCTAATGTTTCCGTTGAGGGCGAGACCATTGGTGAGATACTGAAAGCGCTTGCTAAAGACTTTCCAGGTCTTGGGACACAGGTACTTTCACTCGATGGATCATTGCATCGATTCGTAAATGTGTATCTCAATGATGATGATGTGAGGTACCTTGACCAGCTTGACACCAAAGTCATAGAAGGTGATGTGATTTCAATTCTTCCTGCCGTTGCTGGCGGCTCAAATTAGTTTTCGTCTGTCCAGTTTGAGAGGGCAGATTATCTGTTTTTAGTTAGAGAAAGATATATTCATGGCTGTGTACTCTAGTATTTTGGACCTGATTGGCAAGACTCCCATGGTGGACGTTAGCCAGCTGAGTCCCAATCCAAGGGTTCGAATCATAGCAAAGCTAGAGGGGCAAAATCCCGGAGGTTCGGTCAAGGACAGGATCGCGCTTGCAATGATCGAGGATGCTGAGAAGTCTGGAAAGCTGCAACCGGGACAGACACTTTTGGAACCTTCATCAGGCAATACTGGTATTGGGCTCGCGATGGTGTGCAGAGTCAAGGGTTACAAGTTGAAGATTGTTCTCCCATCTAACGTGTCAATCGAGCGGAAGCAGCTGTTGCAGTTGTGGGGTGCCGAGGTCATCGAATCACCTGGTTCGGAGGGATCAAACGGTGCCGTAAAAATGGCACGCGCGATGGCGGATGAGCACCCGGAATGGGTATTTCTCTACCAATACGCCAATCCGGCCAACCCGAGAGCCCACTATGAAACCACAGGACCAGAGATTTGGGAGGACGTTCCAGGGGTTACCCACTTCATTGCGGGACTCGGAACTTCTGGAACTCTCATGGGGGTGGGCAAGTATCTGAAAGAAAAGAATCCGAAGGTCCAGGTTTGGGCGATAGAGCCTCCGGCCGGAGAGATGGTTGATGGACTTCGCAACCTTGACGACGGTTACATCCCGCCAATTTTTTTGGAAAATGATGGGGAGCATCTCCTAGACCGTAAGACTGTTGTTGGGCCAAAGGAGTCCATCGAGTGGACCAGAAGAATGATTGAGGTTGGACTATTCGTTGGAATTTCCTCAGGTGCGATCATGGCCGGTGCCGTGAAGTGCGCCAATACCATTGACGAGGGTACGATCGTCACTATCGTGTGTGACGGAGGTTGGAAATACCTTTCCACCGGAGCTTGGACTGATGACATTGATGAGGTCACCGAGCGTGCTAAGAAGATAATTTATTTCTAATTCAACCGACTTCTTCGTACCTCGGTCAGATGGTCCTTCTCAACAGTGCTTTCGGGGCTTATGCTAATCCAGTGCTGCAGGTTTGGGTAGACTTAGCGAGGTGGATCCGAGTCCTATAGGAATTTTCGACAGTGGTTTTGGCGGATTGACAATTGTTCGTGCGTTGGTAGATCTGGTTCCTAATGAGTCGCTCGTCTATTTCGGTGATTCGGCCAGGTATCCTTACGGTCCGCGTGTTGCTTCGGAAGTGGTCAGTTTCTCCCATCAAATAGCTGAATACCTGATATCCAATTACGATGTGAAGATGCTGATAGTTGCGTGCAACACCGCATCTTCTGTCGCGCTGGACTCGTTGAAAGATAGGTTCAGTATTCCGATTCTTGGTGTAATAGGTCCTGGAGCCCGGTCGGCGGTGGGCGCTTCGCAATCTGGCCGGTTGGGCGTGATCGGGACGGTTGGCACCGTGGCCTCGGGGGCATATCAGAGGGAAATTGAATGCCTTGATCCAACGATTGAGTTGACCTGTGCCGCCTGTCCCGGTCTGGTCGAGTTTGTCGAGGCGGGGGAGACCGATTCTGAACAGGTGAAAGTCCTAGCGTCCAGACTTCTATATCCCATAAAAGAGGCAAAGGTTGATACGCTTCTCCTGGGATGCACCCACTATCCTTTCCTAGCCCGAGTGATTCAAGATGTCATTGGAAGAGATGTTGTCCTGATATCTTCAGCCGAGGAGACTGCGTTTGAGGTCAAGGAACTCCTTGCCGTTTCCGGACTGTCCTCTCCGGAAGATTCAATCGGTATGTACACCTTCTTGTCGTCTGGTGATCCTGACCGATTCAAAGAATTGGGGCATAGGCTACTAGGGCCGGAGCTCGAAGTTGCGAGGCAAGTGGTTTGGAAAGGAAGTCCAAGTAATGAGAAGAGACGGGCGCCAGGTTGATGAGATCAGATCCTGTACGTTTGAAAGGGATTATACCGAAATGGCTCTGGGGTCTGTCCTTGTAAGCATGGGCAAAACTAGGGTTCTCTGCACCGTCTCCCTTGACGAGCGGGTCCCACCGTGGTTGCGTGGCACTGGCAAGGGTTGGATTACTGCTGAGTACTCCCTATTGCCCGGATCGTCACCAGAAAGAGTAAGCCGGGAAGCCGTGAAGGGTAAGCAGAGCGGACGCACCCAGGAGATTCAGCGGCTGATAGGCCGTTCGATTAGAGCGATCGTCGACTTGAACGCACTGGGTGAGAAGCAGCTGATTGTGGACTGCGACGTTTTACAGGCGGATGGCGGAACACGAACGGCCTCGATTTGTGGAGCGTACGTAGCCCTGGCCGACGCAGTCTCAAGGATGGAACAGGCATACCGCGTTGGTCCAAATGTTCTCCTGGCGTCCTGTGCGGCAGTGTCGGTGGGAATCGTTGATGGTGGCTCGCTGCTTGATCTTGACTATTCTGAAGACGCCAGAGCCGAGGTGGACATGAATGTCGTGATGACCTCTGACGGCCATTATGTTGAAGTCCAGGGAACGGCTGAAAATTCACCCTATACCAAACGCCAGCTTGATGACATGCTTTCTTTGGCGGAACATGGAATCGCAGAGATCCTGGAAATCCAATCAAAGACACTTACCACGGTTGCGTCACCAAAGCCTGAGCTTTTTAGGAGCTGATCGTTGCTGTTGAAGCAGATTGTCGTCGCAACCACCAATCTTGGAAAAGCTAAGGAATTCGAAAAGATACTCGGAGGCGACATGGGTGTCATTGTTCCTGACGAGCTGCCCTTGGTGGTTGAGGACGGGGACACCCTGGCTGAGAATGCCTATAAGAAGGCGCGGAGCGCGGCAGACCATTTGGGTCGGTTGGCGTTGGCGGATGATTCCGGGTTGTTCGTGCAGGTGTTGGGTGGAGCACCCGGCGTGCACTCTGCGCGATTTGCAGGTCCTAATAGTGACGATGCCGGAAATCGTTCAAAGTTGCTAGCCCTTATCCGTGATTTTTCCGATCGTGCGGCGTATTTCGCGACGGTTCTATGTCTATGCGCCCCTTTAGCGTCGATTGAGGAGGCATACTTCTTCGAGGGTCGATGTGACGGTTACATTCTGGACCACGAACGGGGAAGCGAAGGGTTTGGCTATGACGCTCTGTTTGTTCCCTCAGAAGGGGATGGACGAACCTTCGGCGAAATGTCCCCCAGTGAAAAAGCGGCTCTTTCTCACCGTTCCCGTGCAATATACAAGTTCAAGATTTCACTGTCTGACCTGCAGGGTTGAGTTTTGAAAATAAGTCACAGGAAGTCTTTAGCTTCTTTCTAGCTGCTACTAAAGGTGGCCAACTTAGATGATGTGAAAAGACTCGGCGTGACTTGAGGAGAAGTTTATGAATCGTAAGAGATTGTTGCTTGGTTCAACCGGTCTTGCGGCAGCAGTTGCCGTGGGAGTCGGTGCAGTTGCACTGACCTCTGGTGGTGCATCTCTCGCATCAGCTACAGTCCCAACATCGAATGTTGCGTCGACCAGCACTGCCACCTTGCCCAACACCACCAACCCAGCTTCCCGGCCGCATTGGCGCATGGGCCGAATGGGCAGAGCCGTTTATTCGGAGACTGTCATTAAGCAAAAGTCTGGCAGCTACAAAACCATTGTCGAGGTAAGAGGCCCGCTGACAGCAATTTCGCCAGGGTCCATTTCTATTATCCGGCCGGACACGGGCGCAACGATCACGGCCGCAATTACGTCAACAACCAAATTCGGCAATACAACGGCGGCCGCGTTGGCTTCCGACCTCAGTTCGCATACCGCAGTTACTGTAAGACTTATAGAGACGGCCAACAATGCGGTATCCGTGAGTGTACCCCCACCCGCGGGTACCCGGCCTAAGCCTGGTTCTGGTCCATTCGGAGGCACTTTCCATCCTCGAAATGGAGCTAGCCAAAGTTCATCAGCCAGCGCTTAGTTTAAATGCCCCTTGTTGGGGGCCAACATCTCCCTGTAGGAGAAAAGGAAGAGAACGCCTCTCGGGAAGGCCGAGCCCGAGGAGCGTTTTCTTCCATTAATCGGCACTTTTCTAAAGTTGTCGCCGTCTTATGGTCTTAGAGCGGAAGTGGTGGTGCGGGCGGAGAGACTCGAACTCTCATGCCTTGCGGCGCTAGGACCTAAACCTAGTGCGTATGCCAATTTCGCCACGCCCGCACGGTTCCAGCCTTGCGGCTAGTCATATCGAGAAGCATCCTACCCGGGTTAGAGTGGAATCTGTTCAACGGGACTATTCCAACGGCACTCTCGGATCGTTGGCTATCTCACTTTGATGGCTGGTCAAGACTTATTCTGAAGCTGCGCCTCAGTGAGTGTCAAGTTTGCCTGATGGTGCCTATTCCTTCGGTCCAAGTGAGCCTGCCGCTACCACAATGATTACGGCTGCTAGGGCGGCCATGATGCTTGCGTACCCATATGACCAGCTTGGCCCAAGTTGATAAAGGAGACCCATAACTAGGTTTCCGACAAAGAGGCCGATGCTCCTCGAGGAAGAGAGGACTCCGAAGGTACGTCCGGCTGGCTGATTCTTAGACAGAACCGCAATCAACGATGGTTCGAGCGTCTCAATTACACCGAGTGCAAAACCAAGAATGGCTATGCCAACCAGATATTCGGTGGTTCCCAGATGACAGTGGATATCGACAACCAGAACGAGTGCGCCAATGGCTGAAACAAGGTAGCCAAGGAGTCCCAGATTGATAAAACGTCTGACGAGAGTTGCGCCCAATCTTCTGGCTAGGAGGTACCCTGTTGCGGCCGAGAATGCTTGGAAGACCAGGAATGCCGCTATGCCAGAGCTTCTTGAGCCAGTCTTTTGTGCAATTGTTAGTACCGGGAATCCAATGCTGTAGAAAGTAAAACCATAAAGTGCGGTCGAGACAAAGATAGCCCGCGCTCCGACGGTTTGCCGTATTGGAGCAGTTTGACGGGCCTCCACGGACGTTTCAATCTTTTGACCACGTCGTTCAGAGGTATCCGTGCCGGTCCTTGACAACATAACAGTTGATAAAAGCAATGGCACGATGGTGAAGAGGAACAGAAGTCGGAATGACACTCCATTCTGAATAGCAACTATCACAAGGATTGCAGCCGCCGCGGCTCCCCCTACATCAAGCGCGTGAAGGAATCCAAAGACGGTCGTTCTGTATTCCTCGGCAGTCACAGTACGATTGAGCATGACCCTCCTTGAAGGGCTTCTTAGGTTTCGCGCCCACCAACCACCTGTAAGCAGGCCAATTGCCCAAGCGGGGTTGGCAATTAATGCTGATAGGGAAAGCAGGGGGATAAAGCAGTTGCCAATCAACGCAAGTCTGCGGTGTCCTATCCTGTCTCCAATTCTTGCCCCGATTAGAGAGAATACGGCTCCACCTCCGTAACTGAGGGCCATGGCAAGGCCGTATTCCCAGACCGGCCGATGGAGGTATATGACAAGGAACAACGGAAATGCGGCCAGAACTGATTGATAACCGAGATCGGCAAAGAAGGCAGACAACGAAATCGACCACACGTCAGGAGTTCGCCAGCTGTTGTATCGGTTTGTGGCGCTTCTTGCAGCTGCAATTTTCACTGACTCAGGTTACTACAGTCATGTCGGCCAAGTCTGAACAAAGTAAGCTGCCTGAGCACGTTGGACTCGTGGCTTCTTGAAGAGCCTGAGTCAAATGTCTGCTGTGGGTATTTCGGCACATAGAGCATCAAGTTGATGACATGGCTGTGGAAATGGCAGGTTGTCATGGCTGGATGGTCGATCGGGTGGAAACGCCACTTGCAGTCAACGAGCATTGGGTGACTTCTTCCACTTCCTGGTAGGGTGTTTTGTATGTCAAACTCACAGCTCAACTATGGTCAAGATGTGGTGATGCAGCTCCAGTCGGCCGACCGAAGTGCAGACCTCTATCAGCGCCTTCTCAAGGAAAGAATCGTATTTCTCGGGACTCAGGTTGATCAGAATTCTGCTAACGCAATTTGTGCTCAGTTGCTGCTACTTGAAGCAGAGGATCCGAATAAAGATATTGCGCTTTACATAAATTCGCCCGGGGGTTCGGTCACGGACGGATTGGCCATCTATGACACAATGCAGTACGTGAGCTGTGATGTCGCCACAATATGTCTTGGAATGGCTGCTTCCATGGGGCAGTTTCTGCTGTGCGCGGGGGCACCAGGAAAGCGCTATGCGTTACCGCACTCCAGGATTCTGATGCACCAGCCTTCAGCTCAAGCTCAGGGTCAGGCGGCAGATATCGCGATTCAGGCTGAACAAATCGGATACCTCAAGAAGATGTTGGCTGAGCGAATTGCGATGCATACTGGGCAAACCGTGGAAACTATCACCGCCGATTCGGACCGAGACCGCTGGTTCACAGCCGAGGCGGCTAAGGAATATGGTTTCATTGACCAGGTAATCTCAAGGTCATCTTCTGCAAATATTGAAACCAAAGGTTAGAGTTATTCCGGCAAGGCTAAGTATCTGCGAATATGCTGTAGCTAGGCACTTGGCCTTTTCGGTTGCCTACCGTAATTTGTATGTACATTGGAAGGAAACGTGTTGTTGGAGCAGGCCAACAGCTTGCCCGATAAGAGGATTGTTGCGTCTCGCATAGAAGACCTTCCGATTCGGGTAGTTAGTCCAAAAATAAGTGTTCTTACGCGCATTCATAATATCTGGGTTTTCAGGGAACTGCTGGTATCGATGGTGCGCAAGGAGTTGCGGATCAAGTACAAGAACTCGGTACTGGGATTCTTGTGGTCCCTGCTCAACCCGGCACTGTATCTTGTGATCTACTACATTGTGTTTCAGAAGATCCTTAAAAACAATATGCCGCTATTCGCTATCTTCTTGCTGTGTGGACTTCTGGTTTGGAACTTTTTTTCTAATGCGCTGTCATCTGCGACAACGACTATCGTCAATAATGCCGGAATTGTAAAGAAGGTCGCTTTTCCGCGGGAAATTTTAGCCATGGCCTCAGTTGGCGCCGCACTGATTTTCTTCTTTCTCCAGGCTTGTGTTCTGATACTGGCACTGGTGATATTTCAAGTGATTCCTGCACTGAGTTATATCTGGTTGATACCCCTTGCGCTCATTGCACTGCTTTTCTTTGCAGGAGCACTGGCGATCGCGCTGTCTGCCATCAATGTCTACCTTCGCGATACCCAGCATTTATTGGAGCT
>DAHXKX010000130.1 GCA_027366165.1 Actinomycetota bacterium
GACCGCCGCTCTCGGCGTAAAAGGGAGTCCGGTCGTAGAAGAGCTCCACTTCGTTGAAAGGCTTCATAACCATGCCCAGCAGACGGCCATCAGGGAGCGCGAGGCTGAACTTACAAACCAGCTCAAGGCGCTGCAGGCTAAAGAGCTGGATGTGATTGCCAAGGAACTATTAGAGAATGCAAGAGGCGGGAGAGTTCTGGCCAGACGAGACGGGCTTGCTCCCGATCTTATGCGTGAGCTGGCATTACTGGTAAGGTCGCGACCTGGTATCGACGCTGTCGTGATCACTGGGTCAGCAGATGGTGAGAAGGCGTCTCTGGTCGCAGCGGTGGTCCCGGAGAGTGGCTTAGTGGCCTCGGAACTCCTTAGGGAGGCCGCGGGACTGTTGGGTGGAGGCACCGGCCGACAGGCCGATCTGGCGCAGGCCGGTGGCAAGAATGTAGCCAGGCTTGCCGACGCTTACTCGCTGATTGAATCTCTGCTTTTTGAGGGAAGATAGAATAGCAAGTGCGCTTTGTGGGTTTGGATTACGGGAAAAAACGGATTGGGATCGCCGTCTCCGATTCCGAAGGGCGTATGGCACTTCCGGTACAGTCCTTTACGAGAACAAAGGATCTCAAAGGAGATATGCGGAGGTTGGCGAAGCTTATCGAGGAGTACGAGCCAGCAAAAGTGGTTGTCGGAAACCCAGTGGCTCTCTCCGGATGGTCAGGTCAAAGTGCGGATGCTGTGAGACGCTTTATATCCGGTTTGTCCCTTGAGGTTGATGCCGAAATAGTGTTGCAGGACGAAAGGTTTAGCACAGTGGAGGCTTCACGGCGTCTTAGGGAGGCCAACATGTCGGAGAAGGCGCAACGACAGGTTATTGATGCCGCCGCCGCCGCGGTTATCCTGCAGCAGTACCTGGACGGCAGACAGAGCTGAGCTATGAATAACGATCAGCGGGAATTCAGAAGTGCGAATCTTACTGGCGCGGATTGGAGTGAGTGGCGGTTCAGTCATTCCGGCCAGAGGCGGAGGAGGCGGCGCAGGGTACGTCTTGTGATGCTGGCGGCCGTCGCCGTGGTGCTTTTGGTTGTTGCGATCTCATATGGATACTATAGATCCCAGGTCGGTGGGGGATCATCCCATGTATCGGTTACCGTGGCCGCAAGCCCGGGAGAGGGGCTGGGTCAATTTGCCGGATCTTTGGCCTCGAAAGGTGTCATAGGTTCATCGCTTATATTCCGGATCTGGCTTCGAAGCCAGCCATCTGTCATACTTCAGGCTGGTACATATAAGTTCAACTTGGACGCGCCCTACGCCCAGATTCTCGCAACCGTCAGCAAGGGGCCGATCCTTGACAAACTAGTGATACCTGACGGCCTGACGTTGGCGCAGATAGCGGACCGGGTGGGCAAACTGCCAGGACACAGTGCGGCCCATTTCCTACAGGTGGCAAAGTCGGGTCGGGTCCGCTCACCATTTGAGCCAAGCTCCGTCAATTCCCTGGAAGGTCTTTTGTTTCCGGACACGTACAGTTTCGATCCCTCCACGCCGGACAGCAAGATATTGACCATGATGGTGGACGCATTCGTGACCGAAGCGCACAAGCTTGGACTCACCCCGCAGACCAGGGAAGACAATCTGTCGGCATATCAGATTGTGACTTTGGCATCGTTGATTGAGAAGGAGGCGGTCTACCCGGGGGATGGTAATAAAGTTGCACGGGTGATTCTTAACCGATTGTCTCAGAACATGAAGCTCCAGCTCGACTCGACCGTGGTGTACGCCCTTGGGAACACGACTGCCAACCTGTCCCTTGCGGATCTCAAGGTCCAATCGCCATACAACACCTACCTCAACAGCGGGCTCCCGCCCACCCCAATATCGGTTCCGTCTGAGTCGGCTCTTGCAGCTGCGCTGGCTCCTGCAAAAGGCAACTGGCTTTACTATGTGGTGGTCCAGAAGAACGGGCAGGAAGCGTTTTCGTCCACATATGCTGATCAGTTGGCGAATGAGCAGCTTGCCAAGAGCAGGGGGGTCGGGTAACCGGCATGTGTCAACTCTTTGTCAACCAAGGTGCCCGGTATTTTTACGGGTTTAGACCAGTGCCGGATTCAGTGGCATGATCACTTCCACGATCGTGTTGTCTGATGACTCTGTCAAGAGGATGTCGTGCGGGGCGGAGTTCATCCCGTCTTTAGTCGGAGCTGAAAATTTCACTGGAAGTTTTTTCACGAGGGATCTGTCATGATGGTAAATTTGTCTCAAAATGCTGGGAACACTAATCCTTACAGACGGCTTGTGATCAGTGAGCGGTCGATGAGCGTGTTTCCATGGCCAACTGGAGTGACCAAGGTGTTTGCCGTGATAGGTGATCCGATAGACCATTCTCTTTCACCGGCACTTCTGAATGCGGCGTTCATCGCCAATAAGCTTGACGGGGTCTTTGTGGCCCTAAAAGTAGGGCGGGAGCACCTGGAGAGTGCAGCTCACGGTATCCGATCCCTGGGTCTGGCCGGGCTTTCTGTGACGATGCCGCACAAGGAAAGTATCATTGGGAATCTAGACCGGGTAACCGAACGCTCACGGAGATTGAATTCCGTCAACTGTGTCTTCTGGGACGGGGGGGAGCTAATAGGGGACTCAACTGACGGCCCAGCGTTGGTGGCGTCGGTCGAGGCCGAACTCGGAGGAAGCGTGTCCGGCAGGTCGGTCATGGTTCTCGGAACCGGAGGAGCTGCTCGCGCCATAGTTCTGGCACTCGTTGAGGCGGGTGCCGGAGAGATCGTGATCGTTGGCAGACGCGAAGAGGCCGTTGCCAAAGTGGTCGCCCTTGGCAGTCCAGCAGCCAGGGAAGGCTCGGTGCATGAACTCAAAGATGTTGAAATTTTGGTTAATGCCACCAGCGTTGGAATGGCGGAGACGGAATGGGCCGGGAGGAGTCCGGTACCCGCCGAGCTGCTGGAGAGCAGGCACTTTGTTTACGATATCATTTACTACCCACTGGTGACCCCTCTTTTGGAGGACGCGAGAGCCGCTGGCGCCCGGACATCAAATGGAATCGGGATGCTTGTTCACCAGGCAGCCAGGGCATTTTGGATCTGGACCGGCAAGGAGGCCCCTCTGGAGGTCATGTTTCATGCGGTCCACTCTCGAACCAAGCGCTAGCGGCCACTGCGGGGAACTCCGACAGGACGGCTATCCCTGCGAGTCCTCGTCAAGCATTTTCTTGGCCTGGTCGATTGTCATGTCATGAGAGGGAACGATCAGGTCTGAATGCCTGAGGTTGGTCTCCGGCAACTTCTTGCCCATCGCGTGGATCAGTTTGATCAGCTCCTCCGCCGACTTTGAGAAAGCTTCCTGGTCATTGCGAGTAATGGCGTTGTCGAGCGCGTCATCGAGATTGTCAAGGGCCGGCTTCACCGAAGCAGGTACTTCATACACTGAATCGCCAGTGATCCGTATCACCATGGATTCTCCGGCGGCAACTTCTTTTTGTTCAGGCTGTGCAGGCGCGCCGGTTCCGATTCCCATTTGAGCCTTCATAGCTTCCAGCTGGAAATCGACGTCCGAGGATGGGGACGCAGCCTGGAGCTGAGCTTCGATGTCGTCGTGGGCCGCCGAGCCTATTGCGAGGTTGTCCAGTACTCCAGTGTCTGCAAGCTCACTTACTGCGGCAGCTCTTGCCTGAAGCCCGGTGATCTTATCCTGTGCCCTGTCTATCATCATCGACACATCGGTCATGTTCTCGGAAAGACCGGTCAGACCCTCCATTGCGCTGGTGGAAGCTTTGGCAGCAGTGTACTGGGCTTTCATTGTGTCTTTTTGCGACCTGAAAAGCTCCAGTTTCGCCTGGAGCTTTTGGCCGGTGTCTTCAAGCGATTGTTCCTGGGTCTTGAGCTGCTCGATCTGTGGAGTGAGCTGGTCAATCTGACTTTTCACAGTCGTGGATCGTGTCAGAGCTGTCTTTGCGAGATCTTCCTGACCTTGTTGGAGCGCCTGGCGAGCCTGTCCCTGGAGCTTGTCATACTGGGCGGAAAGGGTGGCCTGTTGTGCCTCTAGACGCTTCTGCGAAGTCAGGACGTCAGCAATCGACCTTCTCACCTGCTGAAGGTTCTCGAGCATCTTTTGGTAGGAGAGATCTAGGGCTTGCGTAGGGTCTTCGGCTTTGTTGAGCGCGGCATTAGCCTTTTGTTGAAAGACCTGCGACATTCTCTTGAATAGGCTCATCTAGGTTGCTCCTGTCCTAAAGGGTGGGGTGAAAAGGCTAGGTTTAATGTAGCGCTAAAATCTAAGTTTTGCATGTGCAGCTGCGGCCAACTTCTGTCTGCAGCTTCCCTGTAGCGTAATGGGAATGCCAATATCAATTGTTAAGTTCGTGATACGGCCATGTGCCACGATTTGATTTTAAGTCTAGAGGAGCGTTGATGCCAGCAGACAGGTCGAGAGGTTGGACCCAGGCGCTTCTTCATTTCGATTTCAGCTTATTCCTGGTGACAGTTTCGATCGCCTTCTTGGGCGTGATAATGGTTTATTCCGCCACTAGAGAGCAGCTCATCCTTGCCGGACTTAATCAGTACTCCTATCTCGAGCATCAGGCACTTTATGTGATGTTCGGAGTGGTTGTGATGTTCGTACTTGTCACCATCGATTATCATCAGCTTGGAAGCTTGGGTTTCGTTGCCTACGGGGGAGTGGTTCTGGCACTCCTTGCTGTGTTGACGCCGATTGGCAAGAGAGCACTTGGTTCACAGCGGTGGTTCCAACTCGGTCCACTTCAGCTTCAGCCGTCGGAATTTGCGGCGCTGGCGATCATTCTGGCAATCGCGGTCTATCTTCAGGCCCACCAGGAGGACGCGATGGATGCGGCCATGCTTGTGAGGATCCTCGTTATTGCGGGCGTGCCGATGCTGTTGGTCATAAAGCAGCCCGATATTGGCACAGCTCTCGTCATGGGATTCGTCCTTTTGACCATGCTTGTTCTGGCGAGGGTATCGCTTACCTGGCTTGCCGTGCTGGCTGCGCTTGGAATCGTGGCCGTGGTGGCGATTCTGGCACTTGGGGTCTTGCAGAAATATCAGCTTCAGAGGCTGACCTCTTTCGTCAACCCCAATACCTCGGCTCTGCAGAGCGGTTACAACCTGGCGCAGTCGAAGATTGCAATTGGCTCCGGGGGCCTCTTTGGCCAAGGGCTGTTCCACGGCACTCAGACAAACCTTTCATACGTTCCGGAGCAGCAGACAGACTTCATCTTCACCGCCCTGGGGGAGCAACTGGGTTTTGTCGGTGCTGGTGGTCTTTTGGCCCTATATGCCTTTATGACTTGGCGGGTCTGGAGCATAATGAAGCGGGCCAGGGATCCTCTTGGAAAGATGCTGGCTGGTGGGGTATTGGGATTTCTTGCTTTTTCGATCTTTCAAAATGCTGGCATGACTATGGGTATCATGCCGATAACGGGCATACCTCTGCCATTTCTTAGCTATGGTGGATCAGCAGCGCTTGCATTTTTTGCGGCAATCGGGCTGGTGCTGAATGTTGGCATGAGGAACCCACGATGAAGGTGGAGATGGCCGGGGAAGAGAGTGGATCGGTAGGGGATGCGGGCCAGGGTGGTGGCTTGAGCCAGGGGGAGCCAGAGCCTATGCTAGGCCCGCCGGAGAGGCTGCCGATATTCCGGCAGGCTGTTGTAGCCGGAGTGGGGATCACTCTTCCAGAGACTTTTGGCAGGCTCGCTTTCGTTGAGCTGGACCAACCAAAGCGGAATTTGACCATTCCGATCTCAATTGAGCAGGCTGGCATCATTTCAGGATTGTTCCAGGGGATTAAACCTCCGAGGCCGATGATGGGGGACCTGTTCTGCGAGGTGATGGTTGCATACGACTTCAGTGTTGCCGTGGTACAGATCACCGGGAGAGAGAACGGGGTTTATTTTGCTCAGGTCACCTTTACCGGTGCCAGCGGAAGGCCGAAGATGTTTCCATGTCGCCCATCAGACGGTGTCATTCTGGCTCTTGGCCAGCCCTTGCCGGTGCCGATTCTGATTGACGAAGACCTCTTTGATCACAGTCAGCCAGGTGCCTGACGGAGCTGTCAGGAGTTGCCTTCGTGCGATATTCGCATGAGGATGGCAATCAGTATGTAGTTGGCCACTAGTGATGAACCGCCGTAGGCCACAAACGGGAGGGTTACCCCGGTAAGTGGAAGCAGTCTGACGATTCCGGCCATGATGAAGAAGGACTGGAGTCCGATTATCGCGGTGAAGGATGCCGCGAGGAGCTTTGAAAAGTCGTTCCTGGCCCGCAAAGCTGCGCGCAAACCGGCTCCCACTATGAGCAGGAACGCGAATACGATCGCCGTCGTTCCAAGAAGTCCCATTTCCTCGCCGATTGCCGCGAATATGTAGTCGCTCGCAACCACAGGGATTATTGTCGGGTGGCCACGGCCGAGGCCGGTCCCGCCAACTCCTCCAAAAGCAAGTGCAAACTGGCCTTGAATTAGTTGATAGCCGATCGTGGTGGCGTACTTCCAGGGGTTGAACCAAACGATTAGGCGCTCTCGAACGTGATAGAAGATCAGAGAGGCTGTTATGGTACCAAGTCCAAAAAGGGCCCCACCGAGAATCAGATAAGACTTTCTGGAGGTTGCAAGCCAAAGTGTGATTATGAAGATCAGAAATATCAGCAGAGAGAAGCCCACGTCACGCTCCGCCGTCATTATAAGCAGAGAGATCCCCCACGCGGCGAAGATTGGACCGAGCGCACGGAACTCAACCAGTGTCACCTTCTTGTCGCCACCAATCGGATGCCCAAGAACCTCCCGCTTTTCCACGAAGTAGGAGGAGAAGAAAATGGCTAACATCAGTTTTGCCGCCTCAACGGGCTGGAAGGTCAACGGGCCCAGATGAATCCAAAGGCGAACTCCGCTTATGTTGACGCCAAGCTTGGGAACTAGTGGCATCATGAGTAGACCGATCCCAGCGACGCCAAGGAGGTAGCGGTAACGGTCGAGGATTGATGAATTCCGTATGAAATACAGAGCGCCGAGATATCCGATAACTCCGACCGCGCTCCATAGCGCCTGCAAGATAGCTTCGTGGTAGTCGAGTCTGGTGATCATCACGAAGCCAAGACCGTTGAGAAGCGACGCGATAGGCAACATGACCGGATCAGCGTTTGGTGCCAGTATGCGGGTCCCAATGTGTGCGGTGAGACTTAGTGCGAGCAGTGCGACCAGGATTGGAACTATGTTCCCCGGAATCGTTGCTGTCTTGCCCAGTGCCGCGACAATGTAGGCCGAGACTGTGATGACAATGGAGATGATCAACAGGCCTAGTTCGGTTGATCGCCTTTTGTTCTTCGAGCCGAGATGCAGTCTTGTTCTCCATCCCGGACTCTCGGCTTCGGGCGTCGCTAGCAGATTTCCTGAACTCATATTTGCTCGCTTGCTTGCATGTCAAAAATGCGCTTAATGCATAGTAGCGGCTGCGGGGTATTGCGCTGGTTAAAGAAAGCCCGGCGCCGATTGAATATTAAGTTTTGCTGCCGGTTAACCAACTCATTTACAGATTAAATGAAATAGCCTTTTCATATGCTCATTCCTGAAATTTGGTTCAATCGAGTGGACGCGAGTCCCTCTCGGCCAATTGCGGGCGACCTCGTCTACGGATTTCCGTTTTCAGTCGCAGGATCGCGGGCTGAGGATTGTACTAATTGTTTTTTGGGAAAAGGTGGGACCTCGGGTTGCGATGACGCCAGTTGGCGAGTGGCCCGTGGTATCGGCAAAGGTGTAAGGAGTGCTGGCCGGATCATGCCGCAGAAAAAGCACAATTCAACTGATGGGTGTTCCGGTGATTTAACTTCGTGTGCGCCGCTGAGAAACGTGGTGTGTTGGAGCTGCGACTGGTTCCACCACAGTGATATCTCTGGACTCAGGGGCACTAGTCGATGTTTAAAAGCGGCGTAAAAAGGTCGGAACGACCGTTGATAAGCCGCATGCGGAAAAATGTTTGTACGGATTGAAAGGGGGATTGGGAACCAGAGCTCTGACCGCTCTGCGCCCCTGACATGCAATGAACTCCATGTTTGAAACAAAGGTGAAAGGCTTTGGAAGTTCGCGCTACATGAACCGGGAGCTGTCGTGGCTGGATTTTGCTGCGAGAGTGCTTGATTTGGCCGAGGACAAGACAGTCCCGCTACTAGAGAGGGCAAAGTTTTTGGCAATCCTCTCAGATGGTCTGGACGAGTTCTTTCAAGTGAGAGTGGCTGGTCTAAAGGATCAGTTGGCAGCGGGTGTCCGTTCGCTCAGTCCGGACGGACGCTCGGCAAGAGAGCAATTGCAGGCCGTTCGAGTGAAGGTTCTCCTGATCATGGAGCGGGTGGACCAGATCTACAACGAAGGTCTACTCCCGATGCTCTCAGACTCTGGAATCAGGCTGATGAATTGGAACGAGTTATCCGCGGATGATCGGGCATATCTGGTCGCAGTCTTTGAGAGCACGATCTTTCCGGTTCTCACGCCTTTGGCAGTCGATCCGTCGCACCCCTTTCCGTATATTTCAAACCTATCGCTAAATCTCCTTGCACGCGTCACTGATCCGGTTTCTGGAGTGTCCCGATTTGCACGCGTGAAAGTACCGCCGATTCTTCCGCGATTCGTCTCCCTTCCCGATGGCGTGCGGTTCATTCCGCTCGAGCAGCTGATATCGGCGCATCTTGACACGCTCTTTCCCGAGATGGAGATCGGCGCTCACTACGTGTTCAGGGTCAGCCGGAATGCAGACCTTACTCTTGAAGAGGAGGAGGCGGATGACCTTCTTGCATTCGTGGAGATGGAACTTCGGCGCCGCAGGTTCGGCCGGGCTGTGCGCCTTGAATTTCAGGGTGTACCCGATCCCGACGTGTCGGCGCTACTGGTCAAGGAGTTGCGCCTGCACCCCGATGACGTATATGTGCTCAACAGCCCTCTAGACCTGAGCGGACTTTGGAATGTTTACGAAATAATGCGGCCTGATCTCCATGATTCGGACTGGGTTCCTGTGACGCCAGTGGCTTTTGGGGGTTCAGACCCCGGGTCTGTAAACCTCTTCACCGCACTTCGTCAAGGCGATGTCTTGCTGCACCATCCATACGAGTCGTTTTCGGCGACGGTTGAGAGATTCATTGAGCAGGCGGCCGCCGATCCGGCGGTGCTTGCCATTAAACAAACTCTCTACAGGACCTCCGGCGATTCACGGATCGTCGCTGCTTTGATCAAGGCCGCTGAAGCAGGTAAACAGGTGGCCGCCATGGTCGAAGTGAAAGCCCGCTTTGACGAGCAGGCGAATATTGGGTGGGCGAGGGCTTTGGAGGAGGCAGGCGTCCACGTGGTTTACGGTCTAGCTGGCCTGAAGACGCATTTAAAGGCTGTGCTGGTGGTGCGGCGTGAGGAAGACGGTTCGACGTTACGCTACTGCCACCTTGGAACGGGGAACTACAACTCCAAGACGGCAAAGTCATATGAGGACATAGGTCTACTTACAGTCAATCCTGACTTTGGAGCGGACCTGTCAGAGGTGTTCAACCTGTTGACGGGTTTTTCAAAGAGGGTCGAATACAAGAAATTGATATTGGCTCCGGGTAGGCTTCGGCAAAGGATTCTAGAGTTCATTTCCGAACAGAGTGATCTGGGCGAGACTGGACGAATCGTTATCAAGGTAAACGGACTGATTGATCCGGAAGTGATCGATGCGCTGTACGAAGCTTCTTGTGCAGGTGTGAAGATCGATCTCATTATCCGCAGCATCTGTTGTCTTAGGCCTGGCATTCCGGGTCTTTCGGAAAACATTAGGGTCAAGTCGATTGTTGGAAGGTTTCTTGAGCATTCGAGGATATTTGTTTTCGGCAATCCCGACAGCGGGAGCTGCAAAGTGCTGGTTGGGTCCGCCGATCTGATGCAGCGAAACTTGGATAGGCGTATCGAAGCGCTGTTTCCGATCGAGGATCCGCAACTGCGCAAACGGGTGATCGAGATTGTCGATCTCGATCTTGAAGACGACAGCTCCTCCTGGAATCTCCTGGAGAGCGGTGACTGGGTTAAGCCCGCCGGCCTGTCCCTGGTTCGTGCGCAGGACCGCTTTCAGGAGCTGGCGCTTGAGCGGGCGATGCCAATCAGAAGGCACGCACGGCGGTTGTGGTTTAGGACAGGGTTTGCAAAATGAATCTTGAAGTTGAGACCAAATTGTCCGCGGCGTTCGATTTCGTGTTGCCGGATTTGGACGAGGTTGTGGTCGGTCTGCATATCACCAGGAGGCCTTCAAAGCGGACGTACACAACCTATTTTGACACTGCCGAATATGATCTCCTGTCCTGTGGGGCGGCGCTGCGATTGCGGAGTTCGCAAGAAAGCCGGACCCTGGACATTGGGATCTGGACACTGAAATTTGCGCCGCCATCGAAAGGGTTTAAGAGTTCCAGGTTTGAGTTCGAGGTTCGCGCCGAGGGGAGTTCGGTACCGCAGAAGTTCATTCCTGCACTGGGTGTTTTCGGAGCCACTGGTCCGCTCGTGGAGGTGGCTGCACTATCTGCGGTGAGAAGTTCCATAATGTTCGAGGCTGCCGACGGAAGACCAGTGATAGAGCTTGACGACGACTTCGTAGCGGTTAGCGAAGGCCCGAATCGGGGCAATCGATTCCGAGAGATCGAAATAGAACTGCTGGATCCCAGTTTCGAAGACCAGGCAGAGGACATAGCGGGTCTGCTCGTGTCATATGGCGCCTGTTACGCTGCGAGTTCGTCAAAGTTGGAACAGGCGATAGACAATCCTGGGAACCATGCTTGGATCTCCGGGCTACTGGATCGCTATGAGCATCCGGTGGTAGGTGAGCTGAGTAGATTAGCGAGTCTACTTCTGGGAGAGGTTGGCGGGCGAAAAGTCCTGATGAACCGCTTGGCGGAAGAACTGCTGATCGGCTTGAAGGAGGACAGCGCTCGGGAATTCATCGTGCAATTTGTGTCAAAGGTGGCTTTGGGTGGTTCACTTTATCGCGAAGAATCGGACGGACTCTTCGGACTGGTCACGGATCTTTCAATATCTTTGGCAACGGAGCTGCGCAACGGGGTGGGGGGAAATGCAGCTCAGCCGAAACTGTCGAGTCTCGCGGTAAGAAGGGCATGCGAAACTGTTTTGGCTAATGCCGCTTTGATGAGGAGGGGAGGCAGGCCTGACACAGCCGTATTTGCGGAGCTTTTGGAAGATGTCGTTTCACTTCCATGGGGGGAACTCTCGCAAGGAGATGAGGCGCTGGGTCGATTCATGGGTAAGTGGTCGTAGTTGTGTCCAATGTGCTTAGCTGTTTTGGGCAGGTTGTGGTTCTCCGAGAGAGGGATGATTGCGCGTGACGATCGTAGGGGGCAGTAAAGGTCGGCTTATACCATTTTCAAAGATTACCGAGATTGTGTATCCCGCGCAGCCCGTGTCCGCGATTACCATTGCGGCATTGGATCTTGGCTCGAATTCGTTCCATCTCGTTGTTGCTAGAGCCATTTCTGAGAAGAGTTTTGAAGTCCTTTTGAAGGAAAAGGCTATGATCCGGCTCGGGGATGTTGTGTCGCGGCTTGGCTATATCGATGAGTCGCACGCCAAAGAGGTGATCGACTCGATCAGATCATTTAGGACGCTCGCTGAATCGCTTGGAGCTAGCGAGTTGGTGGCCTTGGCAACGTCCGCGTTTCGCGAAGCCGAGAACTCCTCTGAAATTGTCGATCTGATTGAGGACGAGACCGGTGTGTCTGTGTCAGTGATATCGGGCGCCAAGGAGGCCGAACTCATATTTAAGGCCATTAGCACCTCGGTCAATTTTCATGACGAGGTTGTCCTGTGTGCGGACCTTGGTGGTGGCAGCCTTGAGTTGATGGTTGGGACCCAAAACGAACTCCTGTGGTCCCATAGCGTGAATCTTGGCGTTGGAAGATTGACGGCAAAATTTGTTCAGGGCGCTGAGGGACCAACAGCCAAGGAAATTGTAAGGATGCGCAGGTATGTTCGCGAGGTGCTTACGCCTTTGGTGCCCCGGGTGAACGCGTACTCGCCAATGGCGCTTTTAGGCTCCTCGGGGAGCTTTCTCAACCTTGCCCGTGTCGCCACGCTTGCAGAGCGCCCTGATTTGGATCAAGGTGCCCTGGAGGATATGAACCAAGTGTCAGTCAAACGTTCACTATTGAAGTCGACGGGAAAGATGATTCTCAAGAGCGACACCCAAGGAAGGCTTGCAGTCATGGGACTCGACCCGAAGAGGGTGGACATCATTCCGGCAGCGGTATTGGTGCTGGAGGAGCTGATGCAGATCTTTGAGTTCAAGGAGTTCACTTTGTCGGAATGGGCTCTAAGAGAGGGAATAATCCTTTCTGAGCTGGAAGGCTATGAGTCTTTGGAAGTCGGTGTCGATTCGATACGTCACGCTTCGGTGATGGGCGTGACAAAGCGGTTTGCCTGGAACAGTTTTCATGCCGAGCAGGTGGCAAAACTGGCGCTGTCATTGTTCGATCAGACTAAGTCACTACATGGACTTTCCGAGAAGGAAAGGGAGTTGCTCTTTTACGGCGCGCTACTGCACGATATCGGCGAGCACATCGCAATGGAGGATCACGATAAGCACTCGGCTTACCTGATCGAGAACTCAAGACTTAGAGGATTTACACCTCAGGAGAAATGGGTCCTGGTGTGTCTGGGAAGATTTCACAGGCGGGGGTATCCAAGGGCGGATTATGCGCCTTTCGCTCAGCTTACCGACGATTTGCAGAAGGTTGTTGTGCGACTGGCTGGCATTTTGCGCCTGGCGGATGCTCTGGACCGTTCCCACGAGGCGGTAGTCAACTCGATAAGGGTTGAGTGTACGAAAGACCGTGTGGTTATAAATCTCGATGCCGTTGGGGACTTTGAACTTGAGTCGTTTGGATTGAGAAGAAAACGTTCCTTATTCGAGCAGACTTTTAGCGTGAAAGTTAGTCTGGGGTTTGATTGAGTGAGCGGGCTGGAGTCCAGTTTTAACCTTTGCCTAAACGGCCGGCGATCCGGTCTAAGGGGTCGGGAACGAGTGCGTCGCTCAGCCTGACCTGGCTCATGGTTTTCAAAAAGGATAATTTCCCAACGTAACCGGTCTTTGGACTTGTATCGGATCCCAAACTGCGCCTCATTACCTGCTCGGGATCGTTCAACTCCTCAACCGGTCATTTTGTGGACAATACCGTAGTCCTTGCCAAGCTTACCTCCATGACCAGCTAGCTCAGAAAGGAGGGAGGTGGATTTCATTCATTGAACCGCAAGGAAGAAGCATTCTTGGTTTGGCGAAGAACCTCAAAAGCTTATTGGAAAAGTTAGGCGTGCTTAGGACTGGTGTGGTTGACCATCTACATCAAAACGCACCCATTAGCTTGATAAGACTTGTTTTTTCGCTGGGAAGGTGAGTGGCATGGAAACGGGATTGCATCTATGAAGTACACAAACCTTTCATAGCCACGTCGCTGCGAAGAAATATGAGCAACAGTCGTGGAGTTTCTCTGAGCTGGAATGGTTCTGGGCAACTGAATTAGGGATCACATATCAGAACCGTAAACTAAACCGGGACCACCAACTCCAATCTACGGGTTGGAGACAGCGGAGCAACATGGTTGCAAGGGGCGGGCTGTGGATTGAAATGCGCCCTCAAGATTGGAAGTGCTTCTGACCGTTGCCAGTTGCCAGACTTCTGGATGGAGAGCAGGTCTTCAGATTTTGGGGGATCAGGTGTCTTGGGGGAGCTCCATCCCCTGGACCATGACGTTTGGATTAAACTTGGAAGGTGAGAGCCGCTTGCCATCTTTGCGCTGCCTTTTGTCTTCAGATGAGCCGCCTGTTCCGAGTGAGAGGTAGGCGAGGGCGCCGCCCGGGATGGGCAACCAAAAGTTGATCAACCTGTATGAGATAACGCCAAGAATGGCTATGCCCCTGGGAGTGCCGAACCCTACAAGTGAAGTGGTTAGGGCGGCTTCGACCACCCCGAGTCCTGCCGGAGTAATTGGAATCACGGCCAGGATGTTGGCGAGGCCGTATGACACCAACAGTGCGTCGATATTGACAACGTGGCCGTATGCCGCAAGAAATACCCATAAGGAGGCTGCGTCCAAAATCCAGTTGGCCACTGCCCAAGTGAGCGCTCTTCTGAGCAGCGGGAGATCGGAGAGCAGGTTCCTGATCCTCTCGGAAATGCGCTGAAGCGTTGATTCAATTGAAGCCTCGGAAAGATACGGCAATTTTGAGAACAGCCGCACGACAACTCTTGTGAAGTGCCGTTCACCTCTGGTAAATGCGATGACAAGGACACCGACGAATGCGAAAAGGAGAGTGCCAACAATGGTCGCAGTCAGGTAAACGGTATTGAAGCCCCAAATTGGTATTGAGATGATTAGGGCAAGCCAAAATATGAGGTTCAGTATCACTGCCGAGCCGATTCCCTGGACCGCTATTGCGAAGGCAGCATCGGTGGCGCGGATTCCCTTGGTGACCAGCAGCCGAATTGAAAGTCCAGTTCCACCGGCTGTTCCGGCGGGAGTAACGTGAGACAGCGCCAAGGAAGACATATCAATTCGAAAAATGGTCCACAAGTCCAAAGACTGCTTGGGTAATACCGAGATGGTCAGATAGGCATATGCGACCAGTGCAGCGACTTCTGCGATAAATGCAAGGCCAACGTATCCGAGGTTCAGGTGTTGGATCAGAGAGAGTGTCTTTCTGGCCCCAGCCACCTGGGGCAGGACCAGATACTCCACGATGAGGATTATCGCTACGACTTTGATCGAGCGTATGGTGAATCTGCGGACCAGCGACCGCCTTGGTTTTGGATTTTCCGGAGTATCACGGTTTCCAAGGTTGCTCATCATGGTCGTCCTTTGAAGAGTAAATTCAATCCTCCCAACGCCTTTCAGTCAGGTGTAAAACTCGTGATCATTTCCAACCAATGATGGCTTATGATCTTACACCCTGGTAACTTTGGTACAGGTCTGGGCATCGTCTTGATTTGAAACCAAGCCTAGACGCTTTATGGAGTTAGGAATATGGAACGATTCAGTTGAGCAATGGTTCTAGTGGTTCGATAGGGGACACGAGTTCCTTGAAGCGCTCATTCCAGATTCAGCTGATGGCGTTGGGTATTGTGCTGTCAATTTGGCTGGTATGGTTTCTCAGATCGCTTGTTCTAGATCTGATCCTCGCGCTTATTGTCGCCATGGTGTTGGATCCGGCGGTAAAGTTCCTCTACAGGTTCCACGTCAAGCGTTCAGTTGGATCGGTGATCGTATTCATCGCTGCGTTTATTTTGTTTTTGGTTGTCATGTTTCTGATCACCAAGCCGCTCTATAACGCCGGAGTAAAGTTTTCGCATGAATTGCCGAGCCTTGTCAATCAGGCGCAGACGGGTACGGGGCGTCTAGGTGAGCTAATCAAGAGATTCCACATCGACAGCTACGTCCAAGCGAATTCCACCAAGTTATCATCTGTGCTCTCAAAAGCCAGCGGTTCGGCAGTGGTTGCGGCCAAGACTTTGTTGTCCGGTGTTGCGAGGGTAATTACGATATTCCTGCTTTCCCTGTTTATCGAGATAGAGGCGCCATTGCTTTTTGGGGCCATTTTCCAGGTAGCCGGGCCGGATAGGCGGGCTTCATTGATGAGAGTTCGTCAGAGGCTGGTGAAAGCGATTACCGGATACGTTCTTGGCAATCTTGCGACTTCATTAATCGCGGGAGTAGTTGTATACATAGCCCTCGCTATCCTTGGGGTTCCGTTCCCGATAGTCCTTGCCGTGTGGGTGGCGGTGGTGGACTTGCTTCCGCTGGTTGGGGGCCTATTGGCGGGAGTTCCTACAGTTCTCTTCGCCCTGCTGCACTCACTTGCATCCGGAATCATAGTTGCGGCTGTATTCATTGTTTACCAGCAGCTCGAGAATCACATACTCAATCCGGTAATAATGTCGAGAACCGTGCGATTGAACTCGTTGTGGGTGCTGATCTCTGTTCTCGTGGGAGCCGACCTGCTTGGTTTCATAGGTGCGTTGATAGGAATCCCAGCTGCCGCCACTATTCAGGTCATCGGAGGTGAGATATGGGCTGTGCAGCAAAGGAAGCGGGGAGTCAACTTCGAAGAGGGACAGCAGTATTTCGACAATCCCGATGAGGATCTTCAGTCCCCGAAGTGATCGCAAAGCCGCTCAATATGAAGCGACCGTGCCGACGTCCGCTGTTCCAGTAGCTCCAGAGCACCTAGGGCAGAGAAGTAGGAGTCTTTGGCGGATGTGCAGTCAGAGTCGTGCAACAGTAGCGTGCCGCCCGGTCGGATACCCTTGACGAGGTCATTGATTACCGTTTGTGGTGTTGCTTTGGCTCTCCAGTCCCTTCCCCAAGCGGTCCAGAGAATTGGAGTCAGACCCAGGTCATTGGCGGTCATGAGCGCTTGGGCGTTGAAAACGCCGTAGGGCGGACGATAGAAGCGCGGATGTTTGCCGACGATCTCCGATATGGTCCCTAAGGACTTGCGTATGTCCTCAATGGTCGCCCTTGGGGATTTCCAAAGCAGGTTATTGTGTTCATAGCCGTGGAGCGCGATTTCGTGACCGCGCGAGAGTACCTCTCTTGCAAGTGGAGGATCTTTTTCAGCCATGCTGCCGAGCATGAAGAAGGTTGCCTTCCAACCGAATTTGTCCAGACGGTCCAGGAAAAGTGGTGTGGACTTTGCATCCGGTCCATCATCGAAGGTGAGGGCGACTGCGCACGATTCACTCATGCCGGACAATTTGGGAAACAGTTTTCGGCGGAGTGGTGCAATGGTTGTCAGTGCGGGAAGGGCGTGGCCGGTGAGTGCAATTCCTGTTATCAGGGCAGGACCAAGAATCAGGGCCTTTCCTCTGCCCGGAATTCCCCCGCGGTTTATCTCAGTGCCCATATGGGAGACAGCTCGAGATTGGATGAGCTGAAAGTCGATTTCAAGTCGGCGACCTCGGTATTCAACTGGCCGGGAGTCATCGAAGTAGCATCAAGTTCATAAACCTGACCCGCTTTGAACTGCTGTTTTCCTGGCTGAGCTGCCAGATTGATGCTAACAGGACGGATGATCGTCTGGTGGTGGATGGTGGCCCACGCAAGGTCGACGCTGTTCACAACCATTTGAGGCGCATAGATATTGATCTTTTGATTCGTTGCCTTTTGGAGTAAATACATTGTGTGAGCTGCGGCGTTGTCAGGAGTGATCAGATGGAGGTCTGAGGAACTGTCCCATCCCCCGTTTATTATCGCAACGCCATTGTTGGCCAGGTCGGACACCATCTGAGGCGCCGCTAGTGCGGTTTTCCCGGTGACGATCGCGGCGACATTATCACGTGACAGACTTTTGTCGATAGTGGGACTGTTCAAGCTTTGTGAGCTGACCAGAACCGTGAGGTAGATGTGCTGGGCCGATGCGAACGAGACCGGAGCGACGTTGAGTCCGTTCGAAGTCGCGATATTCGATACGAGATTGACCGAGACGAAGAGCATTGCGGTTGCGGCAATTGCCCCGATGAACCGACGCGAGGCCGGACGCGTAATGGGCGTAATCCGGCTCGGCATCTCTCCGAAAAGCAGTTTTTCGATATCGTCTGCGGCATCTCCTACGAAGATGGCTTTGGCTTCCCTTGCAAGTTCCTCCCCAGAATCCCTGATCTCTCTGATTGATTGTTTGAGTCCTTCAGGTCCTCTGGCCCATTTTGTGACTCCAGCGGCGGTCATTTCAAAGACGTTTTGGCGTCCGTGGCCGGGAATTGGATTGTATGAGATCACCGGTAATCCGGCGGCAAAGGCCTCCATGCAGGTGAGTCCACCGGCATTTTGGACGACGACGTCGCAGGCCCTCATGTAAGCTGCCATCTCTTCGGTCCATTCGAGGACGATTCCCTGGCCGCGGCTTCTTAGCTTTTCCGCCAACTCCTCGTTTCTTCCGCAGACGGCAATGGGAAGGAATTCGCCGTTGGCCAATAAGGTATCGAAGGTATCTTCCAGTTCCCCAACGCCCCAGCTGCCGGCTACTATCAGCACCGCAGTTGCGCGATTGGGGATTCCAAAACGTCTTCTGGCCTGGGTTTTGGTTTCATCGGCGTTTGAGAAAGCAGTGGAAACAAGCGGTCCGGGGGCAGTTGCGAATTCGCCGGTGAGATTGTATACGGCCTGAGCTGCCCTCGGGTGGACGCAAATATGGGAGTCGACGCCCTTATGTACCCAGAGAGGGTGAACCGCAAAGTCTGTCAGGAAGGTTGAAACGGGAATGTGGAGCCTTCTCCGTTTTTTGAGGCGTGCCCTGCCGAGTACCACCGATGCAAAAGGGTATGTGGTTACGATGACATCCGCGTCGTAAATCTCCGCCCACTGCCGTAGCCTTCGCTCGAAGAAAAGCGCTAGAACGAGCACTAGAGGGGGTGTCAAAGCACGGGTCCAGGTCCAAATACGATAGAGAAGCTCATAAGTCCAGGGTGCCTTAGATAGCTGAAGCTCGTATGTCTTCTTGAGAAAACGACCGACTCGGGGCGATGCATCCAGGAAGTCCACCATTTGAGTTTGGTGGCCCCGTTTTTCCAATCTAATGCACAATTCCCTGGCGGCCCCGTCGTGACCGGCGCCCATTCGAGCAGAGATCACGAGCACACGTTTTGGCATTCCTTATAACCTATCTTTCGGACCAATGATTTACGCACTTGCGACGATATCGGCACTCATGTTTGCCTTAGCCACCGCCCTGCAGCACAGGAGCGCTCAAAAGGCTGATGCCGAAAAGGCAATGCGCCCCGCCCTGATTTTCTTTCTGGCCCTTGACCCAATGTGGTTACTGGGAATTGTTGCAGATATTGTTGGACTCTTCTTCCAATTCGCGGCTCTCGTCAATGGTTCCGTCCTAGTGGTTCAAGCCATTCTAGCTATCGGCCTTGTCTTTTCCCTATTCTTCTCCGCAGTCCTACATAATATACGATTGAAATCGTCAGAATTGGTTTTATCGCTTTTGACAGCTCTGGCACTGATCGGATTCTTAAGTGTCGGTGTGCCAGCGCGTCTGAAGGATACTTCAACTCTTAGCAGTTGGCTGATCGTGGCTATGGCCACTGCGATTGTAGTTGTTGCCTTGGGTGCCTTTGCTCATCACGCCGATAAAGTTAGGCGAACATTTCTACTTGGTGTCGCGGCTGGCATCCTCCACGGTTTCACTGTCTCATTGTCGAAGGTGGTGGCGCAGAATTTTGTGGCACACGGAATGTTGCGGGTTGCCGTGGATCCTCATGCCTGGATCCTTGTGATAATGGGTATCGCCGACGTGTTGGTGATCCAGAGTGCGTTCCAGGCCGGTCCACTTAGGGTTTCGCTGCCAATTATTTCTGTTGTCGAGCCGGTCGTCGCTATCGCCATCGGTCTGGTGGTGCTTCATGAGACGCTATCTGCAAGCACCTCGGGTGCGGTGGTGGCTGCACTGTCCTTGTCTCTGATGCTTCTAGGAGTGTGGGGCCTCGCAAGGGTCGCTACTGGAGAAGCACTGGTATGACCAAGTTCGAGAAGGCGCATGCAAATTCATGTAAGTCCGCTGTCGTTTTCATTCATGGTCAGCCAGGTGAGGCGGACGAATTCAATGAGGTCTTGGACCGCCTTCCCCAAGAAATCTGTGTCGTAGCATACGACAGACCCGGGTGGGGCAGTAATCCGATGGAGGCCCGTGATCTGAATGGAAACGCGGCCTACCTAAGGGAGTCGTTGGCCGCGCATGGGGTGGCCAGGGCGATTCTCGTTGGCTACTCCTATGGAAGTGCCGTTGCACTGCAGTCGGCGATTGTGAGTCCCGAATTGATCGATGGGCTTGTTCTGATAGCACCGGTCGGAGGTCCGGATTCGATATCACTTCTTGATAAGCTGCTGGTTTCGCCCGCCCGCTTGTTGCGGGTGTTTCGCCCTGTTGAAGCTCGGGTGAGAAGCAGCATGGTTCGTTCGAGGACGATTGAGAGTTTCTACACTGAGCAGATGCAACTTAAGAGGGATCTGACCGGCCTGTCGAAAGGAGTCTCATCAATTGGACTTCCCGTGGAGTTGATAGTTGGAATGGACGACTTCTTCAATCCGCTTAATGGAACGCTTGAACTTCTTGATTCTCTGCCCAACGCGAACATGACTCTACTTAAGGGGACGGGACATCTTTTGCTCGCTCAAGCACCCGAAATTATAGCTGAGAAGATTTTTAGCATGTGGAGTGAATACTCCGACCGCTGAGAGTGTTCGATGCTATTGCTATACAATCCATTTCACGAAAAGTTCTGGTATGTAGCAAAAAGACAACTTTCTTAAGTGTAAGGGTAAACATTTAGTTAACAATTGATGGTAAATTAACAAGAGCTTTACTACGGTATTTTCACCTACTCGGCTCGGTAGTTAACCCGGTTGTATACGGAAGGGTCGTGGCAGTTCTGGCGTATCAAGGTAGGGCCAGTTGGGGCGTGTTATGGGTGGCTCAAGAGGCTACCGGTGGCAATGAATTGTTGGCTAAAGCGGCCGGGGGGCTGTTATACAGGGTCGAAAAGCCGGGGTGTGTTGGTTATGGAGACCAGTACCGGAGGTTTTGAGACATGGATTCAGTAACAAAGACTACGTGGAATGATGAGCAGTGGAGGCCGAGGGCTGAGTGCAAGGAAGTTGACCCGGCACTTTTTTTTCCGGTAGGGGTAACGGGAGAAGCGGAACGGCAGATTCTACGAGCCAAGTGTGTGTGCGAGGCATGCATGGTTCAGATGCAATGTCTTGAGTTTGCGCTTAGGACAAATCAGGAGTATGGCATCTGGGGAGGAAAAGACGAGGAAGAGCGCAGAATCATTCGACGGATGAGGCGTCAACAGCGCAAGCTCGCACAAGCTTCTTAGAAATTGGAGCCCCTTCGAGGCTCCAATTTTTTTATGGGTTGAACCTGACTCGTTCTGGATGGGAATAGATATTGGCACTCTTGTCCCGGGTGAAGCCGATCATCGTGATGCCAAGGCTTTCCGCAGTCTTCACAGCCAGAGACGACGGTGCGGATACAGCTACGATTACCGGTATTTGAGCCATGGCGGCCTTCTGTACAAGTTCGAAACCGATTCTCCCTGACAGGACGAGCACTTTGTTCGACAGGGGGAGTCTTTTTTCGAGGAAGTAGTGTCCGACGATCTTGTCAAGCGCGTTGTGTCTGCCAATATCTTCCCGAACGACTTCTAAGCGCCCATTCTCATCGAAGATTCCGGCTCCGTGCAGTCCACCGGTCATCTTGAAGAGTTTCTGCTCTTTGAGGAGGAGCTTTGGAAGAGACAAGACTGTGGTGATATCGAGTTCCATTTGTGATTCAACGACTGCGGTCCGGCAGGCCAGGTCTTCAATTGACGTGGTGCCGCACACGCCGCAGGCTGAGGAGGACATGAAGCTGCGCGCCCTCTGGTTGCCGATGAATTGGGATGTGAGTTCAACCGTCACCACATTGAATCGCTGGTTCTCGTCAGAGACATTTGCACAGTAGCAGACTGTTTTCAAACTACCGTAGGCGTCAATGAGGCCTTCGTTGTAGAGTAGACCGATGGCCAGTTCGAAGTCATTACCGGGCGTGCGCATCGTGACTGTTATGGGGGCGGGTTCCTGGTTCGGCCCGTGAATCCGAATCTCCATGGGTTCCTCGGTTGCAAGAACATCCGGTCTGGCGGTGACAGAAGAGTCTCGCACAGCGGTGATCTTTGTGTCAGTAGTTGGTCGGCGAACCGCCTGCTGTTTTAAAGTTGAGATTTCAATCATCCCGTGGCTCTCCCATCAAGGTTGGTTCGTCGGGTGTCGATCGCCCTGGAGAAGTCCTCCGGTGTGTCCACGTCGAGAAATTCTAAATGGCTCATATTCTCCCACATCTCAATGGTAAGCCATTGGGTACTGGGGAGAATAAGGGCCTCTCTGACCTTTCTCACACCGGTTGAGACTAAGTATTTGCTCTTGTCCAATGATTCCGCGGACCAGCGCGCCGCAAGGTACTGGCCTTCACCGTCTACGACTGGGACGACACTTGAAGAGCCTGGCCAGTTATTCAAGATGGCAAGCGTTGACGGCTGGATCAAGGGAACGTCGCCAGCGAGCACGATTGCACACTGGCTGATGTCGAGCAGCGCTCTTTGGCGGAGAAAGCTTACCGCATGGGCAATGGCGGCCAGCGGTCCTTGACCGAGCGTGCCAGGAATCTGAGGAAGGTCGGTCAAACTGTTACCGGCTTCATAAGAGCTTTCGCATACCGCACTGAGTGATCTTGCGGCCAGTTCAGCCACGGACAAGCCGTCGATTCTCTGCGCAAGTTTGTCATTGCCAAAGCGTTTGGACGCTCCGCCGGTAAGGAGTATTCCGACGCATCCTGATCGACTTGTGATTTGAAACATTTGGTATGCCCCTTGTGCCAGTCACAGTCTAGTGGACATGCCGGTATTCCATATGGTTGAAGGAGACGCCAATAGCCTCGATCAACACTCGAGGAGACTTGAAGCAATGGCATTTATCTTGGAGGTTGCCTCCAGGTCCTCCTGGACAGGGTCGGACTTGTCGACGATCCCCACACCGGCCCGCAGCAGCAGGCCGTCATCGACCAATTCGATTGATCGAATGTTCAGAACCCATGCACCATCGCCTCCGCATTTCTGATATCCAACCAACCCACCATAGAATCCCCTGTCAGATGGTTCGAACGAGGCGATGTATTTCAAGGCGGAGTCATAGGGTTCGCCGTTTATCGCGGCAGTGGGGGAAATATGTGCGGCCACTTCAATACTGGCGAAGGGTTTCGCGCGGTCTACTTTTCCCGAGATCCTGCTTCCGAGGTGAACGATCTCGCCGTAGCTTGTTATGGTTGGTTTTGGCGGCAGGTCAGTGGCTATTCCAAGTTCGGTCAGTCGGGCCATGATCTGTTTGACAACGATGGAGTGCTCCCGGTCGTCTTTTTCGGAAAGCAGCAGGCGGGCTTCATCGCCCGAACTGGCTGTGCCCGCTAAAGGATAGCTAGTGATGACCGAGGAGTCACGGCTGACGACAAGTTCCGGGGACGCGCCAATATAGTTATTCATGCTGAAGAGGTAGGTGTATGGCCTGTCATGAACCAGTCTGTCGAAAATCCTTGCGGAATTTGGGGATTTAGGACTCTTCAGCCTCATGGCCTTTGACAGCACCACCTTTTTCAGGTCGCTGGAGGCTATTTTTTCAATTGCGCTGGCGACTCGCGATTGAAATTCAGGTGGACTCTCGGTTCCACCCACCTCAAGGGAAAGCGGCTCATCCGGGCACACGGCCGAATCTGCCTTTAGAATTTCTAAAAGCAGTGCAGACGCTTCAGACTCGCAGTCGTCAGGGCAGGTGATGTCGACAGAGCCATCGTCAGCGAATAATACGGCTACCGTGGGGACTACGACGGTAAATTGAGCGCTCGGACTGAATGGAATAATGGCGGTGAAAAGGTGCTCCCGTGACAGCTCATTTGTCAGGGTTGGGCTGTAACTTTCTTGTTGAAGTGGATCTAGGGCGGCAAGTCCCGCACCGACAAGATACATTTTGTGCTCTCCAGCGGTAACCACAGTCTCTCTCGTGCCCCTGATGAATGAACATCTTCGTATGGCTGAGGCTTTCTTGAAGAAGCTGAGCGCTCCAAGTTGTGATGCTTGGCTGTTCAGAGAGGCATCCCTGATTGATCCCACCTCTACCCCGCCTTTGTTGCTGTAAAGAGCTGGGCTGCTCCAGTCGTGAGCAGAGAATGCGAGATATTGGAAAACCCGGCCATTACCAGCAGCTCGATTATCGTCGCCGCTGGGGGTAAGTAGCTTACCGAGGCCGGTAGGTATCTATAGGCTTTTCTATCGCTGAGTATCCCGCCTATGACTGGGACCACCTTGTTGAAATAAATGGCGTGGCCGGCTTTCAATATGAAAGAGGAAGGTTGTGCCACCTCCAAGAGGGCGACTCTTCCGCCAGTTCGCAGCACTCTTGCAAGTTCATCGAATACGGGTATCAAATCGGTGAAGTTGCGCAACGCGAATCCGCATGTCACGGCGTCAAAAGAACTGTCTGAAAAGGCAAGATTCAGTGCATCGGAGACTACCAGGTCTCCAGAGAGCTGCGAATGCAACAACATGCCAATCGAAAAATCTGTCCCGACGCACCTGTGGCCCTGAGACCGGGCCATTTTGACAAAATCACCTGTTCCACAGGCCAAATCGAGAATAGTAGACGGAGCTTGAAGGTTCAAGCTCCTCAATGACTGTCTTCTCCAGACCTGGTCGAACCGGAATGTCATTATTCTGTTGATCCTGTCATAAGAAGGAGAGATGGAATTGAACATCTCCTTGACAAACAGTTCCTTTTCTTTACCTGTTGGCAGTATCGGATTTGGCACTAATCGTTCTGCTTTCCTGATTCGGTTCGGGATGGACTAGTAATGGCGTTTCTGACAGCTTCGATTTCGTGTTTGGCTCCAACTTGTTCCAGGTGACGCTGGGCCAAGGCCAGAAGTGTCCTTTCAAAGTGCCCAGCCACGAGCGCCACTGCGGCCGGGAGAAGTTGGTTAAATGTCTCGACGAGCTTTTGGCTCGACTCCGGCGAGTCATCCTTTTGCGTGATCGGATTTCGCACGTATTCGTCGAACAACTCTATTGCCAACAGGGCATTCTTCCTCGTGGCGTGGTGGTGCCGCTTTGCGAGATCAAGTAGTTCAGAAAGAGGTATTCCCGACTCCAGGAGCGCCAGTCCGGCTCTTGCCATCGCTATGTCACTTGATGGAAAGACTTCCAAGTCGTTTATCTTCACTGGTGGAATGAGGCCTTCCTTGACCAACGATTGCAGTAGCGGCCTGGGAATTGAAGTTCTCTGGGAAAGTTCGTCAATAGTTAGGTATTCGGCTGCGTGACTAGAGTGGAGTGGCTTCGACAAAGCGTCGAACAGAGCCCTATCGGCTTGCTGCACGTCTTTGCTGAAGATTCGTCTGATCGTGTTCAGGCTGAGTCCCGAATGCTGCAGTTCCCTGATCTCGGCGAGCCGGTTTAGATGGGAATTGTCGTAAAGTGCCTGCCTGCCTGTGCGCGAAGGAGGTTCCAGAAGACCGCGTGTTTGATAGAATCGGATGGTATCGATGGAAATCTTCGCAATCGACGCAAGATCTTCAATTCTGTAAGTTCCCAGATGTTCTGGGTCTGCCGCTTGGTCTTTCCCGGCCTGGCTCATTGAATCCAACCTCCAAGTATGTATCATCCATTATATGAGTAACTGCTCGAATAATAGGAGTCAATACTCTTGAGATAATGAAGAAATTGGGGGGAGCATAAGCGGGGTCCAGCCACCTCGGGCAATAATGTCCATGTCAGCCTTTGGCTGAAGCGGTCAGTCTATCGTGACACCTTCCAGTCCAGTTACATGCGGGTACTGTGGATTCATGAGCTCAAGGCGGTCAAGCAGGAGTTTCATGATGGAATAATCCCTTGACAGCCGATGGTTTGCCGGTATTACAAACCACGGAGACTCCTCTGTGCTCGTCGCACTTATTGCCTCGGAGTAGGCGTCCTGATACTCATCCCATTGCTTACGTGTCTCGAGGTCTGCCTTTGAAAACTTCCATTGCTTGAGAGGGTCATCGATCCGCTCCTGAAAGCGCTTCTTCTGCTCGTCGCTTGAGATATGAAGGAAGACCTTCACTACGTCGATTTGGTTCCTGTCAAGATAGTCTTCGAAGTTACGAATTTCTTCGAATCTCCTGTGGCGTTCCTTGTCACTAATTTCCTTCATTACGTACGCGGCGACCACGTCCTCATAATGGCTCCTGTTGAATATGCCGATTTCCCCCTTGGCGGGTAATGCGCTGTTGATGCGCCAAAGGAAGTCATGAGCCGCTTCTGTCACGGTGGGTTGTCGAAAGCCGGTCACTCTGACACCTTGAGGATTTACCCCTTTGAAAACGCGGCGGATGGTGCCATCTTTGCCACCAGAGTCAAGTGCTTGAAGCACTAGAAGGATTGACCTGGAATGTTCAGCCCAAAGTCTTGCCTGGAGGTCCGATAGCTGATCATGCATTTTTTCGAGAGTCTCTTTGAGACCGGCTTTGTCGCTGTCCCGCAGCCCCGGAGTCGCAGATGGATTGATAGTGTCGAGATGAAATGGTTTGCCCACCGGGACTTTGAGATGGCGTTCTGAGTGAGAGAGAGCCATACTAGCTGTAGTACCTATAGAGTAATTGGGCTACCAGGGATGGTTTTGAGCTGTTTTCTGCTTCAATTGTGGCTTCGACGGTCAATTGGATTCCTCCTTGAAATTCTTCCACTTCAGTTATGGTGGCCCGAAGTCGGATGTTCGAGTTTGAAGGTACTGGGGCTGGAAACCGGATCCTATTCGCGCCGTAGTTCAAGGCAACTCCAACCTGGTTTACTATGAGGATTTCCGGCAGTAGTCTCGGAATGAGGGAAAGTAACAGATATCCATGGGCGATGGTGGTGCCAAACGGTCCAGCTTTTGCCGCATCGGTGTCCACGTGTATCCACTGGTGGTCTCCGGTCGCCTCAGCAAACAGGTCGATCTGTGCCTGAGTGACACTGTGCCATCCGGAATAGCCAAGGTGTTTTCCTATACACCCCTTCAGATCGTCGATGCCGTTTATTTCTAGCGTCAATTGGCTTCCTGTCGTTCTTGGAGACGGATCGGGTGCAGCTCTGGCGAGTAGTTCGTCCGCCGGGTTAGTGGAACCAAGTCTTCTGGTGTTCTCTTGATTGAGGATGGAGCAGCAGAGCCACTAGGGCGATCTCGAAGATCAGCGTCAACGGAGATGAGAATATGATGCTGAATATGCTTATGCCGAAGGTGGCGGCGTCGATTAGAAGCAGGACAAGTGGAAACACCGCACCAATAACGGCAGTTATGTATCCCCATCTCTTTGAATTGGCTATGCCATAAGCTCCAACCGCTTCGGCAATTGCCGGCAGGAGGATAAGTGGTGACCCAGGTGAGAAGAGGATTGTCAGAAGTGCGTTCATGTAAAGCAAGAGGGTGGCAATTTGAAGGGTCTGCGGAAGAGACCTGTCAAACCATCTGGGTGATTCCATAGTTTTCCTCTCGATTCAATTCTTCAGTCAAGTAAAGCACCAATATCCATTTTTGCAGAAATATCCTGGCTATATCTTTCACCGAGGTTTTTACCGGCTACCAAGCCTGCTAGTTGTCCGCATGCGGCATCGATATTGGTTCCCCTGTTGTCCCGTATGGAGACGGCGATTCCGGCACCGGCAAGAGTATCGGCAAAGCTTTCCACCCTGGGACGGCCGGAACCTTTGGACGGCCATCCCGAAGTTGGATTGAGAGGGATCAGATTTACATGGGCCTCGAGCGGTATGCATAATGGAATCAACTCCTTTGCATCCTGTTCAGTGTCGTTGACACCGTCCATCATTGCCCATTCAAAAGAGATTCTTCTCCTCGTTTTTTGAACGTAGTCCTGCAAGGTCTCCATCAGGGTCTCAATTGGATATTTGGCATTTATCGGTACCAGGGTGGTTCGCTTATCGTTGTTGGCCGCGTGCAGTGAGACGGCGAGGTTGAACTGCGGGCCAAGATCGGTAAAAAGTCTTATACCCGGAATGATTCCAACAGTGGAAACCGTGATGTGCCTGGCTCCTATTCCGATATCGGTGTTAATTCGCTCAAGGGCGCGAAAGACACTTCGTGTGTTGGCCAAAGGCTCCCCCATGCCCATGAATACGATATTTGACAGCCTCTTCTCTCCGCGGGTGATTCTTGTCCGATCAATGGCCCAGATAACTTGCTCCACAATCTCTCCCACCGTTAAATGGCGGAAGAAGCCCTGTTGGCCTGTGGCACAGAAGCTGCAGTTCATCGCGCATCCGGCCTGTGAGGAAATACAGACCGTAGATCTGTCGTGATAGTGCATGAGCACAGTTTCGATGACACGCCCGTCATTTAGTTGAAACAGGGCCTTCTCGGTCAGTTGCCGATCATCGGAGGTTAGCCGCACAAGTGTGAAGGCCGACGCAGTGTCCGCCGAGGAGGCAAGGGTTGTTCGAAGGCGCTTGGGCAGTGAAGTCAGCTGGTCAGGTCGAAGGGCGTGTTCGTGGATTGCCTTCCAGATCTGTTTGGATCGAAAGGGTGGTTCATCAGTTAGGAGTTTTTGCCAATCGGCTATTTCAAGATCGTAAAGTGACATAGGTGAAGCTAGTTTAAGTAGTAATGACCGGCCAAAGATTTAGTATCACTGAATTAATGCATCGCAATGGCAACAAGGCTAGTCGAGAAGTGGTTCCTGCAGGCGATGTGGGTGTACGTCACCGGGACATCACAGGAGGCGGCGCCCGCGCCGCGGTTTTCGGCGTGAGCGACGGTCTCGTCTCCAACGTGGCCTTGATCCTTGGTGTTGCTGGTGCGCATCCTTCCGCACCGTTTGTTAAAGTGGCGGGAATGGCCGGACTCATTGGTGGCGCCCTGTCCATGGCGCTGGGTGAGTACGTCTCGATGAAAGCTCAGAGGGAGCTTTTTGAAAAGGAGATCGCTCTTGAAGCACATGAGATAAGGACTCGGCCTGAGTTCGAGCGGCGGGAGCTGGTGCAGCTCTATCGGCTGAAAGGGGTTCCCAGGCAGGTGGCTGAGGACTTCGTCGAGCACATTATGAAGGATCCCGAAACTGCTCTCCACACCCATGCGCGTGAGGAGTTGGGTGTTGACCCGACTTCGATAGGTTCGCCCATCGAGGCCTCCTTGGCGTCTTTCGGCTCGTTTGGTATTGGTGCGGTCCTGCCCCTTCTGCCATGGTTTTTCTCGACAGGCAACACTGGAGTGCTCTTTACGATCATCCTTGGTTTCTTGGGTGCAACCTCAGTTGGAGTGCTGCTTGCAATTTTTACTGGCAGGTCTTTTTTCAAAACCGTTTTCAGACAGGTTCTTCTTTCTGGTGCGGCTGCGGCAATTACTTACTTCCTGGGCCATTTGGTGGGCTTCCAGGGGGGCTAGCTATTTTTCGGCCAAAGGTCCAAGGTCTGCGACGTAGGCCCGGTCGATGTGGTCAATCTTAAAGCCAAGGCTTTCATAGAGTTTGTTGGCGACGGTGTTGTTTGCCTCCACGTACAGCATCGCTTCGCCTATTCCCTTACCGTTAAGGTAGTTGAGTCCGGCTAGGCACATTGCCTTTCCAAGATCTCTTCCGCGCAGTTTAGGGTTTACTGCAATTACGTATATTTCGCCTATTGACGGTTCGGTGTCGGAATGCACTTTGGTCCAGCAGAAGGCTGCCAATTTCCCGTTAATTTCATGCATTAGGAAGCCGTCAGGGTCAAACCAGTCCTGCTCTTCGCGGTTTTGGAGGGTTGCCAGATCCCAGTCACCCTGTTCGGGATGCCATGAGAATGCGTCGTTGTTCAGCCGAAGCCACTCCTCTTCATCCTGACCGATCACAAAAGGCCTAGTGGATATGGGTTCCATCTGAAATTCATCCTCGATTGGCAAACCGCGGCGTAGTTGATACAGGTCGCGGCCTCGCGATAGACCCACTGCCTCACATAGAACGTCACTATCTTCGGTGGGCTTTGCCACCCAAGCGTGAATGTGTCCGCCACCCTGACGCCTGATCTCCTCCAGCGCGGAATTGAGAAGTTGCATCCCCACTTCTTTGTCGGAGCGGATCTTGGGGTGGATTACGTATTCTATTGCCCAGGAGTTGCAAGTCCCCTTTGAGATCTGGGCATAGGCGATAATGGCTTCAGAGTGATGCGCAGCCTTGGCGACGAGGCCAAGCACACCCTTGCGTCCACCCTGGACCAGGTCGATCCAGGCGTGATCTTCCAACGCTTTGTGCTTGTCTACAGCTTCAGCGGCTTTAACCAATTCTACGATCGCAGATATGTCCCGTTCGCCTAGTCGGCGGTGAATCTCTACGTTGGGCATATGAAGAAACCTAATCTCTGGAAAGGAATTTGTGGTCTTTTCCCAACTTTTCTTTCCCCAAGTGACCCATAGTTCCACCTCAAGTATTAGATTGGTAAATCCCAAGTGGAGCTTCGACCGCAAAGTGACTCAGTCGCCGTGGTCAAGGTGCAAACTTGAAAGCTGGATCCTGCAATATGACCTTGTAGCAGTTGGACATGGTTCCCCTAAAGGGAATACCGATCCACTCGTCACAACAGGACGCATAGCTCCTTGAAAACGGAATAGAGACAGCAAAAAGCCAGTGCGAG
>DAHXKX010000138.1 GCA_027366165.1 Actinomycetota bacterium
AAGATGAAATTGTGATTGGCGCAGCGCGCATAGTTTTCGTGGAGAACTAGTGATGCCCATTCCGCTCTTGAATCTATTCAAATACCTTCTTATCATCTTGATCTCGCTCCCCGGTTTGCAATCCCGGCCCCCACCAAAGCCATTTGGAGCGCCGTTGCCGCAACGTTTTCCTGTCCGATGGCAGAGTAGGCAAGGCCGGGTATGTTTCGGGCAAAAGAGCTGGCCTTTGGAAACTGAGCGGCCGCCACACCAGGTATGTCGAGAGGCGGAACCTGATTGAATCCGAACGAATAAGCTTCATTGTACAGACTCTGGGCACCCAATTGCATACCTATCTGCGCGTAAGCCGTATCACAACTCACAGCCAACAATACCGCAAGTGGACCGCCACAACTTTCGTGGGCGTAATTTGACAGCGTATTGACGGTATTTGGCAATGTGATCTGGGTCTGATACGGAAATGTTTGAGAGGCAATCTGCGGTGCGTGATCAAAGATAGCAGATGTGGTAACTATCTTGAACGTCGACCCCGGAGGATAGGCCCTGCTGGTTGCCCGATCGAGCATTGGCTGGTTGGGATCGGTCTGATAAGTGTGCCACGCCGCCTCGACCTTGGCGGCATTGTGCATTGCAAGCAAATTCGGATTGTAGGTGGGATTAGAGTACATTGCCAAGATTGCGCCCGTAGACGGATCGATCGCTACTACGGCACCCTCCAGCGACCCAAGAGCCTTTGCCGCCTCTGCCTGGAGCTTGGCTGATATTGTCAACACCACCGTATCTGTCACGTATTTTTGTTGGGAGGAAAATATATCCGACAACGATTTGATAGGGTTCGGCTGAGCAACCAGATACTGGTTGTAACTCGATTCGATCCCACTGGTGCCATAGATCAGGGAATCAAATCCGGTTACGTCTGCATACAAAGGCCCGTCAGGGTAAACCCTTAGGTAGTTGTACTGATCGGACGCTGGGATCGATTTAGCAAGAACCGTCCCATTTCTCGAGACAATCTGGCCTCTTGGCTCGTTATTGGTGGAAGACGCAGTCAGCACGTTTCCGGGCTTATTATTGAGACTGCTTGCCTGCAGGACCTGAATATTGTTCAGCTGCAAGAAGAGCACCACAAACAAAATGATCAAGAAGATACCAAGTCGTCTGATGCGTTTATCCACTTCCACCCGCCAGAGTTGTAGTCGTGGCACTGTTCAAAACCGACGTTGTCGATGACGAAGTTGAAACGGAACTAATCTGGTTCGACTCGTTCAACAGGCGGTTCACGTAGGCGGAAGCAGCTGTCAAGGAAGGCTCAATCACACCTTTCTGAAGATCGGAAAGGTGGTACGGAGCGACCTGACTAGCACTAACCTGCGTCTGGCGGACCAACGTTGGATCATACCAAAGCAGCCCTCCGGGTCTGCCCCGGTAGATTGCAACCTTTGACTTGTCAAGACTCACGAAATACGAGTGATTTGCGTAGATCCCTACGGCACTGACACCGACGAAAATGACAACGGCGAGTATCAAGAGAAACACCAGACTTCTCAGCACCGAACCAATACGGAACTTGCGTTCGGTGGCCCGTTTTGGTAGGGGAACAGGAATTGCCGAAAGCTCAGGTGATCGCGTCGTAGCCGAAGTTATTACTGGGTTCACTCTTACGGCACCCCCGCCATACTTGGCGCTGTTTTCACGGGTCCTTCGCTCCCTGGCCTCGTCATCGCGTTCTCGCTGTACCTGTGAAGCAGCTATGAACCGGTCACGCTCAGCCAAGTCGGCACCGACGGAATGGGTGGCGTTCTGCAGACGTTCCCTCATCTTGGTCTGGCTCGGCAGCTCCACGATCCTCGACTTGTCACCCCCAGGGGGTAGTGGTGGCGGCGTCACACTATCGACCTGCACCACAATGCAGGTCACATTATCCGACCCTCCATTGGACAATGCGCCCTTAACGAGCTCCTGGGCCATTTTTTCTGCGGGCTCCCGCTTGGAAAGGACCTGGCCAATTTCGGGATCTGTCATTTCGTTTGTCAGTCCGTCACTGCACAGCAGGTACAGGTCGTTCTGCTTTGGCTCAATCTTCCAGTGATCGACCTCGACATCAGGATCGACACCAAGTGCTCGGGTGAGAATGTGCTTCGCCCTGTGATTTCCTGCTTGATCTCTGGTGATGTCACCGGATTTGAGCATCTCCGAAACCAGGGTGTGATCGTCGGTCAGCTGATAGAGTTCACCATTTCTGAATAGATATCCGCGCGAATCACCAACGTTCACGAGATGCAGTTGATGTCTATTGTCGTTTTCCGACACCGACAACAGACACAAAGTCGTTCCCATTCCGGCGAGTTTGGGCTCTGCCGAGGCACGGGAAAGGATAGCCGTATTTGCCTTTTGGACAACCTCGACGATGTTCTGCCTGCTTTGAGACTGCGAATATGCCTCGGCGAAGACGTCAATAGCCAGCTTCGATGCTATCTCGCCTCCGACATGGCCTCCCATGCCGTCAGCGACAGCGAAGACGGCGCCATCCGCAAGGTAAGAATCTTGGTTGTTTTTTCTGATGCGGCCAGTGTCACTTGCCACACCCCAAGAAAGTGAAATCAAAGGCTAACCTCAAATATGGTCTGGCCTATCTGCAATCGGTCACCTGTCACAATAACCTGAGAACCTGAGATTTTCTTCCCATTGACGAATGTCCCATTGGTCGAATCCAGGTCCTCCACGTACCATCCACCCAAATGCTGGTACACCCTTGCATGTACACTTGACGCAAACGTATCTTTCACCATGGGCACCGTGCACCCTTGCCCTCTGCCAATCGTCATGGACTCTCCGATCGCGAATGAGGCTCCCGGGACCCGTGCAGCTCCAGACACTACCCTCAGCTTAGGACCGGACCCCGAGTCGTCGGTCTTCCCAACTCTTCCAAGCTTCTTGGAGCTCTTAGCAGGTGCGGCGGCAGGTGGAGCCTGGTTCGACGCCGAGACCACGATCGAACTTCGTGCAGGCCTCGACTCGACCCAAATGGCCCGCAATACCCGCAAAAAGAAGAGCCAGATCAAGATGATAAGAAGGTATTTGAATAGATTCAAGAGCGGAATGGGCATCACTAGTTCTCCACGAAAACTATGCGCGCTGCGCCAATCACAATTTCATCTTGGCCCTTGAGTTCGGTTCTGGCGACTCTCAGTCCATTAACGTAGGTTCCGTTGGTCGAGCCAAGATCGCTCAAGATCACCTTGTCCTGATCAACAAAGACTTGCGCGTGCTGCCGGGAGACTTTCGGATCGTCTATGACCACGGTCGAGCCAGGCATGCGACCAATCGTGATGACCTGCTTCTCCACTGCAACCTTCATACCGTTTGGAAGCAGTAGAAAACCGCCCACCAAAAAGTTCTCTTCTTCATTGAATTCCACATCAATCGCAAATGTGCTTGGCTTGAATGAACTCTCCTCGACCAGAGTAACGCTGACCGGACCTGGCAGCCTGTAGTGATTTTGAGAGCAGTGATCGGTCGCCAACTTCTCGAGTTCACTGCAAATTGTGGATGAGAATCCTTCGAAATCCTCATAATCCCGGGATGAGAGCATCACACTGAAACTGTTTGGCGCCACTATCCCTTTGACGCCAACCCGACGCTCGATCTCTATTCCACGAATGAGACGCCGTCCTATTTCAGCAGGTTGAAGGCCTCTTCTTGAAGTGCGTGCAAAAGCGCCTTCTACTAGACGCTCTATTCGAGACTCGAAGCTAGAAAGACCCATGCATACAATCTACTAATTCCAGATCAACATAGGTATACACTCCAACTCAACTGGCTTTCAGCGTCGCAAACAGTATTCAACGCCACACGAGCGATTATCCACCTGAGATCCGCTAAAGTAGTTTTGCTAACGAGCGAAAAGCTCCTCTTCTCGGGCGAGTGGCGGAATAGGCAGACGCGCAGGATTCAGGTTCCTGTATCCGTAAGGATGTGAGGGTTCAACTCCCTTCTCGCCCACTCTCACTGTCACAGCCGGGAAAGATCAGGACCCGAGAACACCATTCTTTCGGATTTCATCTTCAGTGGACAGACTCCCTCCAAGGAATCGGCAAATCGTTCAACTCGTATCTATTGAGGCACTTTTTCACCTTGCGTCTGTGGCACACTCGACTCCACAGCTCCCACTGATATGACTCCGCCGAGCGGGACGACCTCAGAAGGCCTCGCACCGCACCGGCCAAACTCCGGACAATTCGAATCCACGTGAAGCAACGGTCCCTCAAACAAGGTAGTCCCGCGAGCACTCAAGGCCGCCAATTGATCGGACACTACAACTGTCCGAAAGCACACCGCTCAATTTAACTTCTGAAAGTGCAAACTGCCCGAAGTGGTCGCCCCCGTTTAGGAGCCAGTCGGTTCAGTCACGAAACATCGGGGACTCTAAATGTGGCCCGCATGGCCATGGAACATCAGGTCTCCTACCACAAAACCAGCCTCGCTGTCTGCGGAAGCAAGCCACTGCGAAGTGCCAAAATACGCCTGTTCAATCAGGCTGGCGGTGTGAGAGAAGTCGAGAGGCGATACATTCAACGGACACAGGCCTGGAAGTATGCGCAGATCGACCGTATCCTGGTAGCGGAATATGTCGGCCTCGAGTCTCTGATGAGTAAGAAGTGAGATCGCCTGCAACGCCATTGCCAGCGCCCCCTTGGGCAGTGAGCGGAGCGAACAGGCGTAGCCGGTGGGAAGGACATATATCGTCGTCGCACCTGCACTCGCGGCATGTGAGATGGGGGTGTTATTGGCTATACCTCCGTCAACCAGCCGCTTCCCCCCGATTACCACCGGGGGGAAGACGCCAGGAATGGCGGCGCTGGCCGCAACCGCCTCGACAGCATCTCCGCTGGCAATGACAATCTCCTTGCCCGTGGTGAACTCTGTCGCCACGACCCTCACTGGAATTGGCGCGTCCTCCAGATGTGCGTAGCTGAGGTGGCGCTGCAACAGCAAACGAAAATTGGAAGGATCAACAAGGTGGTTGCTCCGGCCAGCAAAACCCAAAAAGCCGGTCAGAGGGCGGAACGGGAATATGTCGGCACGTCGAACCGTCTTCCAAACATCCGCGAGCTTTTCAGCACCTTTTTTCCCGGGCCAACCGGCGATCCAGGCGGCATTCACCGCACCAACCGATGTGCCTACAATGAGGTCGGGCAGAATGCCATGCTCTGCGAGCGCCAGAATCATTCCGACCTGAACCGCACCATGACTCCCGCCTCCGGAGAGCACAAACGCCGTCTCTCCCATGTCAGCCGCTATGCCCTGTGCAATTTAGATCCAGAGAGGAGTCTCCCAACTGAAAAGTGATGACAGAAGCCAGCGGGAACGGACCCAAAAGGATCTCTTCGCGTCGCACCAAGTCTGTCTGCACTGAACCCTCGACCCGTCCCCCGCATGAACTTGCACACTCGTTGCCAATACCCAACTTCACTAGCGTCTTCGCCTGTGCCAGACGCTTTGAAGTCTGACCAAGATCATATCGCAGCTGGCCGAGGACGGTGAATTCCGAGGCGTGTTACCCTGCACAAGTGACCTTGGCTTATCGCTTAGGTCTACCTGCGGCGGCGCTGATTTCAGTCTGCCGATTTGAAGCTGTGCCGACTGAGACTCAACCGCCTGCAATAGCGGCAATGACGAGAAACGGCTCGTTTCCATTGATAACTGCCATCGGCAGCGCCAGATCGTTGGACTTGTGCGAAAGATCCTCGCCACAAGCGAAGAAACGGACAAAGGGCCTGCGTTGTGCCGTGAAAGGATCACGCAAGGCGCCCTTCAGCGCTGGAAACCGCATCTCAAGAGCGTCAAGGACCGCCTTCAGCGTCGGCTTGCCGTCCACGGCGATCACGACCTCGCGGTCTGCCCCAGCAAGCGTGCACAGGTGATCAGGGAGTCTTACACGAATCATGCTAGGGTCTGGACCTCGACCGATAGGACCGGGGGGAGATCGTGAACTATGGCTTCCCAACTATCACCGGAATCCCGGGATGCGTAGACCTGCCCTCCTGAAGTCCCGAAATAGATCCCACAACTGTCCAGAGAGTCCACTGCCATGGCGTCACGCAGGATGTTAACGTAGCAATTCTGCTGGGGCAATCCTTTGTTCAGGGACTCCCATTCGTTGCCCCCGCTCCTGCTCCGGAACACCTGCAGTTTTCCGTCCACAAAGTGCTCGGCGTCACTCTTGATCGGGATCACATAAACGGTGTCAGGTTCGTGGGCATGGACGTCGATGGCAAACCCGAAATCAGTCGGGAGGTTGCCACTGATTTCATACCAGCTGTCCCCGCTGTCATCGGACCTCATCACGTCCCAGTGTTTCTGCATGAAAAGAACTTCAGGGCGCGACTTGTGCATTGCCAATTTGTGGACACAGTGTCCGACCTCGGCGGTCGGGTCAGGTATGTAGTTCGAAACCAAACCCCTGTTGATCGGTTTCCAACTAGAACCATGGTCGTTCGACCGAAAAACGCCAGCTGCCGATATCGCTACAAGAATCTGCCCCTGGTTGTTTGGATCCAGCATTATCGTATGCAGACACATCCCGCCAGCTCCAGGTTGCCATTGTGGCCCGGTATCGCTCACGCGCAATCCGGATAGCTCTCTCCAAGTAAGGCCGCCATCTGTTGACTTGAACAGTGCCGCATCCTCAACACCGGCATAGACCTCGTCCATATCAGTGAGCGAAGGCTCTAGATGCCAAACCCTTTTGAACTCCCACGGCCGCCGAGTTCCATCAAACCACTGATGTGTCCCAGGAATGCCATCGTATACAAATTCGTTCCCGACGGGCTTCCAAGTCTGCCCGCCGTCGTCCGACCGTTGAAGATGCTGGCCAAACCATCCGCTTGACTGCGAAGCGTAAAGGCGGTCGGGATTCACTGGAGATCCATTCACATGGTAGATTTCCCAGCCCGGAAAAAATGGGCCGGCGACATCCCACCTTTGGCGCCCTTCATTGGAACTGAGAATGAAAGCTCCTTTACGGGTACCTGCCAGAAGCCGAACCCCAACCACGTGCCCCCCCTTTTCATAAACACCGGCTTGGACTTGGAGAACCCCGTGTCAGCTCTCTCACGTCAGAAAGTATTAACATGAAACTAATACATCACCTCAAAGAGATCAATAGAGATCCGAAAGGCGACAGAGTTGCAAGGAGCCAAATCTAATTGAAATGGGGTCCGCCGTGACCGGAGTCCGCATTCACCGCCAACCACTTTCGCCGCTCTCTGTTGTCCAAACGCCCATGACCACCCAAGACGTCATCGGATTGAAGAAACCCGCCTTGGACAGGTAATCTCTAAACGGTGACTTTAAGAGCCCAGGACTGAATGCACTATTCCCTAATCGCTGCCACCTTCGGAATAATCTTTCTGGCGGAACTTCCGGACAAGACCATGATCTCTTCAGTCATAATGGGCTCGAAGCTAGTTCCGCAGAGGGTATTCATCGGCGCGTCTGCAGCATTCCTATTGCAGGTGATACTTGCAGTCACTGTCGGAGGCCTGGTAGCGCGGGTTCCGAGAAAGCCACTCGACCTCACTGTCGGACTTGTCTTCATCATTGGAGCCGGGCTAATACTGCGGGAGATACTCACAAACACCGTCCAGGAAGAGGAGTCGCTCGCGAGAAGCGCCTCCCGAGAAGGATTTCTGCCTCAAGTCCTGCTGGCTTTTGGAGTCACGTTCATCGGCGAATTCGGGGACCTCACCCAGATCGCCACCGCCAACCTCGCCGCCAAAACCGCAGATCCATTGTCGGTGGGGATCGGGTCATACCTAGGTTTGCTCGCGATCACCACACTTGGAATCTATTTTGGATCAAGAGTGCTTTCGAAGGTGCCAATAAAAGCGGTCCAGCTGTTCAGTATGCTGATCATGACAGTCCTGGGACTCATAAGCATTGCTGCCGCGTACTAAAGCCAACCGGAACCCGGCCCATCGGAACAAAATATATAATAATTTTTCTTGAGGCCACAGAATACCAAGACATAGGCAATGAACCAAATGGCCGCGTCACCTGGTTATCAAACACCAGATCGAAGGAAATTTCACGTCGTGGAAACGTTTTGAATTGCGAAGACAAACCCACGATAGGGGCCGCTCCAAATGGCGGAGAGGGAGGGATTTGAACCCTCGGACCCGGTTTCCCAGGTCAACTCATTAGCAGTGAGACCCATTCGACCACTCCGGCAACCATTGTGATACCGGATCGCGAAATTCCCGCGAGCAGGGC
>DAHXKX010000004.1 GCA_027366165.1 Actinomycetota bacterium
CTATGTGAACGGCTAGTCAAGGGTCTGTCACTCCCTGATGCAGAAATTCACTGCATGGCCTCGCCGGGCTACTGATTGAAACCAGTAGCCCGGCTGGCTTTAACCCCGACAATGGCCGGAGGAGTAACAGATATGGTCCACAGTATTGAAGACCCTTCTCGATGCCGCAAGCAGGCCAAGTTAGCGGGAATATTGACACTGGACTTCAATAAACGATAAACCATTCACTATCGACAGGTACCTTAGAAGGGCCGATAAGCGAATTCGTTTTTCCTCCCCGAATTCAGCCATCGAATAGCTAATCTTGGCTCATATTTCCAATTGCTGTTTATTACCCCCGATAATCGCCAAGGTGACGCTAATTCACAAAAGGCTCTAAACGCGAATTAGAGAGTGACGGAAGGTCCAGGTTCTTCATTGCCATCAAATTGAGTCCACAGCGTCAATCAAAGTCGGATTCAGCCGGAAAAGTCGTGTCGAGCTAACAATTCTTTTCCTGAGATCTTTATTGGAGGCCACCAACAGCTCTACGGTAAATGCGATCAAGGCAAAATAGTCATATCGGTATTCAGAATGCGGAACACCTTGGGTGAGAACTTTACTGTAACCCCGGTGAGGTATATCAGCTGCTTGATCAGCAAGCCATAGAGATTGGTCCGCTTGCTCCATGTACTTGGTCCCCCGGAGTGTGATTTCACCTTGGGACTGGGGTGCCAGAAGCCTGTCCCACGATGCCAATTGACTTTGAGGATCGAGTCCGAAAGTTGGTTTGTCGAAAATGAGCACCATTTGATGATGGAAATCCGCCCGTGCCACCACCAGCTGTTGGGGAATTCCACCTGAAAGTGCGGCGACAGGTGTGAAGGGCCTGTCTGTGAGCTTGAATTATCCCAATGATTTGGCGGCCCTTTTTCTGGCCGAACTGCTGCCGTATCCAAAATACCTGCCGTGAAAGTACAAATCGTGTTCGTTGCTAACAGATCGGTCCAGCGTGTTCTTTTGGGGAACCGCCCCAACGACGTGCTTTGGTTCTGCAGGCTAGGCCACCAAATCAAGCCCTGCGAATAAAGCCCTGCCTTAGGTGAAAAGTATTCTCGTGGTCAGCATCCCGCCCGCAGTTGTATTCCCAGCACAGCTTGGTCCAGCCAAGCCACAAATCTTACCCGTAGACACCTAAATCAAGACGGTCGATGGCAAAACTTTTTACAGAGCATCTTTTGGCGGCTGCCGAGCTTCGAGAGCAACACCCCGGTGCCAACTTCCCCCATTGTTGAGCGCTACCTATCCCTTGGGACCCCGCACCCACATTACGAGAATACGTCTTAGACAGCGACTCCGGTCACGACCAGCCGCAATAGCGAGCTGTCATGTCAATTCATCGTCGCAACAAACATTGTTAAAACAAAGAACAACCGGCCAGGTTCGAAGTGAACCATGGCCGGTTGTGGTTAAAGATCTGGCGGGATTCCCTCGGCCTTCTCAGAATATCGGCTGGCCCTTGTCCAACTTCACGTGTACTTCGTCTTTGTAGCCTAACTGCTTGAACATGCGGTTCTGGGCCGACAGGAAGACCAGCGGTTCACCTGAGGTGTTAATATATTGGTGAATTGTGTTCTGAGGTATATAGAGTACGTCACCCTCGTTGATTTCGAAGGTCCTTGGAGTGTTCGCGACGTGGGCGTAGTACTTTTCGGCTATCTCGGCCTCAACTTGCCACTGAATACTCTTGCCGCTGCCCGAAAGCACGTAGACGACTTCATCCGCCATGTGCCAGTGTGCCTCGCTCTCAGAGCCACTGCGAACTTCCTGCTCGTAGACGTCTACGCTGAAGGCTCTGACATCCTCTCTCTGCGGAGAGGTGAAGACCCTGATTCTTCCGCCCTGCACATCCTCCCACTTGGCATCGGAAGGCTTTACAACCTTCTTCCGGCTCTCAACATCGTCAAGCCAAACTTGGCTCCAGTCCACACGGGGGCCGTATCCCTCTTTTTCAAATGGTGCACTCCGTCCCTGTTGAATCATCCCAAGGAACATCCACTCCGCCTTCGCCTTGAAGATAATACACAGAGCACGCTCGGTGTCAGAGGCATTAAAGTGACGGTGTACTGAGTCATCGTGCACAACTACGACGTCGCCCTTTTCCCAGTCGTAGCGCTTGTCGTCGTGAATTTCGTACCCCTTGCCCTCCAGGATGTAGAACAGGGCCTCGTTCTGGTGGCCATGACCGTGGTTGGACCCTCCAGGAAACAGCTCGACGAAGTGGATCTGAAGCGTCTGAGTTAAAAAATCATCGTCACCAGGACCGATCTTCCACCACGTGCGCGACTCCTCTGAATCGCCAGAGTGGGCAACTGTTGCATCGTCTGTGACAACTTCCTCGCTTCGAACCCTATCGACTTCGAGCTGCAAGTCACGAAATCCTGACAGTCCGTATGTTTGCGAAGTCAATCCGCGCAGAAATACGCGTCCTTCTTTGCCCATCGTTCCTCCTCATTGATCAAATCTGGCCGTCTGACATCTTACCAACATCTCACCAGACGTATTGGTGTTATATTATTATAAATCTACAAAACAATCGGATCAACCCACAATGATACCGCAATCATCCACGGCAACTTGGCGGCATGAGCCGCCTCCACAGACCGTAAATGGGGGAGAAGTGCCACGCAAATGGAATGAAGCCGAAGCTGCACAATGGCTGTCAAGTGATACCGCAGCGGAGATGCTTGACTTTCCCAGACGAATTGCCGCTTCCATAGTTTCCATCGACGGAAATGTCTCTCGCATTCTAGACATTGCCTCTGGACCCGGTTCGTTCCTAAAGGTCTTTCTTGAAATGTTTCCTGACTCGGTTGGAATATGGCACGACGCATCAGACACAATGCGTACGGCAGCCGAAAAAGAGCTGGATTCCTACGCTTCTAGGATCTCGTGGGTGCAGGGGGATATGTACAACTTCGCCGCCTCCGCATTGCAGCCTGGACTTGACGTGGTACTCACCTCTAGAGCCACCCATCATTTCACTCCGCAGGAACTGGCCAAGTTCTATGCTGGCATTGCTCCGCTTCTACGCAGTGGGGGATGGATTATAAATCTTGACCACGCTTATCTTGGTTCGCCATGGGACTCACTCTTCAGGTCGGCCAGGAGAGAACTTATTCCCAAAAAGCGCTCCGATGATAGCGCCGGGCACAAGCACGAGAAGGCTGCTCCGGAAATTGCCGACCACATTGCCGCACTTAGAAACGCTGGAATCACCGAAGTTCAGATCGCATGGCAGGCCTATTACACATTTCTCATAGTTGCCAGAAAACCTTGAACCGGCTCCAAATCGGGCCGAAGACTGCAAAGAACTACCCCAGCTCAGTATTCGCGACCGGTGGGAAACACTCAGACATTAGGCCAGCCCACGTTGTTGAGCAGACGTCGTCACCAATCAAGTCTGAAATACCACGAAGATGCCCGCACTGAATAATTGTCTTCTGGGTCCAGACCGTTAGAACTTACGGCTTTGGCGTCTCTTCCCGGGCCAGCCGATGGTATGTGCGGCTAAGGTGCCGGTAAAGTACATCCCTCGCAGTAACCGGATCACGGTCCCTTAGAGCTTTCAAAAGTTCGTGGTGTTCTGAAACGCCCGGGTTTCCCATGTTCGGCGCCGCATGCTGTGCCTCCAGCAAGGAGTAACGGAGAGGACCCTGAAACGACTCCACTATCAAATTCAGCGTCCTATTGTGAGCACTCTGTGCAAGTCGAATATGATACTCGGCAGAAAGATCAGTACTGTAGCTGTTGGCATGTAGGGCTACACGGGAACGCTCCAGGATCTCCTCGAGAGCTTCGAAATCTTCTTCCTTGGCCCTCTCGCAGACAAGCTCGATGATCCCAAGCTCAAATATGATCCTGGCTTCGGTAATCTCTGCTGCGGATAGGGATGACATGGCCAGCATATCAGTTAATCCAGAAATTATATTGCTGCTGGTGGGAGCGGTAACATAGGCACCGCCATGTGCACCGACCCGAATTTCGATCAGGCCTGACGATTCGAGCACTCTCAGCGCATCCCTGATGGTGATTCTGCTGACGCCAAATGATGCACAAAGCTCCCTCTCGGACGGCAGTCTGTCACCAGGAGCCAGTTGTCCTTGGTGTATGAGAGCTCTGATCTGATTGACGATTGTTGCGGAAATTCTTGCGGACGTGACGGGACTGAAGAGGTCCTGCCCAACGTTCGTTGTGCGACGAGCCGGTTTAGGGTTACTCACCACTTACCGACTCCTGCTTTGCATTCATTTCAGACACCTTAGTTGTACACGATAATATAACTGTGCCTCGAAACCATTGCCGCCCAAATAACCACTGACCCTGATAGATGCCGCCCCTCCATTCGATCGACGATGATGCCAAAAGAGCTTCAATTCGTCCCCAGCCCGATCTTTAAGTAAAGCTATCATGTTTATGGTTGCCATGGGAAACTTTCCTGATTGTGCCATCATTTCTGTACGGGCCATCGAAGAGTTAAACTGACTCGGAACTTTCTGCCGCGGCGCACCGCTCAATGATTTCGGAACTCTTGGATGACCGTCGCTTAATACCATGAAGCTTGATTTCCAGACGCACGGCACCCGTTCAGAGGGCCTCCAGCTTGGGCACGTAACCAGTACAGCTCAGCAGGGGCGCAGGCCACTTTAGACAGGAAGGGGAGGAGGCCAGCGAAGTCAAGGCCACACCTACGCTCGGATGCAACCAGCCCATTTAGGGAGCCACGGTTAGAAAGTTGCCGGTCGCGTTTGAATTTGCCGGCGTAAAGTCCTGGTCGACGCGAACGCAATGGTCATCGAGTTCAAGATAATTTGAAACAAACCCTAAAGACACTTCCTGTAATAACCGGGAATCCACTTTGCAGAATTGGATAGGTTACTTATTTACTTTATCAATTTAGATTCACAACATCTTCCAACCAATTCCCGCATGCGCCAGGAACGGCCGAATTATCTTGGAATACGGGCACAAGTCGGCATCGGTCAAATGTCGAACTGGTAGAAGAAGAGATAATGTTACGACCGCGATGAATCGAGGCTACTCAACCGTTGCCACCGTATTACCGCGTGGTTAGGCACTGTTAGGGAATTTGGCGCCAATTTCAGATATTGAATTAGTTAAGGAGTCACAGACGAAATGAAGAATGATCCGATTCTTACGGAAATCATTTCCAACCGCCTTCTGCAGATCGGATACGAAGGAGGGCTGGTTCTTCAGAGATGCGCCGTCAGTCCTGGCGTAGTTGAGGGCCGCGACCTTGGATTCAACGTGTCTGATGCGGCAGGTCGCACAGTCGTCTACTCAACTTGGATGCCCAGACACGGTACAACGCTCTCCTATATGCTGCAGAGTTGCATGAACCGCTTCAAAGATGATATTCGGCCTGGTGACATGTACTTGGTTAATGATCCTCACTCAGGTGCACTTCACATTCTTGATTTGGCGGTAATCATGCCAATTCACCACAATGGCGAACTGATCGCATGGGTTGGAAATGCCACTCACCATGTTGATGTCGGCGCAATGACCCCTGGCAGAGCCCCGCTCGCAACGGATTGGCATCAAGAAGGGATCATCTTCAAACCAACCAGGATCGTCGAGCATGGCATTATCCGCGAAGACATCTTCAATCTGTTCCTTGACAACATCCGAATGCCTAGGTACCAATCTCTCGACCTCAAGGCTCAAATTTCGGCCAACTTCGCAGCTGGGGAAAAGATTATTGCACTTGTCGAGCGCTATGGAACTGAAGCCCTGGAGGAAACCTTTGAGAGTTCAATCCAACTCGCAGAGGCGCAAGCCCGAGAGAGGATTGCGGTTCTCAAGCACGGCCAGTATGACGCGATTGAGTATCTGGACTATGACAAAATGTACTCCATCAAGGCGAGGCTCACCGTCAGTGACGATGGACTGCTATTTGACTTTGCGGGCACCGATCCCGAGGCAAACACGTTTATCAATTGCGCATTGCCATGCGCGGTTGCAAATCTACACAATATTCTAGCCTGTCAACTCTTCCCAGACCTGACAGTAAATGCTGGCACATTCAGGCTGGTAGAGGTGAAAATCCCTAGCGGCACCGTAATAAATTGCAACCCGCCAGCTCCCTGCTCCGGCGCTTCCACAATCACCGGATGGCGAGTCCAGGGCATAACAATGGCCCTGCTTACTCAAGCGCTCATGAACACTCCAAGGCAAGAATATGCCATGGCAGAATGGGGATGGGGATTCACAGATGTTCAATGGTCTGGAATCGACCCTTTGGGAAGATGGTACACAGTCCGCGGTGATGCATCACTTCACGGAGGGGGAGCGAGGGCCAATAGCGACGGAATTGACGTCTCAAACATCGCCGGCTCAACAAACACCGCATTGCCAAGCATCGAGTCCTATGAGTACCGCTATCCGATTCTATATTTGTCGAGAGGGTTGCTGGCCGATTCCGAAGGTGCGGGTCAATACCGGGGAGGCCGCGCCGGCTACTGGTCTCGCTGCCTCTATGGGGTTGAAGCCGCAAGTGACCTCAGCTTCTATATCGGTCGCGACGTCGGCTCCAACGGGTTTGGAGGTGGACATGATGGTACTCCCTCGGAAATCGTGATAAAAAGGCACACGGACATCCTCCGGAGACTGAGAACAGAGGTCCCCCTCTACGATGAACTTTCCGGAACCGAGGAGGTGCTGACCCAGCAGCCCTCAGCCTTGGGATTGCAGATCAACGCCGGTGACGTCGTTTACGTCCGGGGTATGGGTGGCGGTGGCTTTGGACCGCCGGAATTGCGGGACAAGGAAGCAATCCTGTCCGACATGGAGGATGGCCTGCTTTCGCCGCAACGCGCTGAAAAGGTATATGGAGTGTCGGTGGGCTGACCATGAACCGAGGTGGCTCTGTATTCGAACTCTGTCGTGCATCTCAGAAGTGTTGCACTAAAGCAGGACTGGACTTTACCGCGGTCATGTCCTGTGTCATGTGGGTTTTCTCGCCACATAACGCCGAGTATAAGGTCCGATGCACAGATCCAATGATCACCACTTGCTCAACAACACGCTGGGTTGGGATATGCTGATGGCGAACGAATTGCTGTTTAACTCGACAGGCCTGCATAGCGTACCTCCAAATGCCTGCAGGCAAGCAGAACCTGTTATGAAGTTGTTACACTACAGGTCGGCCTCTCTTGGAAGCAGTGCGTTAACACGCCTTTCGGGCTTTGACAAGAGGATGCATCGCTGAATACGCTAAACGGCGGAAGGGCCGCGGGGGATCGTGGTCAGGCGTGGGTGTCATCGCCGCACGTTCTGTGATTTATGGGGAAGATGAATTCCAGGAATTGGTAAAGGAGACTGGGTGGGCAAAGACTACCAATACTTAGCAACCGCAAAGAAACATTGCGGCTCAGTGTCGCATTCGGTACACAGCCTGCCGACTGGCAAGTAAGCGTTACACCGATCCTCATCAATGCATTAATAGTCCGGTTCGGCTTGGAACGCCACGCGTACCATGGCTCCCAAGCCGACATCAACCAAATGGAAGAAAGTGCGTAAAGTCAAGTCGCAATGTTAGGAAACACACAAACATCGGTCTTAAGGGACAACAACGTCCTCTCTTTCACTGCACTGGTGTATTCGCTTTCAATGGGGATTCAGGCCGTTCTGCTGCCGCTGCTCGCCCTTGCAGCCGGATATTCCAAACCAGACATTGGAATACTCACTGCACTCTCGGCGGTAACCCAGTTGGTTTCGAGAATGCTCTGCGCCTCGGCAATGAGACATGTTAGCGATAAGTTGCTGGTCACCTGGGCGTGCCTGGCCATGGCGGTTTCCGGATTTTTAGTATCCTGGTCCTCATATGTCCTGATCTTCGCATTGTCGGAATTGATCCAGGGACTTGCCAGAGGCACCTTCTGGACCGCAACTACCACTCATGTGGTACGTCAGGATGGGCCGTCTGTTGGACGAATGGCTGCCGTCAACTTTCTTTCCAGTCTGGGTCTGTTGGCGGGACCGGTGCTGGCAGGTTACCTGGCGCGCTTCTCCCTGTCGACCGCGTTCTTTATCGCAGGGACAATTGCTATTTTGGCATCATTCCCGGCAATGACTGTCATGAAACAACCACCGTTCACCAAGGAAGGCGGGCAGGTGAAACGGGAGATCTGGAGCAATCCCGAGGTGCGTATCGGCTCCTGGGCTGGTCTTACGGCAGGCTCATGGCGCGGAATACTGAACTCATACGTTCCAGTCGTCCTAAGGTCGGTTGGTGACAGCTACTTTCTTGTGGGAGTTTTAGTGGCTGTGGCCAATGCCGCCAGTATCGCTGGAGCGGGCATCATGGGGCTGCTCAGAAAGCGATCGCCCATAAAAGTGTTCGCACTCGGAGTCCTAACGGCCGCTGCGGGAACCGCCCTTGTAGGTGTGACAGCAAAGTCTGTTTACATAACTCTATTCCTGCTCGCCATAGGCGGAATAGGCGCGGGCCTTTTGCAAACCCTCGGGCCGGTGATGGCTGCCAAAGGTGTAGCGCTGCAGCTCAAGGGTGACGCGATCGCCATAGCGGGAAGCTTCCGGGCCAGCGCCCTCTTGATAGCTCCATTCTGCACGGCCATTCTCCTGGGTCCGCTTGGAATGTCAGGCGCCCTTTTGATCGTGGGTGGCGCACTGGGTCTGCCAATTCTCGCGGCTAGAGGGGTGCTGCGGATCCGCAGCTAAAAGCATCCCGCCACGAATTTCACCGACATGACCCCTTCTAACCGGTTACTTGTCGTATCCATAGCGCCGGAGTTTTGCCTGGTAGAACTTCCACCCGGCGTCCGGACTGAACTTACTTTGAGCTGGCACCAAAGCCTGATCCTCAGGAGGGATGGGAACCGCCCTCGAGCCGGTCTTCGCAATTTCCAGTGCAACCTCGGCCAAAGTGTTCACACTCAGCGCACTGAGGAGCGCCGATTCAAGAGTGGCGCCAACAACAGTGATCCCATGACCTCTGAGAATACATGCACGGTGATCACCCATAGTTGCCAACATGTCTTCTGCAATCTCCCGGGTTGAAATCAAAACTGAACGAGGGTAGATCGGAATTCCCTGTGACGCGATCTGGTTGGCCGGAATACTAAAAGAACCGAAGCATGGCACAAAGTCAAGATTTGCAAGTGTTGCGGCCAATACTGCCGGCGGATGAGCATGAACCACAACGTTGACATCCGGACGATTTCTCATGGTTTCTCCATGCAAAGGCAGTTCGACAGGCGCCGAATAGCCTCTCTTGGATTCTCTAGGATTTCCAGAGAAATCATAAAGACATATCTCCTCTGCGGTGGAAAAGAACAGACCGCAATCCTCGGGTCCACGCCCGCGTATCAGCATTTCATCCTCACCCACACGCATGGATATGTGGCCAAGCGTGCCATGGACCAGACCCTCCATTGCCATAATTCTGCAAGCGGTTGCAATCCGCTGCCGTTGGATGTAGTACTCCAACTCTCCGGACTCAAAACTCATTTGAAGCGCCTTTCTACATTTCGAATTTGGTGTAATGGTTTCCTTAAAGACCGACTGTGGGTCGCTGTTCGACTACCACTTGTCAAATCCGGCACGGCGAAGCATTGCCAGGTAGTATCGCCAACCGCCTATGTCGTTGAAGCCTGCTCCTAGGTCGGGGAGGAGATTTAGCTCCTCTTTCGGTATCGATACTGTCCGTCCACCCGCCTGTGCCACTTCGAGCGTTATTTTGGCTACGATGTTGAGGTTCAACGCACGCAACAGGGTCTGCTCCACGCTGTTGCCGGTAACGGTAATTCCATGGCCCTTCAGCACACAGGCCTTATGGCCACCGAGTGACTCCAGCATTTCATGTGCAACCTGCTGATTCGATATCAAAACCGACCGTGGGTACACGGGAATTCCATCGGCAGCCAACTGGGCGGCTGGTATGTTGAAGGCGCCAAAACAGGGGAGAAGCTCGTGATCCGTTAAAGCTGAAACCAGAACTGCGGGCGGATGCGCATGCAGCACTACGTTGACCTCGGGACGCGTCCTGAGCGTCTCACCATGAAGCGGCAGCTCAGTTGGCCTACTGAATCCTCTGTCAGGCTCCTTTGGGTTTCCGGAGAAATCAAATAGGCAGATCTCCTCCGGTGTAGCGAAGAACAAACCGGCATCCTCGGGCCCACGGCTTCGAATCAACATCAGGTCATCGCCAACCCTCATCGAAATGTGGCCAAGGGTGGCCTCGACTATCCCCTCCATAGCCATGATGCGGCAGGCGAGAGCGATCTTTTCTCTCTCCTCGTAAAACTCTAACTGTCTGCTCTCAACACTCAACTAAAACACCCCTCCGGTTTGGCTCTTGTACTACTCGAGCGACTTGAATATTTCATTTGCCTGGGCAAACGCTGAGTTTGCTGCGGGTACTCCTGCATAGACACCGCACTGGATAAGGACCTCCATGATCTCTTCCCGGGTCAGCCCGTTTCGAAGTGCAGCAGGAATGTGAAATGAAAGCTCATCCAAATGTCCAAGCGACACAAGAACGGAGAGGGTCACCAGGCTTCGCGAGCGCCTATCAAGCCCAGGTCTGGTCCAGATTTCACCCCATGCATATCTGGAAATGAAATCCTGGAATGGCGCGGTGAATTCCGTCTTTCTTGAATTTGCCCCCGCCACGTACTGACTCCCCAAAACCTCAGTCCTGACCGTCATACCCCTGGTCTTTGCAGAACCAATCAAATGTTCAAGAGTTGCATCGACGAAAAGATCAGGCTGTTCAAGATTTGCCAAGTGCGAAGAGTCGGGTATCACCGAAAGTGACGCGCCCTGAATCGCCGTAAAAAGTGAGAGGGCAGTTGAAGGTGGCGATGCCGGATCAAAAGCCCCGGCAATGACCAGAGTTGGACACGTAATATTCTCAAGTTGAGATCGCAGATCCGCCGCTCCGAGCGCCTCGCATATGCTGGCATAACCTTCAGGGTCGCACAAGTTCAACATTGACTTGACGAGTTCCTTAGCTCGCGGATTTCGCGCGTCAATCTGGCTCGTAAACCAGCGCTCCAATAAGCTCCCATAGAGTTCCGATGTTCCGTTCACCCTCACGTGAGCTGCGCGTTCCATCCAAAATTCCGGTGGCGCAAAATTGGCAGACGTACATGCGATCACCATCTTTTCAATCCGTCTGGGTGCGTTTGCCGCGAGCCACATGGAGATCATGCCTCCCAGCGACAGACCAACCAATGACACCTTTTCCGCGCCGAGAGCGTCAAGCAAACCCAGCGCGTCACGTCCTAAATCTTCGATGGAGTACGGTCCAGCGGGTGAGCTAGTACCTCCATGACCGCGCTGGTCGTAACGAATCACCCGAAAATGACCGGAAAGATTTGGAATCTGCTCGTCCCACATTTCGTAGGTAGTGCTCAAGGAGTTAATCATCAGCAACCACGGAGCACTCTCGGATCCGTCAACACGCACCCTGAAGCTCACACCGTTGACATCAAGATTCATTGATTCCATTGCTGATCAACCCTGCGTGTTAGATGTGCCATCAACGATCCTTTGCCAATTGGATTCCGACTTCTTCCACTCTGCCAATGCGTTATCTATGAAGACCTCGACAGATCCCAGGTATGTCAGTGGATCGAACAGCCTGAGGGCATCTTCAGGACTGAAACGCTCTCGAAACACTGACTCCTTCATCAATTCCTCACGCAACGTGCTGGTGTTTTGAACCGTCCTAATAGTGGCTTCTCTGACCAAGTCATGCGCCATGGAACGTCCCAAAACCTCGCTCAACATAAGCAAAATTCGCTCTGACATGACGTTTCCCCGGTCAAGTTCAAGATTCTGAAGCATCTTGATCTCATCCACAACCAGGTTACTCAGCGTAGCTGAGGTTCTCTGAACGCTCACGCCAGTGACAAGAAGCAAATCCCGCAGAGTTTGCCACTCTGCCTGCCATTCACCGGCCCCGCGCTCATTCTCCGCCAATAAACACCCATACAACACGGGCAGTAAGCCTTGCATTCTTCGGAAACAGGCGTTCACCACTATTGGCCCCACAGGATTGACCTTCTGGGGCAACGCCGAGGAGCCGCCCCCGGAATCTTGCACTTCCCTCAATTCGCCTATCTCCACCTGGCTTGCGAGGGTAATATCTGTGGAAATCTTAGCGAGAGAACCAACTGTCAGCGACAGAGACGCACCCAGTTCGGCTATTCTGACGCGCTGTGCATGCCAAGGTATGATTGGCAACGAGAGGCCAAGAATCGACGCAACCCTCATCCCAACCTCGATCCCGGAGTCACCCAGCGCTGCCAGTGTGCCAGCCGCGCCGCCGAACTGCAGCGAAAGACCTTCCGCATAGAAATGTTCAAGAGGAACCGACGCCGATACAACACCGTCAAGCCAATTTGCGACCTTCAAGCCGAACGTCGTCGGCAACGCATGCTGCATCAGGGTTCGCGCAACCATGGGCGTCCGACGATGCTGCTGAGCCAACGAAGCAAGCAACGCACCCACCTGTAAGAGGTCGGCATAGATCAGCTTGACTGCCTCCCTAACGATCATCATGGTGGCAGTGTCCAGGACATCCTGGCTCGTGGCGCCATAGTGGATCCAGGGCCGGGCACTTTCTGACAGCTTTTCAGTGAGGATGCGGACCAGCGGAATAACCGGAGTACCTCCGGAACGCGCCTTCACGCCAAGCTCAGTTGCATCTATTTCGTGGGTTGAGATCAGTGCGGAGATTTCGTTTGCCGCCTGGACTGGAATCAGTCCCACCTCTGCCTGTGCTTGGGCCAAGGCGCACTCGAACTCGACCATCTTCTGGACCCAGTTCTGAGCTGACGTTATTGGTGCCATCTCGTCGGTGACGAAAATAGGCTCAAACAACCCTTCCGGACCTTGCATTAAGTCTTCAGTCCCCCAAAATTCAATTGCAACTAGTCGTCAAACCCGAAGAACTGCGTCTCAGGGCCCCTCTCGGAGTCCTGAAGACGAACGTCGAACTCATATGTCCCCTCTGATTTCACAGATGCGAACAATGTGGAACGCGCAACTGAGTCCTCAATGGCATTCAGCAGAGGGTCTGTCGCGTTGGCTCCGCTTTCGTCAGCGAAATAGATCCGGGTAAATACCGGCTTGAGCAATCCACGCGCGAAAACCACCATAAAGATATGCGGCGCCTGAAGTTCTCCCGAGGAGCCTGGTACTGGGCCGGGTTTCACGGTCCGTATTCTGTACTGACCGCCGATATCCGTAAGTCTTCTAGCAAAACCCATCCAGGACTCCGAAGTTTCAGGTGGGAACTTGCCGTTGTCATCGGCTTGCCATATCTCGACCATTGCGTCCGGTACAGGATTCCCTGCACCGTCAAAGACGGTCCCAGCCAGCAGAATGGCCCCCCTATAGTCCTGCGCCACCAGGTCTTCATCGGCAATCCACTCTGTTCCGAACTTGAAGAATGGACCGATAGTCTGAGACGGGGTCGCCCCAAGTTTAGAAGTGCTCATCATGCCTCCGGAGTAGGATTGGAACCGCCCAAAACAATGTCCCACCGATAACCCAAAGCCGTGCCTGGAATCGTCAGATCCCAGTCGAAAGCTGAAATCAGCCTGTCAAGAACCTTCTTGTCGCGAATCGAATTTGCAATTGGATCAGACTCTATCAATGGGTCACCGGGAAAGTACATCTGAGTAACAAGTCTCTGAGCGAAAGCAGTTCCAAACAAAGAAAAATGGATGTGCGCTGGCCTCCAGGCGTTCGGGTGGTTACCCCAAGGATAAGCAGCGGGCTTGATCGTCGTGAAGCGATAACGCCCGTCATTGTCAGTGAGTGTCCTACCGCCGCCCGTGAAGTTAGGATCCAATGGTGCCGGATGATCATCCAGCGCATGGGCATAACGTCCACAGGCGTTGGCCTGCCATATTTCTACAAGCTGGTTGCGGATCGGTCGGCCGTTGGAGTCCAGCAGCTTGCCTGAGACTACTATCTTCTCACCAATAGGTTCGCCAGCATGCTGGGCTGTGAGATCATCGTCATTTGGACGAATCCGGCTCTCGCCAAATACCGGAACGTGAAGTTCAGTGCTCCCAGGCCTCAAGATCAGCGGCGTCCTGTTTGGACCTCGCAGAGCCGTGCTCTGATAGGCAGGAAAGCGATAAGGAGGGTCCTCTTCGCTTTGAGGCTTGGCGAGAATAACTCCGCTTGCCATGACTAATCCTTTCGTAACGGGTGAAGCTAAATGCCGGCCGATACCAGCGACCTGATAGCTTCCAATTCTGCTTTGGTTGGTAGTTCTGTGGTCCTTAATTCATCCGCAACTTTTAGCGTCCAGCCTGTTGATTCTATTACCTTTTCTACCTCAATGTTGGGATGAAGGTGAGTCAGGACTAGCTCTTTGGTGTTGGGATCAGGCTCAAGCAATCCAAGATCGGTAATTACCATCACCGGTCCGCTTCCAGTCAACCCATATTTCTGACGGTCATGCGGTCCCGAACCAAACCCCACGGAGGTAATAAACGGAAGCTTCTCAACGAAACTCCTGGTTGACTGACGAAGCATGACGATGACACGCTTCGAGGCGCCAGCTATCTCCGGTGCACCGCCGGCTCCAGGAAGCCGAGTACTGGGTTTGCGGTAATCCCCAATAACAGTCGAATTTAGATTCGCGAACTTGTCTATCTGAGCCGCGCCCAAAAAACCGATATCTATCCGTCCCGGCTGAAGCAGGTAGTTGAATATCTCTGGAACGGACACAATTGTATCTGCCGTCTCGCCCAGTTCTCCATCACCGATCGAAAGTGGCAGCCTAGTTGGCTTGGCTCCCAATGTCCCGCTTTCGTAAATCATTATCAGATCAGGAGCGTGAAGACGTCTTGCAAGATTCGCTGCCTTGGACGGCAGTCCGATACCTATGAAGCAGACTTGATTATTACTAAGCTGCCGAGCTGCGGCTATCGACATCATCTCATCGCTGGTATACGTCTCTGAAGACTGCATTTTCACCTCCTGCACTCATCTCCCGGCAACCCGCCCGAATGCCGCGCCGGCGCAGCTCTAAAGCACATTCTCGTTAATCCACGCCAGAAACGTCTCACGGTCCCGGCTAATCGAATCCCACGCAATATAGAAGTCGTTATCCCTTTGGTAATAACCGGCTGCATACGAGGGCCTCGATCCGCCAGGTACCATAGCAACCGCGGTCACCAACCAGGAGGGAAGGATGACGTCGCCATGCCTGGAGTCCAGCTCTTCCACAATTTCCTCGACAGTGACCAGAGACTTCCTCCCAGCTAGGAGGGCTTCCTTCTGTATTCCGGTAATTCCCCAAAGCTGAACATTTCCCTTTCGATCCGCACGCTGCGCATGTATGACGGAAAGGTCGGGATTGACTGCGGCCACCGCTCTGAGTTCCTCACCAGTAAACGGACAGGTGATGGGAGCGACTGTGGTGCTGTACTCGTCCAATCCAGTGCCTCTGTATCCTCTCATCACCGCAAATGGAAGTCCTGAGGCACCCGCCACATATCTGTTTGTGAGTCCGGCGTGGCTGTGCTCATCGATCTCCAATGGTTGCGGCCACGAGTGTTCAACCGCATCCCTAAATCTGTGAAGCGAACCAACTCCAGGATTACCGCCCCAGGAAAAGACCAGCTTTGAGACACAGCCCATGCCGATCAACTGGTCAGAAATAAGGTCTGGGGTCAAACGGATCAACGTCAAATCCCGTTTTCGCTGCCTGATGATCTCGTGTCCGGCCGCCATGGGAATTAAATGCGTAAAACCCTCGAGTGCTACGGTGTCTCCATCCTTCAAAAGGTCATGGATACCCTCTTGTAATGAAACGACTTCTGCCATCAATCTACCTTAACGCCCAAATTCTCAAAATCTATTCCTCAGAGCTTGATCAAATGCACCCCAGCCAGGCAGGCTTTGTGGCGCGTCTCGTATCTGTGTAAGAGCTATCAACTATCTATGAAAACGATGACATCAGAGATATCATAAGTTGTGCCACTAATCTTTCAGTCCTGCCGGCAGACCGAAGATGGATAAATTGCCGTGTGCCGCGGCAACTGCGCACTTGATGCCAGGCTGTTCTCCACAATGTGGTCGATCCACACCGCGGTTTTGCCAAAACTGTCAAGAAAGCGGTACATTTTTTATGTGCAACCTTGGAGAACCCCTTTGGAGGGCCTCACTTTAGGCCAGGACTAAGGTATCTCCGAGACATGAATCCATACCTACATGATTGTGAGGGATTATGAGAGATGCTGTGATCTGTTCGCCATTGAGAACTCCTGTTGGGCGATTCGGAGGCGTACTCAGCACGGTGCAGGTGGAGGACATGTCAGCCGCCGTCATCTCCGCCTTGGTCGAGCGAACAGGAATCACCGCCTCCGATATTGATGATGTCATCTTCGGACAGGGATATCCAAATGGTGAAGCTCCGGCCTTGGGCCGGATCGCATCGCTCAATGCGGGCCTTGGCGTCACAGTACCAGGATTTCAAGTTGACAGAAGGTGCGGTTCCGGTTTGCAAGCCATTATTACCGCCGCGATGGAGGTCCAGACCGGTGCATCCGACCTGGTCCTTGCCGGCGGCTCCGACTCCATGTCGCAGGCCGAGCACTACGTCCTTGGACTACGCACAGGTGTGAAGGGGGACGGCGTCATGATGCACGACCGACTCGCAAGAGGACGCGTCTCTTCGGGAGGAAGATTTTTCGAGGTTCCAGGCGGAATGATCGAAACCGCCGAGAATCTGCGCAGAGAGTACAACATTTCCCGTGAAGCCCAGGACGAATTGGCTTACAATTCCCACCAGCGTGCGGTGCGTGCCCAGAAGGAGGGTTGGTTCGATAACGAAATGGTCCCGGTGGAGGTGAAGCGACCTCGCGGGGAACACGTGATCGTCGACACTGATGAGCACCCCAGGGCAGACACCACCATGGAACAGCTCGCGAAGCTTCGGCCAATCCGACTTGGAATCGATCCCGAAGCAACCGTCACCGCAGGAAACGCAAGCGGACAAAATGATGCTGCAGCAGTTTGTATCGTAACCACGATTGAAAAAGCCAATGAACTGGGCCTCCTCCCGCTGGCAAAACTGATCTCCTGGGCTACGGCCGGAGTGGACCCTCGAAAAATGGGAATTGGCCCGGTTCCGGCGACTCAGAAAGCGCTCTCAAGAGCAGACCTCCAACTCTCCGACATGGACTTGATCGAACTCAACGAGGCTTTCGCAGCTCAGGTTCTGGCGGTAACAGCAGAATGGAAGTTCACAAAATCTGACTTCGAGCGCACCAACGTCAACGGCTCAGGAATTTCACTCGGCCACCCAATAGGAGCCACTGGCGCCCGGATCCTGGCAACGATGTTGAATGAGATGAAGCGGCGCGGCAGCCGCTATGGACTTGAAACGATGTGTATAGGTGGCGGACAGGGAATAGCAGCAATCTTCGAAAGCATCGGCTGAGGCTACTCAGATCGGCAATTGCAGAGATGACTCCAGCTTTCTCATCGCTTTGGCCCGAGGCTAACTCACCAGGTCATGAAAGAATGATGCGCCCCGAATCACTGACATGGTCAAGGGTCAATGAGTTTGGAGTTGTCTAGAATCAACTTGACTAATATTATCCCCATTTCTCTACCAGATAGAATATGAAAACTCACTGATACTCAAGGTGTAATATTTGACAATTACGACCACCGAGGGTGCCAGTAAAAAAGGAAATCAATCGAGAACAATTGGCCTGATTCAAATATATCCAACAGATAACCGACAAAGGAATACTTCTGTTAGTATCCCTTCAACCCATTTTGGGCATTGAGCAACAGTTTTGCCGAAGAGATCGGTGGAACTGATTTACATCGGGGGTATTGAATGGGACCGTCTCAGCAGCCAGAGGGCCCTTTCGCCATACCAGCGAATTCGAATGATCGATAAATGCGGGATCGCCCGGAGAGGCCAAAACAGGCAACTAACAATGAAACGGAAGCGCGTCAGTGTGGAATGTTTACCAAAAATGGTACGGTGAAACGATCTGGGGAGGGGGCAATGTCGAGAGCTGTGACCCACATAGCACCGGACTACTTGCCACTCTCTTTGCCTCCCATTAGGTTCAAGTGGTGGTCAACCACCGGATTGGTTTCGATTCGCGCTTTCGGGTATCGTCGCCCGATGAGTTGCTCCAACTGTGGCTAGACCTTTCACTGGTTATGTGGGTGTGTCATTTGAAAGAATGAAAGCAAAGGTTTAGTGGCAATTCATAGTAGGAATGAGGAAGGACCGGAGATCTCTCAAAAAGGTAAACCACCTGAATATTGGAACCGGAAGTGGCTCGTCCTTCCGATCCAGGCTACTTTGGCTTCTTCGGTTCAATAAGAGGGTAAGAATTTTACAGGAAATGAATAACCGGGTGAGAACGGGGACCATTGCCGGTACCCCGATGTTTTGGAGTGATGTGGGGATGAAAGCGTGACTGAAGCGCTAAATATCATTATTGGTGGAATCATAACTGGGTGCATTTATGCGCTCTTAGCAGCCGGCTTTAGCTTGGTTTTCAGCGTGACAAGAGTGTTGAACCTGACGCAGGGAGCCTTCGTAACGGCTGGTGCGCTGATCATGTTCAGCCTTACTCAGCATGCACACTTTTCATTGGGTGCGGCGTTTGTCGTTGCTCTGATAATGCTGGTTGGTTTGATGAGCCTTCTGGCGTGGGTTTTGGTGCGGCCAGCCATGGAACGGGTAACTCACAGCAGTCTCTTGATGATGATGGGTGGACTGCTCACGGCGTTTCAGGGAATTGCATATCTGATTTGGGGCAGCAATCCTTATACCCTGCACTCTTTCAGCGGCGCAAAACCGGTTACCGTGTTCGGCGCCGACATCGTGAGTCAGGACTTTTGGATCGTTGGAACCGCAGCTATGGCTGTTCTCATGCTGTACTGGCTTTTATTCAAGACGCGATTTGGACAATCGTTGCGGGCTTCGGCGGAGAATCCAACGGCAACCAAGCTGATGGGCATCTCGGTTGACCGTGTCGTCATACTTGCCTTTGCGCTAGCGACCGCACTGGGCGTGATCGCCGGAGCAGTGATGGCTCCAACGACGTCTCTTGACTTTGCATCGATGTCCAGCTTTACCAATGACGGTTTGATCGCAGTAACGATCGGAGGACTTGGCTCAGTCTTTGGCGCGATCGCCGGAGGCCTGGTCCTCGGTGTTCTTACCGCACTTATCACCGGGTATGTCTCGTCTGTATTTGGACCGGCGATCAGCCTTGGAATACTGATCCTTCTTCTCATAGTCCGCCCGGAAGGCCTCCTGTCCCGTCGCAAAGGACGCAGAGCTGACACCGCCGAAAAGAGGAGAGGTAGACCCGAACTCAAATTGCAAGTACCACCCAGCTGGACAAAGGTCGGCTGGGCCGTGTTGGCACTGCTTCTATTCTTCGGCCTGCCAAAGGTTTTTTCCGCTTCGGGCACACTCCACACGATCGACCTGGTCGGTATTTTCGCGCTGGCAATTGTTGGACTTGAACTGCTGACAGGAGTGTCCGGACAGGTCAGTCTGGGCCAAGCGGGATTCATGGCAGTCGGCGGCTACGTATCCGCGCTTATGACCGTCAATCACCATCTCGCACCGATCTGGGGGCTTTTGGGTGGAATCGTCCTATCTCTCATCTGCGCGCTCATACTTGGTTTGGCAGGATCACGCGTCCGAGGAATGTATCTCGCGGTCGTTACCTTGGCATTTGGAATCTTCGTACCATCGGTTGTCACGGGAATGGGTTCAACCGGCGGGCCTTCTGGAATTTCCGGAATTCCATCATTCTCTATTTTTGGCTACGCCTTCAACACAGATGTCAAGTTCTTTTATTTGATCTTCGTCCTTGTAGCAATAGCCCTCTACTTCAGCTCTAGGCTCATCAAGAGCCATAGAGGGAGATTGCTCAAGGCAATGAACGAGGATGATGTCGGTATTTCCGCAATTGGCCTTGACATCCGGCGGGCAAAGATTATGGTTTTTCTGGTGAGTGCCGCGATGGCATCTATTGCGGGTTCTCTATATGGAGGGTTTTTCCACTTTCTTTCCCCGGACATGGTTGGGTCCGGAGTGTCTTTGCAGTTGATAACCATGCTGGTAATTGGGGGAACAGTAAGTCGGCTCGGACCACTTATTGGCGTCACGATCATCACTTTCCTCCCGAATCTGTCTCAGCAGATGGCAAATGTCGGTCCAGTGGTCGATGGCCTGCTCTTGGTGGTCTTCCTGAGATACTTACCGGACGGTATCATCGGAGTTCCCATGAAAGGCATCAACTGGATCAGCAGGCGTGTCGGGATCAGTGCGAAGCTGCCGAGCGTCGCTACCGTGACCGCAGAGACGGTTACCACAGCCGGGACTGAACTTGAAACAGCGCCTTCAATCACCGAGGCGATCTCTGTGACCGAGGCGCCGAGTCCGGTTGCCGCAGATGCCGGAACGGCCAAGCGGATAGCCCTTAGCATCTCCGGCCTGTCCAAAAGCTTCGGCGGAGTCATGGCAGTTCGAGATGTCAGTTTCGATCTGGATGAGAACTCCATTGGTGCCTTGATAGGACCAAACGGAGCCGGCAAGTCGACCCTTTTCAATCTCATCACAAATCTCTACATCCCAGACAGTGGGTCGGTCACCCTCTGGGGCACCGTGCTTCCGGTTGCAAGACCACACAGGGCTGCAGAACTCGGACTATTCAGAACATTCCAGACGTCGCGGGTCTTCGAACAACTATCGGTTGTCGACAACGTCCTTCTGGGAGGATCCAGATTGTCGCGAAGCGGTCTGGTCTCTTGCGGCGTTGGCACCATGGGCGCCCGAAAAGAAGAACGCGAACTGCGTGAAAGAGCGATGAGCATTTTGGTAGCCATCGGCCTTGGCAACCAGGCATATGAGCCAGCCGGCAATTTACCGCTTGCGGCCCAAAAGCATCTTGATCTCGCGAGAGCACTCATGTCAGGCTCAAAGGTGCTGCTGCTCGATGAGCCCGGCGCAGGAATGAACGACGCAGAGACCGAAGAGCTTGGATCGATGCTATTGGCAATACGGGATGCCGGAAGGACGATCTTAGTGGTTGATCACAATATGGCCCTTGTAATGGGAATCGCCGAGAAGGTCACCGTAATGGACGCTGGCCGCGTAATTGCAAGTGGCTTGCCGGAAGACATTCAAAAAGACCCGACTGTTATCTCTGCATACTTTGGCTCTACGGAAGTGCGGTTAACTGATGCTTGAAATCAAGAATTTGACCTCCGGATATGACGGACCAGACGTCCTTCACGACATTGATCTGGAAATCGCTCCGGGATCGCTGATAGCTGTGATCGGCGCCAACGGAGCAGGAAAAACCACTTTGCTGCGAACTATATCTTCTCTTATTAAAACCCGATCCGGCACAATTTCTGTTGATGGCAAGGATCTCACTAATGCGGGCCCTACAGCCGCCGTGTCAAGCGGGATCTCTCAGGTTCCCGAAGGCCGGCAGGTGTTTGCGACGATGACAGTGGCGGAGAACCTTGATCTTGGTGCCTTCAAGACTTCCAAGGCTGTTGCCGCTGAAAGGTTGGAAAAGGCTCTGGAGATTTTTCCCGCCCTCAAAGAAAGACTCAGCAATCTCGCCGGATCTCTTTCGGGAGGGCAGCAGCAGATGCTGGCAATTGCAAGGGGACTGATGGCTGAGCCAAAGTACCTCTTGATGGATGAGCCGTCACTGGGCCTTGCTCCGATCGTAGTTCAGACGATTTTCGACATCCTTCCTACATTGACCAAGGCGGGAATGGGTATCCTTCTGATCGAGCAGAACGGTCAGATTGCCTTGTCCGTAGCAGACAAGGCCGTCCTCTTGGAGCGCGGCCACATTACTCTGAGGGGCACTGGCCAGGAACTGTTGAAGAACCCGGAGGTCATTGAACGGTATCTCGGAGTCGGCAACTCGATTGGCGCCGACCCGAAGAAACAAGCGGTCATGTCCGTGCGAATCAAGTCCGCGCTAGGAAATGAAACCAGCGGAATCTTTCAAAAGACCAAGGCTTCAACACACTGAACTCTAAAAAGCTGGAGGCGCACCCGCCTCCAGCACCAAAAGGCAGCCCTTTGGCAGAAAGCGGGGCAACCTTCTTATGTTCTTCGTTGCAAAGCGTAAATAATCAAGGCAGTGCACAGCACGGACACGACCAGTGACAGTCCCAACGAGTAGTAGTAGCGGGAGCCAAAAAGTATCCTTCCTACTATCCCACCCAGAAAAGAACCTGTCAGACCGGCCAATATAGTTGAGAACACTCCCATCGGGTTTGGACCCGGAACGAGAAGTCTTCCAAGTGCACCGACCACAAGCCCTGAAAGCAACATTCCAACGATAAGGTTGAACACCACCTCAGTCTATCTCGCTCCTCATCGTTCATGATGGACCATCGCGGCGCCGTCTCTCCCGGAGCATCACGCTATCGGGGTGAGGGCATCTAGTACGGAGTGCTGGATACCTTGGTAGTTGTAGGAGACGCGCCTCTCGCAGCCACAGTCACCGGCTGGCCGGAAACCGCTATTACATACCAGTATCCCCCGAAGTGGTTGATTCCTTGCCCGTTGGTGAGCTTAGGGCCACTATCGCCCGTGAACGTGTAAAGCGGATGCCCATCATAGGTGATCTGCTTTGATCCGTCGGTTCTGGTAATTGTACCAATCAGAGATTTGTTCACGCCGCCTGTCGTCTCTGGGCTTGCCCCAGAGGCAACTGTTACAGGTGGCCAAACAGTCGCACACGCACCGTAGCATGCCGAAGTCTTCGCAGTATCTGGTTCGAACATATAGTAGGTATATCCGGAACTGGACGCCAAAATCTGTCCATATTTCGAACTTATCGAAGCAACCGATGATACTATCCCCTGAACGGCACCCCCAGCGGAGGTTGAGCCCGTCGATGAACTGGCATTTGATGACGAACTACCGCATCCTGCCAGAACCACCATCAAACCTGTAACCGGCAACCATCTAGTGATCATGATCTCACCTTTCGCAATCAAACTTCAGTCTTCCAACGTTCCCGCAACTCTTTAGATCAATTCTGACTGCTATTTTGAGATACGTTTGGTCACCCGTTTACATTTGTCACAACCCTGCTCGCCATGGGTACTCTTCTGAGATATTCTGCCGGTCGCCAGCAGGACCAAAGGCGCCCTCACTCAGCGATTTTCGTGGATATCAATCTCCATCTTGGACCAGGATCACTCAGGCAAAGTCAACGACGTATTCTCTGTCACCTGCTTGACGATTACCCGAAGAAAAAAGAAGTCGGAAGTTTCTCCAGTACACCATCAACAGCTATCGGACAATTACTACTATTAGATTCCTTGGTCCGTGGACGCCCTCCACGCGTTTGAGCTCGATATCCGAAGTGGCAGACGGGCCGGAGATGAGAGTCACAGGATTAGAGACGCCAACCCGGCTGAAAAGTTCACTGACTCTACGGATTATCGCTTCAGTCTTCACGATACATATATGAAAATCAGGAAGTAAAGTAATCACCCGCCGCCCCTCATCAGGCTTGCCCGAGAGAACCAAGGTGCCAGTTTCGGCAATTGCACAGCTGCATCCTGTAATTACCCCATCAATTTTCTCAAAACCAACAGCCGGACCTGAGCCGTCATCCACCACCAACTCCACTTGACCGACACCCTCATACCAACTCAGGTCGAGTCCATTCGGAACCACAAGACTCTTGATTCCGCAGCTGGAAACCACCTCGGCAACTGCGTCGGGGAGTCCTTCAACATCAACTCGTAGCACCCTTGCTTTGTAGTCACGCAGAACCTCTTCGAAGAGATCCACAGTCTCGAGCTCATGACTATCGATCCGAACAGGCGTACCGGGGGCACCCCGGGTTGCAACACCAGCCGTCGACGACCCAGGGTCCATGGATTTATTGAAAAGCCCCGACCGCACCAGACTCAATATCTTTGTCCGTGACGGCTGATCACCGCTTATATGGTCAGTGGCCACGACTTCTCCTCCACCAAACGCGAAACGTCTCCTTCGGCAATTCCGGCAGCTCTCTTGCCTCTGTCCACTTGCCAACTAATCCCGGTAGAGAACCACTGGAAGGGAAGCGGTCTATCAAAAACCTCAACCGCGAAATGACCCACAATGCCAGATCAAATCTGGCTCCGGAACTAAGCACTGCTGACAGTATTGCGAATTGAAACCTCTCAGACCTGGACTGGTGGCCTTCGGCTAGGACCTTCTCTCTCAGATGAACAAGGACCTGGGGTATATTGATCCGGACCGGGCAAACCTCATAGCACGCCCCACAAAGCGTTGAAGCCCAAGGCAACGACTTGGAGGACTCGCTGTCAAACAGCTGAGGGGAAAGAATCGCTCCGATTGGACCCGGATACACGGAGTCGTAAGCGTGACCCCCGGAACGCTCGTACACCGGACATACATTCAAACATGCCGAACACCTAATACAGTGGAGAGTCTGCCGCCCAACCGGATCGGCCAAAACCGCCGATCTCCGGTTATCCATTATGACCAAGTGAAACTCCTCCGGACCGTCACCTTTGTGAACTCCAGACCAAAGGGAGGTGTATGGATTCATTCTTTCGCCAGTGGAAGACCTCGGCAAGAGTTCCAGGAACACTGCCAGATCGTCGAGAGTTGGAACGATCTTCTCAATTCCCATCACGCTGATCAGCACTTTGGGAAGGGTCAGGCACATGCGGCCGTTACCTTCAGACTCAACCACACAAATCGTTCCGGTTTCCGCGACGGCGAAGTTCACTCCGGAAACGGCGATCTTCGCTGAAAGAAACTTCTGCCTGAGATAAAGCCGCGATGCTTCAGCAAGCACTGCAGGGTCGTCGCTGAGCGACGTACCCTTTGAAATTGTCCGCTGAAACAGATCTCTGATCTCAGAGCGGTTCTTGTGAATCGCCGGAACGAGTATGTGAGATGGTTTGTCATGTGCCAGCTGGATGATCAACTCAGCCAAGTCAGTTTCATGGGCCATTACACCGTGTTGGGAAAGATACTCATTCAAACCCATCTCGTCGGTAGTAAGCGACTTGACCTTCACCACCTCTGACTCACCATGCTGGCGTACAAGAGAAAATACAATCTGATTTGCCTCACTTGCATCAACAGCCCAATGGACAACGCCTCCAACCTTTTCGACGGAGGATTCGAGCTTTACGAGATAGCTGTCCAGATTGCTGAGAACCTCTCTGCGGATCTGTTCGCCCTTGAGCCGGAGGTCCTCCCAGTCGGCCTTCTCCGCCACGACACGGCCGCGCTTCTCTCGGATAGCAGTTGTCGCAGACCTCAAATTCGCTCTCAACTGGCTGTCTTCAATACGTGACCGGGAAGTGTAGGGAAATCCAACTCTGGAACCTGCCATGTCAGGCCCCACCTTTCAAACCGTGCGCCAGGACTTCCGCCACGTGCATCACCGAAACTCCGGTATTGTTCCGTTTTAGAGCACCGGAGATGTGCATTAGGCATGAGTTGTCCAGAGCGACCACCGCTTCCACCTTTGCACTGACAATGTTCGCCACCTTGTCCGCGAGAATCGCGGTTGACATAGGCGAGTTCTTCACCGAGAATGTCCCTCCAAAACCACAGCACTGTTCGGCATACGCAAGGTCAACAAGCTGAAGACCTCTTACGGCACTAAGCAGCTTGATGGCCGACTCGTAGATATGCAGAGATCTGAGGGAATGACAGGTCGGATGGTAACTGACTCGGTGCGGATAGGTGGCTCCCACGTCACTCACCCCGAGCACGTCGGTCAAGTATTCAGAGAACTCGAACACCCTCGGCACCAACTCGCTGGTCTTTGAAATTAGGTTAACATCGTTTGTCCTGTTAGCCAATTCCTGGTAATGCTCACGAAGCATCGCGGTGCAGGAACCGGAGATGGCAACGATCTCTTCGGCTCCCGAAAACGTATTCACGAAGTTGCGCACCAACGGGACCGCCATCGACGCATAGCCGGTGTTTACATGTATTTGCCCGCAACAAGTCTGACGCTCGGGGAATTGAACACTCACGCCCAGGCTTTTCAGTACCACATTCGCCGCCCGGGCAGTGTTTGGGTAAAGCGTGTCGTTGAAACAGGAGACGAAGAGCGATACAGATCGAGTCATTTCAACCTCGCGTTCTAATGGCACAACTCCATGAAACAGCCGATGCCTCAAAACATTGCTCGTTCCCTAGAAAGAACGAAACCTGCTGGTAAAGACTAATGACAGGTTCACGACGTGCGATTCCATATCATACCACCGCCAGACTGGGTCAATGGTTGGGAACTAATTTAGCTTCGACGAAGTCAAGCGTCCGGTACCTCTTGGCTAACCAAGAGTGATGAGACGCCCCAAGTCGAGCTGGTTCATAAGATTTGACAGCTGCTGAGTGAGGATGATGAACCTGTCGGTAACGAGCAAGAGACCAAAGAAGACCAGCGCCAGTGAAGACACAACTGTGATCGCTGCAAAGTGACGCCTAATCCACCCAAAGGTGCTTTCAAGTTTCGCGAAAGCGAGGCCGGCGACGAGAAACGGCACCCCTAGACCCAGCGAGTAAGCCGCTAAAAGAAGTCCACCCCTTAAAGCCTGTCCTTGGACCGCTGCGATTGACAGCACAGACGACAGAATAGGGCCAATGCAAGGAGTCCATCCAAATGCAAAGGCCATTCCCGCCACAGGCGCAGTATAGGGACCCAAGGCGGTCAGCCTGGGGTGAAAGCGCTTCTCCGAGACAAAAAAAGGGATTCTAAGGTACTGCGAAGCCAGGAGAAACCCTCCCATGCCGATCAAAACCACACCTGAAATCCTTGTCAACACCACTCGGTCCAAAAATAGAGTCTTTCCAATTGAGGTAGCCACAAGTCCAAGCAGTATGAAGACTAGAGAGAAGCCAAGTATGAAGAGAAACGTCGTCCGGATCGTCCGCGTCGCCCTTGCCAAAGTCACTGAACTTCCCCGAAATTCGACTACATCAATACCAGTTAAAACGGACAAATATGCCGGCACCAAGGGAAGTACGCATGGCGAAAGAAAGGAGATTATGCCTCCACCAAATGCAACTACATAACCGGCCGCGAAAGACATAGCTACACTCTAGCAAAAGGCACAGTGAGCCAGTTTTACCCCTGCGGCCTGCCAGATGGATTCAATTGAATGAGGAGTGCCTGGTGGAACGGATTAACAGAGCTCTGATGGTAATCGATGTTCAAAACGACTTTTGCGAGGGAGGTTCGCTGGCGGTGGAGGGCGGGGTTGCAGTGGCACAGCGCATCACACAGCACATGCGACGCAATGCCCACATCTACGACCTCATCGTAGCCAGCAAGGATCACCACATACGTCCTCAGGGGCACTTTTCCAAGCATCCGGACTTCGTGACTACATGGCCGGTTCACTGCGTGGCAGGAACCCCCGGAAGCGAGTTTCATCCAACACTGGACCAGTCCTTCATTGACATGGTCGTGTTCAAAGGGGAGTACGACGCCGCCTACTCCATGTTTGAAGGTAAGACCGAATCGGGTGAAGCCCTGATCCAACTTCTAGAAAGACGGGAAATCGAAGTCATTGAGATTTGCGGAATTGCCACCGACTACTGCGTCTTGCAAAGTGGTATTAGCTCACTTGATTACGGCTTCCCGACAACCGTCTTCTTAGACCTCGTTGCCGGCGTATCGCCCGAGGACTCGGCAGACGCGCTGGAGGAACTCCAAAGCAGGGGAGCAAATCTCGATTACGCTTTGGAATCTCAATAAACCGGGCACTTTGTCAAGGCTGATACCATTCGCGATTTGAAGGAGAGTTAGACCTTTGCAATTAGACATCATCGGATCCGCCGGGTCATACCCGGCACCTGATTCAACTTGCTCCAGCTATCTGGTCCGGTCCGGAGGGACATCGATCCTACTGGACGCGGGAAATGGATCCCAGTCACATCTCTACAGATTCATCGAACCTGGTGACCTGAGTGCTATTGTGATCAGCCACAGCCATATGGACCACTTTGCCGACCTGATTGGCATTTATCACTACCTGAAATATGCCTGTCCCCCCAAAAGACCAATCCCGATTTTCGGCACCATCGATGTATTGGAAAAGGTGAAGTATCTGGTGGGATCAGGATCGATTGACAGATCGATTTTTAACCTCAACGAGATAGCTGCTGGTTCCGAAATCCAAGTTGACCACACGTTGATGCGTTTCTACCACGCCAACCATCCCGTCCCCACATTGATAACCAGATTGAGAGACCATAATTCCTCTATGTGTTATGGTGCCGACGGAGACCTGAGCGAGGGGCTTTTTGACGCATCCGAAGACTCCGACCTACTGTTGGGCGAGTCGACCTGGGTGGAACGCACCGATGATCTTCCTACCGGGCTACATCTAGACGCTCTCAATCTGGCCTCGCTGGCGCAGAGTTCACGCGTCAGACAGCTCGTCATCACTCACGTGGCATATCCAGCGAATAAGTCCA
>DAHXKX010000009.1 GCA_027366165.1 Actinomycetota bacterium
CTCCACGTTGAAGGTTGACTTTCCGGCCCTTGTCCAACTTTCTGGGCCCGTTTGCGCGCTGTAAGGCCGCCTCAGCCACATTCAGGTCGCTTCGCAGCAAAGTATCGAATGGCTTACGGATTTCGGTTTCAATCCGAATACCACTGACGGTCTCGTCCCCTTGAATGGCGAGCACTTTAACAAAAAATGCTTGATTCAACATCCGCGGCTCTTCGGATATTTACGCTTGATGTGCTCTAAAGTTTGGCGGCGACATCACTTTTGAACTCGGGTGAGAAGTTCTTGGGCACAGGGAAATCCTTATTGCACGGAGTAAGCGTGCCGAGGATGTCACCAAGAGTCTGAGCAGACCCGCCACTAATAAATCACCGCGAAATCGATGTGAACGACATTGCAAAAGTCACGAGTGCTTTTTCCGGTCTTTTTGGGGATGAATCGAGTCCCCACGGCTAAGCATTTCAATGTACTCGGCGAGCTTTCGAGCACGCGTATCTGGGCGTCTGACGGCGTTTAGCCGGAAAATGATCGAGTATCGGTTGGCCGAGTCGAGTTGCTCGAAGGTCAAAGCTGCGTCAGGATTAGCGGCGAGTGCGTCGCTCAAGTCTGGCGGAGCCGATGCGCTGGCCTGCCCACGATAGGCCACTTGCCAGCGGCCGTCAGCTTTTGCGGCGTCAACTGCGGCCAGACCTGCTGCCTGCATACGACCAGCCTTAGTTAGTCGAACCACGTGGTCAACGTTTCGTGCTGACCATGGACTGGACGGTCGTCGCGGGGTAAAACGCCGCCTATAACTCTGCTCGTCGCGTTGACCAATCTGTCCGTCAATCCAACCGAAGCAAAGAGCTTCATCAAGGGCTTGTTGATAGGTTAGCGCGGTCAAACGTCCGCCCGTTTTGCTCAGGACGAGCCAGACTCCTTGCTCGTTCGAGTGGTTTTTGTGAAGCCAGGTGCGCCATTCCGTGACGTCCTTGACCAGTAGCTCTGCAAGGTCAGCCATGGCGCTACTAAAATGTAGGGACAGGCCGCTGGCTGAGGCAGAACGGTTGGCTGCTTGGATCAAGAAGAACCTGCCATCGATCAGCACCGGGCTGAAAGGAGGGCTGGCTGGCTGCAGTGGCGCACAGTCGCTCCGTGGCGCTGTCGAGGCCATCAAGCAACAGATCCAGATGCAAGCGTTTGGCTACCACTTGGTCGGGCCAAGGCGTGAGTTGAAACCCCTGAATTTTGCCGAATCCGAGCTTTATGCCGTCACTCTTGGCAACTCCGTAGTCGTTATCGCAGTGTGCACTAGTCCAACCGAGCGCGTTGGTGTAGAACTCTGCCAGTTGTGCCGGTTCCGCGCAGTCGATATTGAGCATTGACAACGCCACTGACGGTCTGCCATCCGCTTTTTCAGAATATATGTGTGTCATACATATATGCAAGCAGGATGTCGAGTAGCCGGTCAAGTCACGCACGCCCCGCTAATACATTGGCCGCTCTGAGCTTGGTCGTCATGAGCGAATGAACAGCGCGATCGAGGACATAGCTACTCGTAGGCCGTCGGCTCCGGCAGCGCTTGCCGCTGATGGTCTAGTGAGTAGCGGTAGTTTGATGACGGCCGTGCAGTTTCTATAATCTTGACTCGGCAAGGTCGACGCCTGTCGGAACTGGTTCTTCGTGCGTGTCGAGAATCGATGGATGCGACGATGTCTCAGTTGAAGATGGTCAAGGTTTTCTCAAAATTGATGGCCAGGACACTCACCACTTACACCATTATCAGAGCAAATGAAAGATCCGCGAATCCTCTAATACAAGTTGAGACCATGCGGTCTTACCAGTCCCCAGGCTCTTGCCAGCATTTCTAAGACGAAAATAGTGCACTTACCGGCAATGCAAAGAAATCGCACCTCATACCACCTCGGTGCTAGCCGGAATTCATCATGATATCGGAGACGATCGGAGCAAGTTGTTCTTATGGCTTGTTTTGTACACGATTAGCCAAAGACGGGAGCGAATACCGTATTCTTATCGGGTTAGGTCAGCCACCTTTCAAATCCCTGCGCCGAAAGGCAACTGCGCCTACGATTGCGGCGACCGCACCTATTCCGATCATTTCTGCGCTAGCTGTCCAGTTCGGTGCGGAGGCGGGAGCTGGTGCCATTTGGTGAAAGACGGAAGTGTCGAGCAGCCAATGACTGGTGCTGGATACTCCTCCGATCAGCTCGACCATGACTGACCATGCGATCAGGCCATTGACTGTGATCGATGTCGCGCGGGGCCACCTCCCCAATGCGAGCGCCCCAACGCCCAATATGAGCAACGCGGGGGGCACCACATTAAGACCCGCTTCAATTAGGGTCCACAATGGGATTCCGTTGTGTCCGCTGGAGGTACCTAGCCAGCAGAATAGGCCAATCTCTAAACCACCAAATACCAGCATGGCCGTAGCTTCCAAGAGCCTGCCTCCGTACCATGACCATCGCGAGAGTGGCTGCACCAAAAGCTGCTCCAAACGACCTTCCGCCTCCTCGATTCGGCTGAAGGTGATCTGTCCGGCGGCGATGAAGGCCACCATGACTGCCAGCATCAGGAATACGACACCTAGATATGTTGCGGTGCCTTCTCCTCGGGCGCCTAGGCGTGCCAGGGCGTCGTTAACGCTATTGGAGCTGGCCAGCGTTGCACCTGCCGGTTTCGCAATGACGCCATAAATGACCGCGGTCGCAGCAAGCGCGACCCCCCAGGCGATGACGGTTGGCCGGCTCAGTCGGGCGTTCAATCCCAAGGCTCCGTTAAGCAGTCTGTCTCGCATGGGAGCGGCGGTCCGATCTGGAAATATTGAAGTCCCGAGATCTCTAATCCCAGCAAGCTTTACTGTGGCACAAGCGAGTAGCAGAACAAGTGCCGTAGTTGGCAGGAGTGGAACCCAGTTGGAAGCGGTGAGGGGCTGGAGCAGTTCCACCCACCCGAATGGAGTCGCCCACCTAAGCCACCCAAGACCAATACCGGAATCGGGAATCATCCGAAGTGCATAAAAGATAGCCAACAAATACGCACCGAAAGTCGCCGCTTCTCTGCGCGTAGCCACCAGCTGACTAGTGAGCGCTCCCACCGCAAGAAACACTGCGGCAGTGCAGATAAGCGAAGCTGCGAAAAATATTGACTGGCTTAGGGTGAAATGGATTTGCGGGGACTGCCCTACGAGTGCCGTGATAACGGCCGTGACTACGAAGAGAGAGGCAAGTCCGGCACCCAGACCGGCGAGAGCCTGGGCTGCGGCAGCCCTATTGGTGGTCTGACCGGTGAGAAGAATCTCCCAGCGTCCGGTGTCTTCTTCGCCTCGCATCAGCTTGGTTCCAGTCAATAAGCCCCATATAGCGCCTGTAATGCTCAAGGCTGCCAAAACCTTGTAGACGGTGAAACCTGCCACGGTCTGAAGATCGTGGGCGGGACCAAAAAGAGTCGCCAGCGCTGTATTCGAACCAAAGGAGGCCGCCAGCCCGGTTCTCGAGGCAGAAGTCTTATAGCTTGACAGGTAAGTGAAGGCGGAGGAAGCAATCAATATCCCGAAAAACATGCCCCATCCAGCGCCGGATCGAACTGCCTTTTTCGCTGTAAGCCGCATGATGATGGTGCCGGGTGATCTGCCGTCCGGCTTTACTCTGGCGGTGGCGAGTTCAGTAGCCATGTGTAACAACCTCTCGGTTTCTTTGCCCCACCATATATATCTAACATACTCAGCTGCTCTTGAAATCCAGAAATGAGTAAGGGACCTTAGCTGCAATGAGATAGGCAAAGAGTTCCTTTGCTCCTGGCTCAATCCTGGGGATATTGCGGTTGTGGGTTACCGCTGTCCCACCATTCTTCCATACGTGTTCTTGGGAACGGAGCTTGGAAGAATATGGAGGTAAGCACTGCTTCAATAGGATGGCTCACAAATGCCTCATTTGAGACGCTTCCGCAGTGCCACCCCGTCCTATTCCATAGAACCAAAATCTTTTTCTTGGGGTAGATCCTGCGAATCTACCGTAATTTGGCCGCTATTTCATGTATCGTCTGGCGCGCTTTGAAAATGCATGTTCTTTCCCTGTCGTCAGGTTAATAAGCTGTAGCTGCTCGTGTTCATTCTGGTTCTGTTGATCTCGATCACAGCCGGAGCGGTTTCTTTCGGAACCCAGTCTTTTGTTTGGTCGTCTCTCGGGTGGGAACGATCTCGTTCTCAGCAAGCACAACCGTATCCCGATTAGAAAAGGTTTGAGAAAGGCGCTCATCCTGCTCCTATTTTCAGCTAGCTACCTGCCAGGCGAGACGGCCTTTTCATAGCGTTTGCTAGGCAGACGGAATCTGAATTAGGCTTTCCCGAACAGGACGTAGTAGCTGGTCCAAGAGGCGTAAACTACACCGTGTTTGCGAATTATGACCGTGGTAGAGATTCGTGTTGACCAGAAACCCTGTTGGCTGGCTTTGTTGCCACATGGCTAACTACACTCAGATTTGCAGGATATTGCGGTTTATGTGGAACTAGCTCTAAGGAGCCACAAAATGGGCCTTTGCCGCTTCATTGAAAAGGAGTGTCTGCTCGCTCTCGTAAGGTGGGTCCATCCTACCGACGTTTCGGTGTGGATTCAGTGACCGGCGTCGGCGAAGCTGTGCAAGGGGATAGTAGGAAGTGGTTTGCATTGGCCATTCTCTGCGTATCGCTCCTTATGATCAGTCTGGACAGCACGGTGTTGAACGTCGCCCTCCCGACGCTCGTTCGTGACATTAATGCGACCACGACGGAACTGCAGTGGATCGTCGATTCATACGTGATCGTCTATGCCGGACTCTTGCTGACCATTGGAAGTGTGGCGGACCGGATTGGCCGGAAAAGGGTCTTTCAAATGGGTCTGGCCGTATTTGCGATCGGATCGACGTGGGCCGCCTTCTCCGGATCCTCTGATGTTCTGATTGCCGCACGGGCATTTATGGGGCTGGGCGGGGCTGGCATGATGCCCTCGACGCTCTCCATCATCACTGGCATGTTCAACAATGACAACGAAAGACAGCGTGCGATAAGCATCTGGTCTGCCACTGCTGGTATTGGCCTGGCTATCGGGCCGATCGTCGGTGGAATCTTGCTTGCGCATTTCTGGTGGGGTTCGGTCTTCCTCATCAATTTGCCGATCGCGATTATTGGAATCCTTTTATCCATGCCGATTTTGCCGGAATCAAAGGATCCCGCAGCCCGGCGGCCTGATCCAAATGGGGCGATTCTTTCGGTGATCGGCTTGGGACTTGTTCTCTGGGCGCTTATTGAGGCGCCAGTCCGTGGCTGGTCGTCTCCGTATGTAGCAGCAGTAGGAGCTGTAGGTCTAGTACTTCTTGCGGTCTTTGTGTTGTTCGAACGGAACAGTAGCCATCCCATGCTCAATCTGGACTTCTTTAGGAACAGGCGTTTCTCGGCTTCGGTCTCGTCCGTGGGTCTGGTTAGCTTTGGACTTGTTGGCTCCCTGTTCGTTTTGACTCAGTACCTCCAGTTTAATCTGGGCTATACGGCGTTGGAAACCGGCGTGCGCGTTCTGCCATCAGCAGCAGCAATTGCAGTGGTGGCGCCAATATCAGCTATCGCAGTCCGATACGTAGGTACCAAGGTAACCGCGGCGGCCGGCTTGGTCTTAGTTGCCGGTGGGCTATGGCAAATTTCGGGAGCGACGGTGGTCACTACTTATGGTGGCGTAGTCTTTGGAATGGTCTTGCTAGGTGTGGGAATGGGGCTGGTTATTCCCTCGGCAACCGAATCCGTCATGGGGTCCCTGCCCAGCGGACACACTGGTGTTGGGTCAGCGGTAAACGGAACGTTCCTTCAAGCGGGAGGAGCGCTGGGTGTGGCGGTCATCGGAAGCCTGATGGCGACCCGCTATCAGGATCGCATGGCAAGTGCCTTGGCAGGCTATCAAATCTCCGGCGAGATAATGCACCTTATTACCGGGTCTGTTGGCGGGGCTTTGGAAGTGGCTTCCCAACTTGGCGGATCTCTGGGCGCCGCACTCGCGGGAGCCGCCAAGTCGGCATTCGTCAGCGGAATGGATCTGGGACTTGTCACCGGTGCAGTGTGTGCGCTGGTTGGAGCCTTAGTCGTCGTTGTGTTCCTGCCCAACAGGCCACCGTCGTCGAACTCCTCCAAATCAGCAAAAGGGACCGATACCTCCGTTTGAGTCGCTGATTGTGTGTGGAATGCGGTTGTCTGGGGTGATCGATTTGCGCGACAAACCCGGTCCGTAAGAGCGGGAAAGGGCAGCGCTAACGGCGAATGCGTTACAGAGCCACCATGAGTGGGTGATGTGCCGCATTTTTGTTATCGCTTCCGGGTTTCGGCGGACATAAAGCTGATCTTTAGCATGGTGCCAGGCGAAAGATGAAATCGGCCTGAGTGTTTTGATGTCCATGTGAGTACAGAATGCTCTAGCGTTGTAGCCGAAGAGTTACTTCAACAAGACCAGGTGGGCACCTGGTGCGTTGGTGCGGCAGAAGGAGATCCCCGATGAGTTCGCTTTCCAATTTGGATAGCCGCCTGTATATGGATGTAAACCGCTTTGCACGGAACACTTCGTTTGCTCACTACTTCATGAAGGAATATGCGATCTACGGAGGAGTGGTCCTTCTCGGAGTCGTCGGACTGGTCGCATACTGGAGGGCGAGAAAGTCTGCTAATCCCAAAAAGACCGTGGACAAGGTTGCTTGGACAGCTGTTGGTACCCTCGCTGCACTCGGTCTCAACCAGATCCTTTCGCACCTTGTGGGACGGATTCGTCCTTACTACACCCTGAAAGGGGTTGAGGTGCTGGTTCCGAAGGCAAACGACTTCACATTTCCCTCGGATCATGCCACGGTCGCGGGGGCAATGATAGTGGGGCTCCTACTTTCAGATCTTCCAACCGGCATAGTCGCCGCAGTTCTGGGGCTTTTTCTGGCTTTTGACAGGGTCTATGTGGGAGCTCATTACCCAGGGGACGTCGTTGGCGGATTGATCTTCGGTGCTTTGGTGGTCATAGTTCTCAGGCCCATTGGAATTGCGGTAATTAGTCGAATCACCGGCTTAATAGCTGATTCCCGGATCAGGTTTCTCATCACTTCAGAACCGTGAGGCCTCCATCTCCGCATTGGTCCAAGGCCAGGCCTTTCCGGTGGATTCGGCGTGAAAGGTGCTGTCGTCGCAAACGCAATTCGGTGATCTCACACCCATCTCGGCAGTTCGTTTCGTTGGGGTGAAGAGTCCGTCGATCCCGTACTCCGATTATTGCCGAAGCTAACCGACCTCTATTTTCCAGGTGACGATCTTGTCTGAATCGACAAGATCTCGGATCCAGACCAAAGCTTCGTTTACGACGGCCGTCGTATCAAAGAACTCGATCACCAACGGAAGATGGGCGTTGATATGCGCCAAATCGATGTGGTGCACGACACCATGACTTCCAAAACCAGCGATTCCCCGGAATTGCGTTACGCCTTTGATCCTGTGTTCTTGATGGAGCCGATCGAAGATCTGGTCGGCTAATGACTTGTGTTGTCTTCGCTCACCCTCTAACACGTAGATTCTGACCATGGTCATATCTGGCATTGGGAACCTCCTACCGCTGAGCGAGCCATACACCAAGTATGACTGCCAAAAGGCCCAACGCAAACGATAAAAAGATATACGCTATCCCTTTGAACAAATAGCCCGTTTGAAACAACGTATAAGTCTCGATGGAGAAGGTGGAAAAGGTTGTGTAGGCTCCCAAGCCGCCGGTCAGAATTCCGGTTCTGATGGAGCCTGATATATTTAGCCTTTCCAATGTCAGGGTGAAGATGAGTCCCATCAGGAAAGAGCCGATCACATTTATTGAAAGTGTGGCGAGAGGAAAGGACTTGCCAAAAATATCTTGAACAAGTATTGTCTGGCCGTATCTTGCCCAGGCACCGAGAATCCCAAACAAGCCAATATAAAACAGAGTCAGTGTTCTAATCTCCTTGAAAAATCCAAACTAGAAACTAGTTGGACCACCTTTGAAACCGCTCCTCTTTAGAGGAAATGGACGAAAAGGATTGCTCCCACCACCAGTGAGTAGATCGCGAATGGGTAGAGGTTCTTGGTGCGGAAATACTTCACCAGGTATGAAACCGAAATATAAGCCGCTATGAATGCCGCAATACTGCCAATGAGAATCTGGGGTCGGACTCCCGAGGCGCTATGGCTAAAGAGGTTGGGCAGCTTGTACAGGCCGGCTGCAAGGATGATTGGGGTTGCAAGCAGGAACGAGAATCTTGCTGAGTCTTCGTGGTCCAATCCTCTAACAAGTCCAGCAACCATTGTGATGCCGGATCTCGAAATTCCCGCCAGCAGGGCGAAGACCTGCGCAACTCCCACCACGCCCGCCTCTTTGAATTCAAGGGTATCCAGAATTCGATGCCCGCTTTTCAAATGACGACCGGTATTCCTGGCGTGGATTCTCCTCGGCCCTCTCTCTGTCTCTTGCCGCTTTCGTTCGCCGATGAGCAGAATTACGCCGTTAATAAAGAGAAAAAAGGATGCCCATAACGGTTTGGCGAAGAGAGTGCGAAAAGGGTGTTCGAAGATCAGCCCCATAAGTCCTGCTGGGATGGTCGCCACAATCAACAGCCAACCCAGCCTCTCAGTGGGAGTTTCAATTTTGCGGGTTGAAAATGTTCTAATTACCCCTTTAATTATCTGAGTCCAGTCTTTTCGGTAGTATACGAAGAGTGCTGCCGCGGTCGCTACGTGTAGCCCTACAAGAAATGTTAGGAAGAACGAATTGCTGGCGCCCTGGGCTTTGACAATCTGGCTCCAACCAAGAAGCTGCGGTAAAATCACCGAGTGTCCGAGACTCGATATTGGGAAGAGCTCTGTAATTCCTTGTAGCAGGCCCATTATTACCGCTTGAAACATGGTCATCAGGTGGGTGTTGGCTTGCACCTTGTTCACTCCTATGGCTTGGTTATGGTTTTGCCCTGCTACTAACTGCGCAGTTTATGTCAATCCACAACGTGGGGAAGTATAGCGGTGCATACCGGGCAAGTTAAACTTGTGTTGGGGCAGGATGAGTAGTTCACTGATTGTCTTTTTGTTAGGATCTCCTACACTGTCGCTAGTGCAAGTTGGAGAGGTGCCAGAGTGGTCGAATGGGTCTCACTGCTAATGAGTTGACCTGGGAAACCGGGTCCGAGGGTTCAAATCCCTCCCTCTCCGCCAATTGAAGTGGCTCTTTTCACGGGACTGTCTTCAAAATTCAAACCTCCCTGGCAATGAGAAATTTCTTTTTGAGCCGGTGTCGGGCTCCTCGCAAGTTCAAGAAATGTGGATCGTGACGGGTACTCCCAAATTCCGTTGCGCCTAGAGGATAAATCGACATTTTCCTTGGGCCGGGTTGGCTGGGCTCCGGTTGCCTTCAGAGCGCGGTCACAATGCTGAAGAGTCCCAGAGCAGTCATGATCGCAATGCTGACCAGCTGGACCGCTTTTATCGGCACCTTCG
>DAHXKX010000037.1 GCA_027366165.1 Actinomycetota bacterium
CTACCTTTCCCAATCCATCTCATGAGACAAATCATCAATTGAAGCTGAATAAGAACTTTTCCGAAAACCCAGGGCCTGAGTCGTCAACGCAAAATCTTGAATTTCTTCTCTCAGCCGTGCCCTGCGTGAGTCTCTGAATCCGCCGATCTTTTCTTCCAGGCGATATTACACCTTGGCTATAATAATGTCTCGCAAAAACACAATATATTGATAGTCACGTCTCACTGAACACAACATCCTGTGTAATTTCACCACCGTAGTTCAGCCATGTCAAGAACCAAATGGAAGATTTCGTACCAGAAATTAAAAAGAAGCCAACTAGCTGGCAATACACCGGTCAGTGTTTTGTGTGGCAATCAATTTGCTGAATGGTTAGCCTATTTACATTGTGCTCGAGAAAATTTTCAATATCACTCCTACGAATAGAGAGCTTCTCGAAAAAGGACTGCCCAAAGATCTTTCCGAATCCTTCCGAAAAATCTCGATGAATAAGGTGGAAGTACCTCCGAACGTGATACTCGTATTGATTCCGGCCTTCAACGAGGAAGGCTCGGTCAAAGACGTCATATTAAGAATACCAAGAATCGCTTGCGGATTGAAGACCCAAGTTCTGGTGATCAATGACGGATCTACCGACAACACGCCATCAATCGCAGAAGCAGCGGGTGCAATGGTGCTTGACATGCCTCGTAACTCTGGCCAGGGAGCCGCATTGAAGGCCGGATACCTGTTTGCGCTGCACAACAAGACCCAATTCGTTGCGGTCGTGGATGCCGATGGCCAATGGGATCCAAGCGACCTTGACGCGATGATGACCCCGCTGATAAAGGGAGATGCCGATTTTGCCCAAGGGTCGAGACGTCTGGGGACGACCGAGGTTCAGGACCGCTTCCGCAATCTCGGAGTGGAGTTTTTCACACGCCTCATATCATTGGCCACCCATACCCCCGTCGGAGACACCTCCTCGGGCTACCGGGCTTACAACTGCGAGGTGCTGGAAAAGGTCAGATTGCACCAAAGGCAGTATCAATCGTCGGAAATACTGATCTCCGCCATCTGCAGCGGAGCGAGACTATATGAACATCCTGTGGCGATGTCGGTTCGCGCCTCGGGAGTATCTAAAAAGGCAGCCAACTGGAAGTACGGGCTAATGTACCTGCGTGCGGTCCTTCAGACCGTCATAAGGGATAGGTACCTCGTTCCCCTGTTGAAAAAACACCAGACCGCGTAACGTGACCGCCACCATGGGCTCTTCAGTCACGCGGATCGCGTCCAAGGCCTGGATCCAGTTTCTCGTTCTCGCCATTGCGATCTTTTTCATTCCGAGTATTTTTGGCCATCCCTTCGCAGCGGGTGACAATCTGATCCAGTTCAACCCTCTGCGCGTACTTGCAGGCCGCATCGAAAGGCACGGAAACCTTCCTTTGTGGAATCAGTTCATCTGGTCTGGCGATCCACTTCTTGCTGGATTCAATGCCGGAGTATTTTTCCCGACCTCCTGGCTGTATGCTTTCCTGCCGGCAACTTGGGCATGGGGTATGAGCCAAACCTTCCCTTATTTTCTGGCCTCATTTGGTTTCTACCTTCTGATGAGAGAAATTAAGATCTCTGACTTCACATCAAGGATCACCGCACTGGCCTTTGCTTATGCAGGGGTGATGATAGGACAAGGCGTCCACCTTGACATGATCATCGGAATCTCTCTGGCTCCTTGGATGCTTCTTTGCGCCTCCAGAATCATCGATTCGGGGGGTCATTCGAGACTCCGCTATGCGGTCTATCTGGCGATTTGCTACTCCCTTGTTGTCCTCGCTGGAGCACCGGAGGCAATGCTGGATGAAGTAATAATGCTTATCGTATTCTCGTTGGCAAAGCTCGCGAAATCCAGAAACGATTGGGCCAGGAAGCTACTGTGGCTGGCGGGAGCAGGCACTCTTGCCCTTGGCATGTCAGCGGCACAATGGGTGCCGGGACTTGAGTTTCAGAAAATCTCCCAACGCGCCAGCCCGACCGTCGCATTTGTGGCCTTTGGCGCCTTTGCGCCGCAATATTTTTACTCTCTCTTCGCACCATACCTGTTCGGCGGGCCAAGTGCGCTCTCCGTATCGGGCTACTTCGGACCGTTCAACTGGGAGGAGGTGACAATTTACCCAACGATCGGCCCCATCATCGCCCTCTTTGCAACTATCGGCCGGGCCCTCAGGAGAACACTTGAAAGTGAACTCCTTCCATATCTGCTGGTGGCGATGGTGGGGACTATCTTGGCACTTGGCTCATACACACCGGTGGAATCATGGCTCTATCACCTCCCACTCTATGGTCAACAACGACTGCAGGGCCGAAACATCCTTGCTCTGGATGTCGCAATTTTTGCTTTCTTTGGAGTCTGGCTTGATCGGCTCCTCAAGGGTGAGGGCGAGCGGAAGGTCTGGCCCCGATCGATTGCATTTCTCCCGGCAGCCGTCATCGCGGCTCTGTACTTGACATTTCTTCGATCCAATACCTTTATCACCAAGCTGTTGCACGCTCAACCCCGTGCAATTCAGGTGACAACTTCTGAAGAATCACTCCTGTTTTCCGTCAGCCTGGCAATCGCGATATCAAGTGGCCTTGTCTATTTTTTCGCCAGCGGTGCCGCGCCAAGAGTCGCAAAGCGTCTGATCGTGGTCATCATCCTTTTGGATCTCGCCGTATTCAATGCCTTTGGAGGTCTTGGGACTCCAACCCACCTTTCCCAATTCAACTCCTCAAGTCAGCAGATGGCCTATCTTCATTCACTAATTGGCGACTCCTCAAGGTTCGCCGTCTATGATCCCTTCCTCTATACCTACAGCCAACTGAACGCATTTGGTGAACCCGATCTGAACATAGCAGCAGGCAACCACTCGATTCAGGGCTATAGTTCGCTTTCCCTTGGCGCATACCAAGACGCCACTCAGACCCACGCACAGGCGACCCTATCTCCCAAACTTCTCATAAATCCACTGATTGACACACTCGGCACCAAAGTACTGCTCACGAACTGGCACTATCTGATGTCTAGGTACGGTTCGCCAACTGCAGTGCCACTTCCGCACTTTTACACCCCTGCTGCACAGACGAACGTATACCCGTCATCGGCTGCGGGGTATCCCGACTACCTCTATGCAGCTGTTCAATCGAATGCCACCGACACATACGGCCTTTTCGGACGGACCATGGAGGTAAGCGGCATAAACGTAAGTATCGGGCACACCTTTTCAGCCAGGACGATTCGACAGGTAGGTCTTCTGCGAGCAGATGGATCTATAGTGTGGCTTTCACCCATAAGCCCAGAAACTGGCCAAGCGGTTCCCGGAGCACTGCACTATGGAATCCAAGGCAAGATGACAACCAAGGAAATAAAGTCGTGCGGAGTGGTGGTGCGACAGTTCCTGCCTACAGCTTTGTCCGATCCCCAGCAGGCGCTCGTCACAGGAGTTGGGATCAGTTCCACCGAGGGCTACTTTGCCTTGAATGGTCAGCTGGCCTCTTACCTAACCTACCCGCACTTTCGTCAAGCAGAAACTATCGGAAACCTGTCAATCTTTCAAAACTCCAAGGCAAAGGCGATCCTCCAGCACTCATCACGAGTCAAAATCATAAGCCAGAGAACGGACCTGAATGGTACCCTTCATTTGAGCGTCCATGCCACGGCCAATTCCAACATCTCGTGGGCGGAAGCATATGCACCCGGATGGAAGGCGGATTACACCTCAGTCGGAGACAACCGCACTCTGAATTTGCCGACGACTCAGAACGGTGCACTGCAGAAAATCTCCGTTCCAACAGGAGACTGGAACATCACCGTCTTCTACCACCCGTCCTCTGTCTATGAGGGGATCTGGATTTCCATAGCTTCAGTAATTGTCACCTTAGCCTTAATCGCAGTGGCGTTTCTCAAAAGGAAGGTGCCAGACCAGCCAAAGGATAGTCCGGCAACCCACTAGACACTCACGCCCCTAAAACAGTTCCGCGGATCGGTGCACATCACCGTATACTCCACTGTGGCCAGTTCAGGCGCCACAATTATCATCTCCGCGCTGGGGCGTGGACCAGAGAGCGCCTTAACACTGGCAGCCAGCTGTTGAAAACCCTAGGTATCCAGCAAGGTGGGCGCGAAGATATCTTCCACCTGGAATGGATGGCCGGTCAATCCCTGCTCAAATGAATACTTCACAGCCGCCTCAAGAGACGGGCGGTTGCGGGCGACTCCGTACGCATATGGATTCCCGCCGAACACCCTCCTCTCAGCCTCAAAGTAGGCGTTTGCCCACGCCAGATTTACTACCCGCGGAAAGCGCTCCATCTGATCGGCGTATTGAAGGGATTGATCAAAGACGTCGTAAAGGCTCCGTGGGAGCCATGGGAATTGAGCCACCAATCCCGCCTTCACGGCCAGGATGTGCATTATCGGATAGATGCCGGTTCGGCGGAAATAGTCCGCTTCGACCTCTGGAAAATTCGGGAATAGACGATCCACTTCAGGATCCTCGAGCCAGCGCTGCTCAACCTCCTCTATGACGATGACCGCGTCGAGCTTCCCCTGCGCAAAGAGTTCTTCCACGGGCTCTGATTCAACGGTGATGCTGACCCCATCTGATACAAATGGCACGAGTTCCTCGCGCTCGGTAATCCATTCGATCTCCTCTGGTTCGATGCCGTACTCGTGCTTGAGCATCCCACGCACCCACAACATGGTTGTGGTCTGATACATGGGAGTACCCACCTTCCGCCCCTTTAGGTCTTTAGGTTCGGCAATGCCCCTACCTTTGCGCACCAGCATGAACTGATGGCGAAACATGCGGTAAGGAAATACTGGGAGAGCAATAAGCTCTTGCCCCCTCTCCTTTGCCATCAGATAAGAGGAAAGCGACAGTTCCGATACGTCAAATTCCTCATTGCGAATCATCCTTTGGTGACGATCCCAGGCATCTGAGATCGGAAGAATGTTCAGATCGATTCCAACGGGGGCCACCTGACCTGAAATCAGAGCTATCGTGCGGTCGTACTCCCCCACCGCCAAACTGATTCGACATTTACTCATTTAAACCCCTTGCCCATACTGTGCGCTACGCCCTTTCTCATTGACCATCGAACGCTTGCCCCGGTCCCGCGATCCAATGCATTCTCAGCACGCCTCTTCTCATCGCTTGCCAGCAGCCATAAAGATCCGGAGGTTGAACCGGCACTGGCGGCCCGTATCATAGTCAAGTCCCGAACCAAGATCTCAGGTCCGCCCGCCCCGCACCAGCCGTTCTCTCCGCAGAAGAACCCCGGCAAGGCCATCTGACAAGCGACATCATCCTTTTGTCCCATAGGTCGCAACCCGCAACCATTCGATCGTCGTATTGAAGTTAGCACCTGGTGAAGAGCCCAGCGGCGAAGCTTCAAAATGTCGTGGCACCTTAGGCCGAGCTAAGGACGTTTGGCCTTGTCTGCGCAACCTTGGTTCTCCCACCTCCCGAGCATATTTAAATCCACCCAGAATCTCCTTCAGCTGCCTCGATCACCAATAGAAACCTCACACCCAAAACAGGGCTGAATCTCTGAGCCGCCCATCAATACCAATGGCCACTCTGTTGATCCCTGGCAGTTCCCATCCCACGGTCCGTCACCAGCAAAGGTTAGCTGATGGAAAAGCAATATTCCAGGAAATGCATCCGACACCTACCCACGTATTGCTCCGACGGAAAACTCGAACTCCCCACGTCAATTGCGCAAGAACAACGTGAGGTTCCGGCTCTCGCCAAAACCGCTATTCCTTCGCTTGGAAAAAGATGTGCTCTGAGACGCGTTCACATCCCAGCGTTACGCGGACACCTTCTCAGACCCCGAGGGCGACTTCACGAACAGTATTCGGTCCATGAAGGTGTACTTGGCAAACCAAAGGATCACGAAGGAGGCAATGTAGGCGCCATCCACAAACATGAGTTGCACGACATGAGATGCCCCGACGATGTCCTTGTGCGAAGAGGCGAAGTCGGCTGACCAGGTTGAAAACACCAGCGAAACAGCCGCCATGACGAAATAGGGAATGACCTCTTTGGAAAGATGTGACCTGCCTTGTTTCTGCCAGGCCCAATAACGGTTCATGAAATACGACGGTACGGCCCCAGCCATTGTCGCAATGATCGACGAACTGCGGGCATCGAAAAGGTGCAGAACACCATAGGAGGCGATGAACACGACCTGCGAGATAAAAAATGAGATTCCGGACCCAAGGGTGTAACGAAATGCCCTCTGGCCAACTGGGCTTCTGAACCAGTGCCTAAACTCTCTGGGATAAGAACTCATATGAATTAAGTCTAGGTCGTATCGACAAAAAGATGAGTTCGCCCGCTCATTTAGTTGAATTCGGAGAGACTGATGCAACTAGGCCACCTGCTAATCACCGGAGGATCGGGATTTATCGGGTCACATCTGACCTCGCTTGCCTTGGAACATTCGCAGAGCGTAACCGTAATCGACCTGCAGCCCGAATCAAATCCATTCGCTCGCCACCTAGTGGGAGACATTTCGGACCGCAACTTACTCATGTCCCTTGTTCCCAGAAGAATCGACACCATCATTCACCTTGCTGCCCGAACGTCGGTACTTCAGTCGATCAAGGACCCACAAGGTGTATTCGACACAAATGTCCTCGGAACACAGAATCTCTTGGAGGTGGCACGAGACAGAGGGAGCAGCAGAATTCTCCTTGCCTCAACAAATGCCGTCGTTGGCAACTTTACAGATGACAGGATAACCGAGACTACGCCACTTCGGCCCATGACACCGTATGGCTCCACCAAGGCAGCCGCCGAAGTGCTTTCCAACGCCTACAGTGCCAGCTACGGAGTGGTGGCCACTCAGCTCAGACTGACAAATGTATACGGTGAGGGGATGGCGAAGAAGGACTCCATAGTTCCAAGACTCATGCGCGCAGCACTTGGCATGTCCCATTTCTCGGTCTACGGCGACGGAGAGCAGTACCGCGACTATGTCTATGTCAACGACGTAGCCATGGCATTTGTCGACCTGGCGAAGACTGATTATCAAGGTCCAGTCATAATTGGTTCGGGCACTTCAGTCAGCGTAAATACCTTGGTTCAAAAGACATCTAATGCCACCGGAATAGAGATTCCATTCGACCGAGTTGATGCAAAAGCAGGCGAAATGCGCGGTGTCAAAGTTGACAACTCGCTCGCACGGTCCCTTGGAATCGGCTTCAAGGTCGACATTGATCATGGCTTGGTCAGGACCTGGCGGGATTTCAAGCGCAACAGGAATTTTCTTAAACTGTGAGACTCTTGTCATCGAGTGAACTAATTTTCTAGACCATGAGTTACGTCGGCCTTGACATAGGCACAACATCGGTTAGAGCCATCGCCTTTGAGGTTGACGGCACCATACTGGCCACCTCGTCACGAGATCTCACCACCCTGCATCCCGGCCAAGGACGGGTCGAACAGGATCCAAATGAAATTGCGATTCACTCCATCGGGGTGTTGCATGACCTTGCCATGAATCTTGACCAGTCCCCACGGTCGATCGGAATAGCCAACCAGCGCGAAACCGTCATCGCATGGGAAAACAAAACACTTAAACCGTTGGCCATGGCGATCTCCTGGCAGGATCGTCTAAGTGCGTCACTCTGCGAAGAATTGAAGCTCTCCGGAAACGAAGAGCTAATCAGGCAGACAACCGGGCTGACGCTCGACCCCTACTTTTCAGCGACAAAATATGCCCGCCTGGTCTCGGAACTTGGGAAATCCCCGCCCAAGGGGACTCAGTTGGGAACGGTAGACAGCTGGCTCTTGGCAAATCTCACCTCCAACAAGCAGTCACTTACTGACCTCACCAACGCCTCTCGAACATCTCTGCTGAATATCAGTTCCAACAAATATGACGAGCAACTCGGTGAGCTTTTCGGTGTGCCTCTGGACCTGCTGCCTGTGCCGCTATCATCGAATGCCATGTTCGGTGAAATCACCCACCCCAGCTTGCAGCCTTGGCTCGGAGTGCCGATTCATGCGGTACTGGGAGACCAACAGGCCTCTCTTTTCGGCCAGGGTTGTATAGCCATCGGCGACACCAAAGCAACCATGGGAACCGGGACATTCCTTCTCACCAACTCCGGTACCAAAAGACCTGAACCACAAACCGGCCTGATTACCTCAATTGCCTGGAACCTGGGCGGAACTGAAAACACTTTTTGCCTTGAAGGCTCGATCTTCACAACCGCCTCCCTACTGGAGTGGCTCATTGAAGTCATCGGCATTGCTTCCAACATCGAAGCACTCCAAGAGTTGGCAAAATCCGTCCGGACCTCAGAACAGGTGACAATCCTTCCATTTTTCACCGGGACTGGGTCACCGTGGTGGGGCAACGACACCGCGGCAGTTCTGGCTGGATTGGATTCCTCGAGTTCAAAGGGCCAAATAGCCCGAGCAGCTTTCGAATCGATTGCACTTCAAACTGCCAATATAACCGAAGAGATCAGCAACCAGCTTGGCAGCCAAATCAGTTCTTTAAAGTTAGACGGAGGCCTTTCTAACCTTGACTTCCTATGCCAGCTGATTGCTGATCAGACAAATCTCGAGTGCCATGCCTCCAATTTGGCTGAGTCAACGGCGTTTGGCGCGGCGATGATGTCGGCGGTGGGCATGGGAGACATTCAACCCGAGAGCCTTCGAAGCGGCTACAGTGCGCGCCAGACATTCACTCCCTCCGCAAGTAGAATCAGCGCAAAGTCAAGGGAGAAGCGTTGGACCGCCTATCTCAACAAGCTCGGACTAGACGGGAAATAATACCAGTTTCACATCGCCGATTCTGGCGATAGCCTCCAGCTGAGACCGCTCCAAGTCGCGGAAAGGTCGTTCCGGTCTTCCAAGGAGAACCGCAACCCTCGAACGACGCATCACCACCAAGGCTATATCAGAAGGATCGTTATGCCCGTCGGCGGACTCGACCATCACACCTTTGAGAAACGCTTCAACCCATCCTTGATTGGGCGCCTCGCCAGTTGCCGCAATGACTGAATTTCCTATGAGATCAAATGCCACGACCCAAAGCGTTGTGTAGTCAAAACACAGTCGAGACAACAACTCATCAAAGAACTCTGGACGGCTCCCAGTTTCCATGATCGCCGCGGCCGTCAAGATCGGGTCCATTCGGGAATCCCGGTCGGGATTTGACTCCAGACTCACATTCTCAACATCAACTCCGTCCACTTCCTGTATTTCCCTCACCATGAGATCGACTAACTCGTCGTTCGGCAGGTCGACCATGATTTCGTCGATGACTCTGCCTCCACCTCGCTCAAGAATCTCAATTCCAACTAAGTCTCCTTTGACCGAACCAATTCGGGACGCAACGGATCCCAGGGCACCGGGACGATCATCTAACCATATTCTCAACACATATCGAGCCACGCTGTGATCCTATAGCGGCAATGTTTCAGTCAGGTTTCACGATGAACGCAGTTCGGTTAACAACCTGATCACTGATCTTGACAACAAATGATCGCATTCTTGATTACCAATGACACGCTACCTCGTGTTTGTAATGCTATGGCGCTACGCCTAATCGTTACATTTGGGTGTTACAGGCCCAAGAGACGCTTAGCTTTGGTCACTAACCTCGTGCCGCAACCCGGCCCGGGTCAGGCCGGACGCCCGGGGCAAAGATCTCCTGCAGTCAGTGTCACCCTCGGGGGCCTGGCAGAAGGACGCCAGACCTGGGGAATCCCCGGATAGATACGTGGGGAGGAGATCAAGGTAGCAAAAGGCCAAGACGGAACCTAACAGCTTCAAAGTTTCGGAAGTGCCCGCTTCAGGTTTCGAACAGCCTGATGAATTCTCTGCTCGTTCTCAATCAAGGCGAAGCGGACAAATCCTTCTCCACCCGGCCCAAAACCAACGCCCGGTGAAACAGCGACCTGGGCCTCGGAAACCAAGAACTTCGCAAATTCAAGCGATGTCATATCCTGGTATGGCTCAGGAATCTCGCCCCAAACGAACATCGTTCCGCGCGGCTTCTCGATTTGCCATCCGATACGGTTGAGACCCTCACAAAGGACATCCCTGCGCGACTGGTATATACCGTTTACCAAAGGAGGATAGGAGTCAGCTTCATTCAAGGTGACGGTTGCAGCTATCTGAATTGGCTGGAAAGTGCCATAGTCGAGGTAGCTCTTCAGTTTTATGAGCGCCCCAACGACATCTTTGTTACCTACCATAAACGCAGACCGCCACCCGGCCATCGAATAAGACTTTGTCAGGGTATAGAGCTCCACCGCAACTTCTTTGGCTCCGGGAACTTGTAAAACCGAAGGAGGTCTGTACCCGTCAAATGCCGTATCCGAATATGCAAAGTCATGCACCACAATGACCTCACGTTCGCGTGCAAACTCCACGATCTTGGTCATCCAGTCCAAGTCGACGCTAGTCGTAGTGGGATTGTGGGGAAATGAAATGACAATTACCCGTGGCCGTGGCCACGACGACTCAAACGCCTCAACCAGGTTCGACAAGAACTCTTCCGGATTGCCTCTTCTGGGTGCCTCCCCAACAGCTTCAGTCCTTGCCACCGGACCGAGTCGGACCTGCCTCACCTCTGCACCTGCGAACAGCGGCCCCCAAATATGGATTGGATAGGAAGGAGATGGCACGAGCGCCACATCTCCAGGCCCGACCAACACCCACATCAAGTGTGAAAAACCCTCTTTAGCCCCGATGGTCGAGACGACTTCTGTCTCGGGATCCAACTCGACACCGAATTTTCGCATATACATATCAGCAACGGCTTTACGAAGATTTGGTAGGCCCTTGCTCGAGGAATAACGATGGTTACGTGGATTTCTGGCGGCTTCTACAAGCTTCTCGACGGCTATCTCTGGGGAGGGAATATCGGGGTTCCCAAATCCGAGGTCAATTACGTCTTTTCCACCTCTTCTTTCCTGCGCCTTAAGTGAATCAATGACTCCAAAGACGTAGGGAGGCAGCCCAGTTATTCGTCGAAATTCCATGACATTACCATAGTACACCCGAGTTGGTGATCACCTTAATCCCAAAGATAACTTGCTCCGACAGAACCAGCAGACTAAATCAGACTAACCGTCAGCATCACTGTTCACACCATCACTAAGCCACGGTCGACAAAGGTCGAGAAGTGATCCCACGCCTTCGGCAGCCTCTCGGCAATATCTATTGCAAGCGCGCCGGATAGCACCACTCTCCCCAGCACAATTGTTGCAATCTGGTTTGCCATTTCGGGCACTGAATTGACGGTCAGCTCCTCAACCAATCCTTCGAAGATGAACTTCACAACCCACTGGCTGAACACCCCCACGCCTGGAATGGCGCAATATCCCGTATCATCCAAACCGGGCCGTAGCGAGTTCGTCACCGGCATCGCCTCTTTGCCGCACAGGCAGGGCCTTCAACCCTTTCGATGCAAAGTTGGCCGACCTCGCCAGCAATTCCGGAAGGCCCGCATACTATTCCGTGTGGACCATACAACGCGGCACCTAAAATGAGACGCGAATTGTGCGATTCAGACAGACCCTGCCAATCCGGGAAGGCCGATCCAACTCAGTCGACTTTTGAGTTCGAGTATCAGAAGATGTCCGAGCCATACCGGGGATCACGAGTCGGAGAAGCTTCGCGAGTTATCGGAATTGCGCCGACTGAACAAACCTCGTGGCCTTCGTGAATGCATTACTTGATATTATTGTGCCCATATCTCACCCAGCTTGCCTGCCACCTAGGACGCCGTCTATTTTGGAACAGCAGACTTTGCACCCATCACCGACTCAACCCTTTCCTTCAAGTCTCTCAAGGCTGCATGAACTATACGAACCTCCGCCCGGCGCTTGACAAATCCCGGAATCGGCACGGCAAGCTCAACGGTCAATTCGTAAGTGACCTGGGTTTGGTTCAGATCATCTGATTCAAAAACATAGCTGCCATCGAGCTTTGAAGTTATGTCGCCGCCAATTTGAACCCACGAGAGAACCTTTGGCGCCCCAGAGTAGTCGTATCTGAGCGTGTATGAAGTTGTGCGGCCAAACGCCCCGGCCCGAAAGGTGACTGCAGCCGGGCGGCCCTTGTCGTCTCGAGCTACGATTACCACTTCTTTGATATCCTGAGCCCAGGCAGGGTACTCCTCAAAGGAAGCCGCAACCGCATAGCATTGGTCTGGAGTAGCTCCAATTACCATCTTCTCACGAGCATTTTCCACAGCTCGAGTCCCTTCTGCCTCAGACAAAACTCAATTAACCCTGTTTCCGGCAGTGCAAACCAGGAAACATTAAGCAGATTACCCTACACAAGGCCGACACCTGTCAGGAATTTGAATCGGTTCTTTCCCAGTTGATCGATGCCAGACACTTGCTCAACTTCTCACTTAGGTGATTATATGAAAAATCATCCAAGGCCCTGCGCCTGCCGTTTGCCCCCATCTGCTCTCGAAGTTGGCCGTTGCTGATCAGCATTGATATAGCCTCGGCTGTCTTGCGCGGAGACTTCGGCTGGTAGACAACAAATCCAGTCTGCTCGTGGGTCACGGCTTCGGTTGAACCCCCGGAATAGCCTGCAATAACGGGGACCCCACAAGAACTCGCCTCCAAGAACACAATGCCGAACCCCTCCTGCTCCAACCCAACCCACCGGCTACGGCACAACACCGCAAAAGCATCGCTGGCTCCCAAAAGATATGGAAGTTCATCTTCTGCAACCCTTCCGAACAGCTGCACGGAGGCGTGGCGTCTCCTAATGAGACGCCAAAGACGCCTCTCATCGCGTCCAGCCCCGGCAATCACGACCTTCAACTCGGGATGGGCATCCTGAAGCAGACTCACCGCCCCGATAAGTGAATCCATACCTTTTCTTGGCACGAGTCTCGAAACAGACGATACGAGAAACTCGTCATCGCTGATACCAATAGACTTTCTGTATTTTTTGCGGACCTCGGAACCCAATGGCTGGAATCGAACCGGATCCACACCCGGAGGAATTTCAAACACCTCGGGCAGATCCTTGTTTGCCCGCGCAAAAAGACGCTCCAATTCACCTCGCGGATATTGTCCAGCGGCGATGATAAATCTCGCCTGAGATAAGACTTTTACAATCCAACCGGAAAGAACCGGCAACCTGGCTGGCACGGTCAGCTCAGCTCCATGGAGTATTACCCCGTACTGAATGCCCACTTTGGGCGCCAGCATGCCCACAGGTAGAGCCGGATCCCACACTACAAAGGAGGCATTTTGCTCTTCGGCGATCTCGCGGATTTTCCGTGCCAGGGAGGAGGTCGGCATGAACACTTTGTGAGGGAGGCGAATTATCTCAAAATCCTGTTGAACATCGAAGGCATCTGCATTGGGATGTGGGGTAGTAATAACAACAAAGCTCTGCGGGTCAAGCCGTCGCCACAATTCATACAGGTAGTTCTGAATCCCACCCACCTTCGGCGGAAAGTCATTTGTAACTAATAGATGCTTGACCATCAACTCTCCAGGTCACCAGAAACGCTTTTGCATCAGCCTAAAACTCACTCCCCCTGTTAACCATCCGCCAACCGTCCAAAGGTTCCCGACTAATTGCGAAGTCTCAGGATTTGTGACATAAAACCAGCGATGTTGGAACCAATCTGTGTACTCCAAAGTCAAATTGATACTGGCAAGACGTTGGCATTCGAATCAGCGGCATCTCAAACCGGCACTTCTCAGTGCATGGGCCAGCACCCTAAAATCAACCGGTGTCGCCCCCAGGGCAATTGCGCGCGCCCGCAAATCATGATGCACGTCGTAGTGGTCCTTCTGAAACATGGCTCTTACCAATCCCAAATTCTCCGCGAAGTCATGAAGCTCTTCATAGGATTCGTCAGAGACCAGATGCGCCCATCTCTTTCCCCTATGAAGCCAAATGGCCTGATCGACCAAGATCATTGGAACACCTCGAGAACTTGAACTTGATTCACAAACAACTTTAGACCCAACCCGTCATCTGATTGCTACACCCTGGTAGCACTGTGCAGGCTCCGCATGATCGTGCCCCCAATCCGGAACGGCAGCGCCTCAGATTTGACTAAGCCTGAACTCGCCGTGACGGAACCGAAATACCAATATCGTGGCCAGGCACCTCCAAGCCTACGGCCTAAAAACAAAGCTGACAACATTGTTCTTCCCACCTTTCTGAGCCGTTTCGAACTGCCCGTTCAGGCTCACGGCTCCACTGTTGAGGAAATTGCACCACAATGTTCATCCACCTAAATGCTTAGTTCAAACCCTCAATAACCTCAATAGATTTTGAATGGCCGCACCACCTGCAACTTACCTCATCCACAGTCTCTTCGAGCACTTCCTCACTCTCGACGCGCAGGTCACCGCCAATACTGAAGTGATAAAAGGACTTTGTCTTCTTGCTCACCGTCACATCGAATCTAGTGACGTTGCCACATGCCGCACAACGATATCTTGTCATATTCACAGAATCGAGACTAGCCGAGCAGCCAATTCCTTAGGGGCGGCAAACTCCAACATAATTGACAACTCAAATAGTCTCACAATCTCAAACCGGGACCAGGACGGTGCTCCCATGACCGGTTCTTTCCTCGATAACCCCGCCAGCCAGCAATGCCTACAAGTGGAAACGGCCTCAACCAGGTGCACAACCAACCATGATTAGGCGTTCTAAACCTCAAGAGTCACAGACGGCAGGTTCCTAAACCGCTGGCACGGCCTCAAGAAATCGTTACTAGAGTTGAGAACTCGCGACAAGCAGCTCAAGTGCCCGCAGTGCCGAACCTGAGGTGATCGACGCCCTCGCACGTTCCACGCCTTCGGCGATTGAAGGAGCTGCACCGCAAATGTACAGGGCTGCACCAGCGTTGAGTATGGCAATATTCGCCTTGGGTCCTGGCTCGCCTCCGAGAACTCTCCTCACGATTTCAGCGTTCTCACTGGCTTCACCTCCTCGCAAATCTTCGAGCGTCGCAAGCGGAACTCCAAGATCAGTGGGATCAATCTTGTAACGGTTTATCACGACTCTGTCATCAGCGTCTCGTGAAAGTTCAAGAACCGAAGTGACCGCAGTTGTTGAGATTTCATCCAATCCGTCATCGCCATAAACGACCATTGCACGCTCAGATCCCTGGTTTGCCAGGACACCAATCATCGTCTCGGCCATTGCCGGGTCGGACACACCGACAACTTGATACTTTGCCCTGGCGGGGTTCACAAGCGGACCCAAAAAATTGAAAATAGTGGGAACTCCAAGCTCACGCCGTAGACCGCCAACACTCGCCATCGCCGGATGGAACTTGGGAGCAAAACAGAATCCAATGTTTGCCTTGGATATGCACTCCGCAACCAATGTGGGGCCGATATCGACCTTGACGCCAAGTGACTCCAACACGTCGGCTGAACCGGATTTCGAAGACGAGGCACGACCTCCATGCTTACACACCTTGACGCCGGCTCCTGCAACTATCAGTGCCGCCATAGTGGAGACATTAATAGTCATAGCCCTGTCACCGCCGGTTCCACAGGTATCGACCACGTGTGGATCAACATCAATTAGGGTCGCCATGTCCAACATCGCCGCAGCCATACCCGACACTTCGTTGACAGACTCGCCCTTTGTCCTCAACGCGGAGACAAACGCGGCCGCATGGACCATTGACGTCTCACCTGAGAGAATCTCGGTGAGCGCAAGCCGTGATAGCTCGAAGCCCAAGTCCTCCCGCCGAAACAAACGTGCCAGAACAGACGGCCAGCCAGGAAATTCTTTTAATATTTTCGCATCTTCTTGAGTCACTCTATAAGAGGATACTCAGTTCATCACTCCACATCCACCAGCAGTCACATGCGGAGATGCTGTAGGCTGCAATGCGCCATGCCGCGACGAATAGCTCTAGCTTTTCGCTGTCTGAAGACAAAGCCAGGCCGGCAACTCTAATATAAAACCATGGCAGAAGATCAACAGAAGCCACCAGAGTCACCAGCATACGGATTCAGGTCGGAGCATGAACACCGTCTACCAGCTACGATAGCCATTCTATTGGCGGTATTTATCTACACTCTCCTGCCAAAAAGACTCATTCTTGGACCAAGGTATCTTTTACCCGCCCTTGAACTAATCATTCTGATTGCACATACGGCTTCGAACCCGATGAAAATAACCAGGGAATCCAAGAATATAAGAGCCCTGTCATTGGGGCTGATTGGGCTGGTCAACCTGGCCAATGCTAGCAACCTTGCATTACTTAGCTACACCCTCGTGGTCGGTGGAAGCACTAGCGGCCGCTCGCTTATTTATGCCGCGGTGGCAATTTGGGTCACCAATGTAATGGTTTTTGGCTTGTGGTTCTGGGAGCTGGACAGAGGCGGGCCTTCTGCCAGATGCTCCAACCTTCGGCGCAATCCTGACTTCCTCTTTCCACAGATGACTTCGCCGGGCACCACAATTGGAAAATGGGTCCCCACTTTCATGGATTACCTCTACGTCTCCTTCACCAATGCCCTGGCCTTCAGCCCCACTGACACCATGCCACTGACACCCATGGCAAAGTTCCTAATGCTGGTCCAGTCGATGGTCTCAGTCGTAACAGTCGTCCTGGTTGGAGCGCGAGCAGTGAACATACTCCACTAGCAGGCGCGCCAATACCACTACGGCCACCAGGAGATGGAGTTTCCCGCATACAGTTGCAGCTAGTCACGCCAGTCGGAAAGAAGCGACTCTATGGTGGAGGGCGGCAGTTCCACGCGAGCCTGGTATCTCGGATGATCTATTCCCAGGTAGACGCTCCCGCCTCTCATCTGGCGCTGCAAATCCTGATCCAAGGTCCATTCAATATAGTGAACCGATGCAGTGACGTATTCTCGAGTCAGCTGCGATTCATGCTCGCCCTCCGGCTGCGACGAACTTCTCCTGGCTGAACTACCTATTCCAACCTCCAGGTAGACAGACCTCTCAATGCCCACCAGCGCTGGAAGCCATTCCTGAAGCATGTCCTTAGATGTAAGCTCCAGAAAAAGCGTTGCCTTCAGCTCCCCCTTTTCTGGGATCATTGGATTATAAATTGCCAGTTCAGTTTCAATTTGTTCGTCGCGGAACATCTTCTCAGCCCGCGCCATTTCCTGGATCTGGAACCTGATAGTATCGCGGTTTTCGAACACTACTGTTATCAAATCCCCGAGAGCGACTCGCCGAACTGCTTTGAGTGCGATAATTGATCGGCGAAAATCCTCTCGCTCGCGTTCGTACTCACGAAGGTCAACAATATCGCCCATCCCCAACTTCGTCATAGCAATTACTCCCTGATACCGTAAGCCCGGGCAATGATCTGAATTGGATGGAATACTCTGCGTTCCGTCTCCTCGGTGATTGCCGTGTTAGCAAGATGGCAGTCCCCTGACAAGACCTCGCCTTCACTCTTTTCGATAGCTTTCACCAGCCCGCTGGCGACCTTTTTGGACAGCTCATAGTTTTCTTTGCGATAGCCCCACGTCCCGTCTATGCCAGAACACTTATTCACCACTGTCACCTTTGTGCCAGTCAGTTTCAAAAGATCGCGGCTCTTGAAGCCGACATTCTGCGCCTGAAGGTGGCATGGGGCATGATAAGTGACTGAAGCTGGAGCCGATCCCTTAAAGTCAAGATCAATACCTCCCTTATTTTTGTGAACATACATTAAGTATTCGGCGGCGTCATATGTTGCACCTGCGACATCCTTAGCCTCCTGTGACTGGAGATACAGGGGGTAGTCACGCTTTATAACGTAGGCACAGGTGGGCTGGGAGACAATGATCGGATTGCCCTGACGCGCCTGGCTAACCAGCGCGGTGACGTTTTTCTCCGCGGTCTTCTTGAAGTGGTCAACGTTCCCGCTGTGTAACCATGGAGCACCACAACAACTTACGCCATCAGGGAGTGAGCACTCAATACCATTTCTCTCATACACCGACACCAGGTCCTTTCCAATCGCCGGCTCCTGATATTCAATGAAGCAGGTGGGGTAGACAACGGCTGTGGCACGTCTATTCTCGACGAACGGCTTTATGCGGTTCTTGAACCAGACCGAGAACCGCTGTTTAGCATATGGTGGAAGAACCCGTTGAGCCGCAATGCCCACGACCTTCTCCATTGCCTTTCTCAACAAGGTTGAGTCGGTCGAAAGCGCCTTGTTTGCCAAACCCGAAAACTTCACTGAAACGGTTCCCAGCAGGTCGGTACGACTCAGGAGTTGATCAGCAAGTTTCTCGCTTGAACTCTGATGATTATTCCTCTTCTTCACCGCATTTGCCCGCATCATCAGGCGAGGAAAGTCCAAATCCCACTCGTGGGGCGGGATATAGGGACACTTTATATAGCACAACTTGCACTGATAGCACTCGTCGACGACCTGATCCTGCTCTTTCGGCGTCAAACCCTCCACGTCGCCATCTCTCGCATCGATTGAATTGAAAAGCGTCGGAAAAGCCGGACAAAGATGAAGACAAAGCCTGCACCCGTGACAGAGATCAAATACCCGTGTCAGTTCCAACCTAAGATCTGGCTCATCGAAATATAAGGTGTGAGATGGATCGTAAGTAGTTGCCATGTCCCTCCTGACCAGCACCGGTACCCATTAACTATCTCGGGACGAGTGGATTGAATCGCCTATATTTATCACGTCAGATTTCGGCATTTGCACGGCACATATTCCTCCGAGCAAATACCGAACACACTATGACGTGGCTAGCTCCACATTTCAATTCTTAGGTGAAACTATGATATGGACTCAAGACCCTGAGTAAAGCGGCCAGCGTGGCTCTTTTCGGCCCGCGCCAATGTTTCAAACCATTCAGCGATCTCCTGAAAACCCTCATCTCTCGCAGTGCGTGCAAAACCTGGGTACATCTCCGTGTACTCGTAGGTCTCACCCTCGATGGCTGATTTCAGGTTATCTTCAGAGCTACCAACCGGGACACCGGTCACAGGATCGCCCACGCCATCTGCCAAGAAATCGAAATGGCCGAAAGCGTGCCCAGTTTCACCGTCAGCAACTGACCTGAACAGCGCCGCAACGTCTGGGTAACCTTCCACATCAGCCTTCTGGGCGAAGTAGAGGTAACGGCGATTTGCCTGACTCTCTCCTGCAAACGCCTCCTTCAGATTCTCCGCCGTCTTGGAACTCTTGAGCTCTGCCATAATTTATCTCCTTGTTATCTAATGCCACTTAAGCCACAAACGAACTGTTGCTCCTACTTCAACTCATAAATCGCAATAGTGGATCCGCCGGTCAATCTTCAGAGACCTCAACCCGACACTTAGCACACAGCCCACGGAACGTAATCTCTGCCACACCTGCCTCGAACCCTTGGAGTTGCTCCTTTGGAATCCTAACATCGTCAATATCCAAATAGAGATCTCTCACCAAGTGACATCGCGTACATACCAAGTGATGATGGGTGGACCGGTTGGGATCGAATCTCGACGATCCCGTCCCGAGGTCCAACGACGAGATTTCGCCCATGTCTGCCAGCTCATGCAACGTCTGGTACACGGTCTTCAGCGAGACAGAGGGCATCTCTCTAACCAACTCCGCATGGACCGACTCTGCAGTGGGATGCGAATCGTTCCCCTGAAGAATCCAAAAGATCCGCTCCCGTTGGGGAGTGACCTTCCTGCCGTGCTCTCTAAAACTCTTCACCAACTCTTCAGGACTTCTCATCACAAAACATTCTATCACCACTCACTTACACTTACCATCGTCTAGTAAATGAAAATCATTGTTCATACCCTCACAGTGAGGTGCAAGACGGCTGCACTTAAAACTCGGTAAGCGAGATCTGCAGCCAAAGTAAACTTAGCGCTCCGGGTTGATCGATTACAATAGCCTTTCACCAGGAAAACCCAGCCAAAAGATCCACCGGTAGGATCAAATTCAATCAAATGGCACGCAAGGGCCACACACCCGAAGTTCGGCTTCGAGCACCTTAGCCAGTGCCTTTAAGCATATTATTAAGCAACCGCGACACGGGCGCGATGGACTTCCGACAAGTAGGACACGATGAACCTGCCGCAAGAGACATTGATAGCAGTCCTTGACATTGGTACATCAAACATTCGGGCATCCGCCGTAAGTCCTTCCGGCACCGTCGCGGCGGAATTTCGGTCCAGGTTCACGACGCATTCCCCAACACGAGGTTTCGTTGAGTTCGACGCAGAGGAGCTTTTCCAAACATGCCTACGTCTATTGAAATGCCTCCTATCGGAAACCCCCTGTTCCGCAATTGCCCTAACGAACCAGCGGGCCTCAACGGTAGTATTCGACCCTTTGACCAAAAGTCCGGTTTGCATGGGACAGAGCTGGCAGGACCTTCGGACAGCCCCTATGTGTTTGGCGCTCAAGGCTCCTGGCATCTCATTGTCACCTAACCAGAGTGCTACAAAGATCTCCCTCATGATGGATCTCTTCGACAAAGATCGCAGCCGCGGCCTTTTGGGAGGAACCATTGACGCTTGGATTTGCTTTCGTCTCACCGGTGAGTTCAAGACAGACCATACCAATGCCGCTATGACCGGCTTGGTCGAGCCAACCGTTACAAGATACGATCCCACAATTTTGTCAAAGCTAAACATCCCCCTAAAGGCATTGCCAGAAATTGTGCCGTCAATCGGCTACCTGGGAGAGACAGATATTGACGGACTGATCCTACCTCTTGTGGCAATGTTGGGAGACCAACAAGCCTCCATGCTCGGTCAGGGGATAACCGAGCCTAAACGAGCAAAGGCGACCTTCGGAACGGGTGCCATGGTGGACATTCTTACCGGAGAGAAGGGGCCGACTACGACTGCCCGTCTTTCCCATGGCACATTCCCAATAGTGGCGCGTTCCGAGGGGGACCAAATACTATTTGGACTCGAAGCGATCGGGCTCCATGCTGGATCCGCTATTGACTTCGTATGCGCCAACCTTGGAATCGCGGATTCTCCCGCTTCCATTGAGGCACTTGCGCGAGAATCCCATTTCGGATCCAATGAAGTCTTCGTGCCAGCATTGACTGGTCTTGCAACCCCATACTGGGACTTCGGGGCGCTGGCCTGCTTTGCGAATATCACAAAGCTGACCACCAGATCGGACCTCGCAAACGCCACACTCGCAGGTGTGGCACACATGGGTGCAGATCTGATCGAAGCCATAGAGGCAGATAGCCAGGTGGCATTGGAATCATTGAGCGTCGACGGAGGAATGACCCAAAACCGCCTGTTCCTGCAACACCTCGCCAACTTCAGCCAGAAACGCCTGAGGATTTCTTCGGCCAAAGAAGCCACAAGCATTGGAGCAGGTCTAGCTGGACACCTTGCCCTGGGTACACTCTCACACGTCAGCTGCATAGATGAACTCATCATGCCGAAGCTGACCGTCGATCCCGACAGGGCATTCGACATACGTCAAGCGGAAAGGTCGAGAGATACCTGGCTAAAAGCGGTCGAAATCTCACGTAATTCTGTTCCGGAACTCAGTACAGTGACTTTTTAGCAATAATGCAGTGTCTCTAACTAATGCAGGACAATTTATGGCTGTCTCAAAGGCTAAAGTGATTGTTATGCACCAAGCGCCAATTGCGGGATAGACCAGAGGAAAATGAGCATACAACAGGAACGCCGAACACCAGATTCAGACAACCATTCTGTTTCGAACTCGAAAGTGATTGACTGGCCCAAGCTGTCGAAACCCCCGACGATAGGCATAATCGGTGGAGGTCAGCTTGCGCAAATGCTCTACCAGAGCGCAATTTCTCTCGGTATCGAAGCACATCTTTTCGCGTCGCCCACCGATGAAGCAGCTCCCAAATACTTTCGTGACATTACCAGAGCATCTTCGGAATCGTGGACTCCTCCAGAGATCTACCACTTCGCCCAAAAGTGCGACGCGGTGACCTTCGACCACGAACTTGTTTCGCCAAACATCGTCAGGGAACTCGAGAAACGGGGCTGCTTGATTCTTCCCACGGCCTCGACCCTTGAATTGTCGGCCAACAAGGCGAACCAGAGGCAACGCCTCACTCAACTCGGCTACCCGCTACCTCCATACCAGATTTGCAACACCCTCTCAGAAATAACCTCATTTGGAGCCCGATATGGTTGGCCAATCGTCATTAAGCCTTCTACGGGAGGCTATGACGGACGTGGGGTATACATGGTCGATGGCGAAGCCGATGCAGCAACTATCTTTAACAGTCTTTCCACACACTTGCCATTCGTCGTGGAGCCAAAACTGGAACTTGACGCAGAGGGTTCGGTTCTGGCCGTGCGCTCCTCCGCCGGAGAGTGTCTCACCTATCCGATGGTGAAGACCTTGCAGGTCGAAGGAATGTGCCGTGAGGTCACCTCACCAGGGGATTTCCCAGTGGAAATTGCAGCGGAGGCACGGCGGGTCGCCGAAAAGCTGGCGGAGGATCTCGAGGTTGTTGGCATTCTCGCGGTCGAATTCTTCATGATCGATGGAAAACTGATGGTAAACGAACTAGCGCCGCGTCCTCATAACAGCGGTCACATCACAATTGAGGCCAACGTCACCTCCCAATTTGAAAATCACTTGCGGGCAGTCCTTGGGCTGCCATTGGGATCCACAGAACTGAGAGTGCCCGCCGCAGCCATGGTGAACTTAATCTCCAACTCGAACAGTCAGAACTTAATGCCACTACTGCCGGTTGCACTTTCGGTCAAAGGTGCCTCATTACACCTTTATTCAAAATCATCCAGGAAAAACCGTAAGATTGGCCATGTGACAGTGACGGCCGGGTCGGTAGAGGAAGCCCTCGAAGCAGCCCATCAAACAGTGGACCATCTATCCGGCCTAGAAATACTTGAGGGATGACTCAGAAATAGGAGTTCGCAATGACGGCAATCGTTGGTATCGTCATGGGATCAGATTCGGACTACCCTGTGATGGCCCCTGCAGCGCAGGTGCTTGAGTCCTTTGGGATCGAATACGAGCTAAGAGTCCTATCTGCCCACCGCACCCCCCAGAAGATGCTGGCCTATGGATCGGATGCGTACGGCAACGGACTGCGGGTCATAATCGCCGGTGCAGGAGGAGCTGCCCATCTTCCCGGGATGCTGGCATCTGTGACAACGATACCGGTGATAGGCGTTCCGGTGGCTTTGAAAAGACTGGATGGGCTTGATTCCCTGCTTTCCATTGTGCAAATGCCTGCCGGAATACCAGTTGCAACCGTGGCAATCGACAACGCCAAGAACGCCGGCCTACTCGCTGTGAGAATACTCTCGACCGCCGACCCAACCCTGGGACCCAAACTTTCTACCTACCAAAGTGAAATGGCAGCCGAATCATCAGCAAAGGTACTCCCGCCAGCTTAGTTTACCGCTGTGGTTGGGCGAAAATCACTTCAGATGCGTCACTGGACTTGCGACCGAAACCGATCCACCATCTACAGCTTCAGTTCTTTACCGCATCCATGCACAGACGGACGTGATCAACGCTCAAATCCGACAGTCTTATGGCAATTCCTGAAAGAACGTTTCGCCGCTCTTCGAAATCAATTGTCGAAAGGTTTTCCCCGAGATATCCCTAGCTATGAACGACCTGAACGACTCTGCTGAATCGAACTGGACGATATCCGGGAGAACGTTGATGTATCTGATGTCGAACCAGACGACCTTCGATCGCATCTCAGCAGTAGCGACATCTTAAAAAATAAAAGCCGTCGCCGTCGGATGAATTCAGAATCGCCCCCACGACTTCAGATGTGGATCCAATGTTACCTTTACCCTCGCAATCCCCAAAAAAGAACGCACAAGGCTTGGGGGCAGTAAAAACTTTTGAGAACTCCAAAGCGTGACCATCAACCCAGTGCAAGGTGGCAACACTGAAACCTGGTTCACGGCAACCTGGAATTTCCAGATCACCTAGGATACTTGAATACCTGAACTCATGTTGCGGTATATCTTGGCGAATGCAGAATGGACCGTCCTGAACATCGACTCAGAGTGATCTGTAGCCACAATTCGTCGACCGGGAACAGGTTGAGCCAGTTTCTCGGTGTCGCTACCGGTTCCGCAGCCGATCTTGGTGTTCTATTGCTACTTTATGAAGTACATGAACCATTGAAACCTGAATTCCCCGACTCTACGAAGTAGAACCCTCCCTCATTTCAGGGACATCCTCGAAGCTTTGGGAACTCGATGCAACCCACCCGTTCGGAACAAGTTGTAAAAAAGTGAAACTGTCAGATTGACCTCTCTCAAGCAGTTCTGATTACCACTCCCGAATGTCTCTCGAACAAATCCAAAGTAGATAAAAGGCGCTCTCAACTTAGTATTCGCTGTCACGGGAACTCACCAATAAGCCAGCCCAACAGTCACTTATGGCGCTGGCAACGCGCACGAAGATCCAAAGGCTGATGAGAACCCAGCCCCAGTCGCGCTTAAGGCGGAACTGCTTCCTCTGAACTCACTATTATTCCTTTTGGCGACACAACTCTTGACGAGGTAGGAGATCTCACAGATGGCGAAAATGACGCTTGAGAATCTTGCCTGCTGATCCAAGGCTTCAACCAAGGTGCAAACGTCGGGATAGCCGGCTCCCCAAGTACCCGTGGCGTCCAGTGAATAATCAGTCAGCCCAAAAGAGAAACAAATCGAAACATGTAAAACACAAAATACCGATCCTGGGAACAATAGACTCCGACCGCAGCCTGGGTCGGAGTCTATTGGCATATGGGATACCTTGGCGAGGTCTTCAGGACTTAAGTCCCACATTGATCCCATGTTGTTAAATCGACATCATTTTTCAATCAGAGCTTCCAATAATCGCCGAAATCGACGCAGAGGCAGCCGTTGTGGTTGGTTGTGTTGTGGTCGTGGTGGTTGGTTGTGTAGTGGTCGTGGTGGTTGGTTGTGTAGTGGTCGTGGTGGTTGGTTGTGTTGTGGTCGTGGTGGAAGTTGTTGTCGTAGATGAAGTTGTTGTCGTAGATGAAGTCGTTGTGGATGAAGCCGTTGTGGTTGGCGAACCTGACGTCAAAGGTGAACTAATACTTTCCGAAATCAACGGCAAACAGTTTACCGAATCAGACTTGACGCTCGAAGTCACAGGCAGTGACGTTGAAGGACCAGCCGCAGACGACGATATGCCAGCGTTAGGTGACGTCTGCTGAGACGTCGTATCACTGCTATGGACACCAATTGAAACTGATTTCAGAGTGGTCGAAGTAGTTGTGACCGAAGCCGACGGTAGTGAAACTCCAAGATTCGAAACAGCTGCGGAAAATACCTTTTGAATTGGCTCTGGAAGTGAGCCAGACGCTGCAGCCGCAGAGGCACCGGTAAAAGCCACTGCAGTAGTAACGGCAATAATCGCCTTGACCCCCAAAAAGCGAGCAAGGTAGGTGCGCTTGTCGTTGGAGCCCGGATGGGAAGCCGAATTCTCTATCTCCTCTGCCATGCGCTCAACGACAGACGAACCCCCAATCAGGGCGTCGGGTGCTGCAAAACTCGACATCTCGATCAGAGCGTTTTCAAGCTGGGAAAACTCCCTGTCCCGCGGAAGATCCCCGTCGATGAGATGATCTACAAAACGGTCAAACTCATCATAATGGAATCCATCAGAACCGTCGTTTGATGTTCGATCGTCGTCCGCCATAACATGTACAAATCGTATTGCGAACCTGAAATGTTACGCAGAGGTAAAAAATTTCTTTGATGACTTCCCTTTATCCTCCCCAGTGATCACTTTCTCAAGGTTCTCCAACCCCCGGAAGAAGAGTATCCTCACGGCGCCCTCAGACTTTCCAATGATCTGAGAGATCTCAAAGTGAGACATCCCGACAATAACTCTTAGCGACACCACTTCAGCCTGGGATGTTGGAATCTTGGACAGCCACTCAAGCGTTCTTGACGAAGACTCATCAAAAGGAATCTCCGGCTCGGAACAGACCTGTTCGCGAAAAGTGTTTTCATCCACAACCATGAGGGTCGGCCTGGGTCGCCGATACTCTTTGCGCAATTGATCATAGAGCCTCGCACGCGCGATCTGAAACAACAAACCCTGTAGAGCTGAAATGTTTCCCTGAAATCTCGACAGTACCTTTGAAAGAGAGATCCAACTCTCCGAAGCTATGTCTTCCGAGGAGCCACAGCCCAAAGAGGACAGATATCTCACGAGTCCTGGATTCAAGAGAGACCAAAGTCTGGCAAGGGCATCCTTGTCGCCAATCTTGGCCTTTGCAATCGTTTCCGCAGGATCAAACACCAGTCGATTGAACACTTTCGTAACGGTATCAGTTTGTAGGCGCCTCTAACGAAATAAAGCCAAACAATTGACGATCGAGCCAACCGTTTGGGTTAAAGCGCTATGCCACTCTAGCCGTCGCCCTCCTCCTACCCACTTTTACAACCTCGATAGCCCCGGGCATCTGCTCTTTTATCTCGGTACCATGTGTTACCACAATAACCTGATTAAACCGCGCTTTCAGGCTATCTAGCGCTCCCAGCATCACAAACTTTCGTTGATCATCAAGTGGTCCAAAGATTTCGTCAAGAACTAGCAGGCCAACCTGCTGTCCAAAACTGTGTCCAATCTGTTCTGATATTGCAATGCGGAACGCGAGGTTGGCCAGGTCGCGCTCCGACCCGGAAAATCTGCCCAAATCATGCGCCGAACCGTAATCGGAAATTCGAAGTTGCCAGTTGGACGTATCAACTTCAAGACGATCGTACTCCGACTCCGTCAGCTCCGCAAAAAGAGAAGCCGACGCAGCTGCCAGCCGGGGACCCAATGCCGAAATGGTCGAGCGGCGGAACTCGTTCAAGTAGTCAGCCACCCGGCCAACCAATTCAGAACGCACTTCCAGCCGTCCTACAACCGCATGCGACTCCCTGACCTGTTCGATGAGCGCATCAACTCTTTCAAGCTTGCCCGCAAGTTGAACTTGCCTCATTATCTCACTCTCATGAAGTTCCTTGGCATGTTGGGCCTCACGTTGACTGGCCGCGACGGCTTTCGCTTGTCGACAATATCGTTCAAAATCAAAATCCAACTCGTTCAGCCGCAACTTGAGATCCTGAAGCTCGAACTCCACCTCCTTATATGCCGCCACTATCCTAGATTCCGACTGCAACGTCCGGTCAAGCTCACGTTTTTCGGCCAACAAAGCAAGGGCATGGGCCTGCGCGTCCCTTGCCTTTTTTAGCTCGTTCATAACCTTTTCCAAACCGAGCCTCAGTTCCGCCACATTTCCTGACGGATTCAAACCATCAATCGCCTCATCAAGAATCGAGGCCCTAATCATGGCCTTTTCAACCGACTCCTTCTGCTGAATCAACTCACACCGCAAGCTTTCAAAAGCTTCCAAATCAGACTTGAGCCCGAGCAGTTCAGGCTCTTTTGAGCACAGTAACAAAGTCTGATCATCCAAATTAATCCGAGACTGGCTGAGATGGTCCTCAAACTCCTCCCCAAGCTCCTGACCGCATGTTGGGCAGGGCGAACCCGATCCGAGGCTCTCTAACATCGCAACGGCATCCTCGGCGGACTGACAATTAGCCTTTAAATAGGCCAAATCGAGTTCCACCGAGCGAATTTCGGTCAAGACCGTCTGGCGACTTCTCTCGCTCTCCTCCAACCGATCCGCGACTACCGCACTGAGGTGGCGAAGATCCTCGACAGACTGGCATTCAAATTGGTCCAGCATGGACCTTAGTTCGGTACTGGCCTTTTCCATCTGTATTGTCGTGTCGAGCAAAGCCTTAATCTCACTGGCCTTGACTTCTAGCTCGCCCACCTCATGATCAGCGCCAGCCAACTCTAAGAGGTCAACCTCAATTGCGTTAAGCCTTGCCTGGGCAAGAGAAAGTGTGGCAACCTGTGCGGCCAGCTCATCAAACAGTCGGCGCTTCTCTTTACCGACAGCAATGATCTGATCGCTCTGAACCTTCGCGGCCTCAAGACGCTTCAGCTCCTTCTCCTCAATCTCAACCCGCCGGGATAACTCATTTACTCTTTCCAGGCTCTTTTGGAAATTTGCCTTCGCTCTTTGGGTCTCCTGAAGGGACTCCTCTCTTTCAGCCATAAACCGGCCGATGTCAGGCAGAGAGGCCCTCGCAAACTTAAGCTGTTCCATTTGCATCCTTGCATCCGATCGAGCCATGTCCCGCGCCTTGTCAAGCGGAGTGATGCCCAGCAATGATAGAACAAGCCTCTGACGATCAGCTGGACTGGCGTCGGAGAAGGCTGAGAGCTGCTTCTGCTCCGCGAACACAGACGACCGGAACCCTTCAATGTCCATCCCCAACGTCGAGTGAACAAAACGGTTTGTTTCCTTGACACCATCACAAACCAGATCGTTATCGATCCAGCCCCGCGCTTTAACAAGCCCCCTGACAGAAACGCTGCGCCTCACCCTGTAAAGATGGTCTTCATGTTCAAATTCAATTTCCGTGACACAGTCCTTGTCGCTACCTGAAGTGCGGACATCTTGAACCGAAGTCCTGCTCCTTCCATAGAGCGTCCACGGTATGGACTCAATCAAGTATGATTTTCCCGCTCCGTTTGAACCGTAAACTCCCACCAGCCCAGACGGAAACTCCAGTTCAAGTGGATCTTCAAAAACGCGGTAGTTCTGAAGCGAAATCCGATAAATCCTCATGAAGCCTCGATCGCTTTGTTGATGTACTCCATGCCCGTCTTCGATATCTCATGCTTGTCATCATCGGTAACGTCCTGGTGCTCCACGAAACGCATCCATTTCGATGGCATCGATTCAAGCTCCGGAAGCTCGACATCCATGGCCGCCGAAAGATAGAGAGGCTCCAGCCTGAAGTAAAGTAGATGGCTGCTCAGCTCACGAACCACAGCAGGATCAACTAACCGGTATGCAGCGGGATCAACTCCATCCAGGCGCAACCTAGCGACCGACCCTTCCGGAGTACAAGCGAGCTGCTCCTCTACCATCTGTTCCAGCTCTCTAGCTCCAAGCCCGAACGCCGGTGTTAAACCGAGATCGAGCAAAGACCGCTGATTCGTGAGAGCCACATGGGAACACTCACCTGAATCCGTGTCCAAGACGGCGATACCCTTTGACAACTCCGGATTGTCCCCAAAGGAAAACGTGTCCGTCGATCCTACGTACCACATGTTCTCTTTGACTTTGGCGTGAAAGTGATAGTGGCCTAGAAGCGCAAAGTCTCCCTTTATGTCCTCCGCATCCAACTCGATCTCATTGATATCGGCATACGACGGTGCCAACTGCTTCACCCTTGGATGGGTAATGACCAGATTCACTTTGCTGAGACTCTTATTGGATGAAGCCATCTTCAGAGCTTCAACCGTCTCCGCCTCAGCAAGCATCTGAGGGATGCCATGGATTCGCACTTCCCCAACGTCGAACCACTCGTACTGCTGTCGGTATATCAGCCCGAATTCCGGAAAGACATCATTCAACGCACCATATGGACTTTCGGTTCCATAGAGCCTTGGCGTGTCATGGTTTCCACTGATCGCCACGAGCGGAATACCGGATCCCTTGATAACGAAGAGTCCCTTTTGCACCGTTCTGAATGATCGAAATGATGGTCGGGGAAAGTCGAAAATATCTCCCAGAAAAAGTATCAAATCTGGACTCTGGTCCACCAGCAGGTCAACAGCTTCTAGGAACGACCTCTCGAAATCCCTTTCCCGAACGTTTACCCCGTCACGTGCAACCGGATAGCTTGAACGACCAACATGTGCATCTCCAAGTGCGGCAATCTTCACCTATGCCTCCTAAAACCCACTTTTCTTTATCGACCACCATATCCTGAGGTTGGTACAGAGTTGGCGAGCTCACCCACAGCCTGAGACATCTAGACTTTCATTGTCGAGTTGGCCAGGTGGTCGCGGGATTAACACTCCCGAGGAAGGTCGGGGCTCCATAGGGCAGGGTGCTGGCTAACGGCCAGTCAGGGTGACCTGCAGGATAGTGCCACAGAAAGCAGACAGCCAGAAATGGTGATGGTGAAACGGTGCGGTAAGAGCGCACCAGCATAAAAGGCGACTTTTATGGCTCGGAAAACCCCACCCGGAGCAAGGCCAAATGGAGTATGGTCGCCCGCCACGTCAGAAATGATAAAACTCCTGGTAAGCCGCATAGATGGATGACCACCCAAGTAGAGAAATCTACTGGACAGAACCCCGCCTACAGGCCAACTCGACCCTACACATAAAGAATGCGACCGCACTGCTCGCAAGTGGGCGGTCTTGAAAAGTCACCGGACAGCGCGCGCCTGACGTTCTCTATTTCTACCGAGGACAGCTTCAATCGGCAGCCTTGACAGTTGCCATTCTCAACTTTTGCGACAGCAAGCGAAGCAACCCTTGCATAGATATCGTCGTAGATCTTCAAAAGTGCTGCGTCGATGCCTCCGACAAGACCTGAGCGCTTTCCATCCATGTCTATGATCTCACCATTTAGCCCACTCGCGATGTCCAAATTCTGCTCTTTCAATTTGGATAGCTCGGCATCACGTTCGGCGATCCGACTTTCTAAGTCCAGCATTTGAGGTTCAAGGAGTTCGATCTCTGACAAGACCTCAAATTCGGCGTCCTCTAGCTCGGATCGCTGACTTTCAAGGTGTGAAATCTCCGCTTCCGTCGTTGCGATATCCCTATGAGATATCGCCCCGCTCATCTCCTTGGCTTTGATATTTTTCACCTTGCCCATCAGTATCCGTGAACGGTCTTCCAGATCATCTCTCCGCTTCGCAAGGCTTTCCATCGAGACTCTCATGCTGTTGTGACTGAGCTTAAGCGACTTCAGATCCTCAGCAAGGGACTTTGCGCCTGATGTTTCTGCCAAATTGACGAGCCTGTGACGCAGCTCACGCAGTCTCGCGTCCACCTCCTGCACAGCAAAAAGCTGCTCTAATTCAGACTTCTCCACTGCTAACCCCTACCTTTGGTAAAAATGATGCGACGTAACTATCCACTCCCTGAACCAGCGCCTGTCGCCGATGAAGTAGCTGTACTTGTAGTTGAAATAGTAGTTGTAGTGGTAGAACCGGGCGCCGAGGTCGCTCCTGTGGTGCCTGGAGACAATTCCGCAGGTAAAGTCGTCGTGGTAGTGGTGGTGGTAGTCGGTGAGGTTATCGAGCCGGGGGAGTCGATGGGAACAATGAATCTCCCAGGCGGGATCAGTGCTGGATTGGGTTGCGGAAAGTTGATGGCCGGAAGACCGGCAAGAGCCTGGCTCATGTACATATGCCAAATCTCGGCCGGATAGGTTCCACCGTAGACTGGAATTCCTCCGACATCGGTCATTGGCACTGAGCCGGCAGGATCTCCCATCCAAACAGCCGTTTCGAGCTGGGGTGTAAAGCCGTTGAACCAGCCATCAGTGAAGTTGTCGGTCGTCCCCGTCTTTCCCGCAATCTCTCGGCCTGGAATCGCGGCGGCGGTTCCAGTTCCATATTGCACCACTGCCTGCATAACCTGATCTTCGACTGCCACATTCTGGGCAGACAAGACCCGAATCCCCGGAGAAGAGGTCTGGATAATGGTCTTGCCGCTTGGATCAAGAATCTTTGCAGTGAAGTATGGGGTGTGTCTGATTCCGTTGTCAGCCAGAGTCGAATAGACTTCGGCCATCTCGAGCGGAGTTACGTCTTCGGACCCGATCGCTATCGAAGGAACAGCGGTAAGCGGACTGGTTACACCCAGGATGTGGGCCATATTAACGATGTTGTTGTCACCAAGGTTAACACCAAGACGAACGTACGCGCAGTTCACTGAGTCCGCGGTTGCCTTTGTGATGGTCATCAGACCATATCCGGGTTCAGCGTTGTGAACAATGTAGGGCGAAGGTTTCACGTTCGGAATCACAAATTGACACGGGCCAGTTCCATCTATGATGTCGTTTGGACTGTACCCCTGCTGCAACAGTGCCGCCAATACGATCGGTTTGAAAGACGAGCCGGGCTGTCTGCCCGTTCCTCCTCTACCCGTGACGACATCGTATCCACCATATCCATGCGATGGGTTACCTGACACCAGCGCCTCCACTGCACCGGTGCTGGGGTCCATACTTACAAGCGCCGCGGTGTACTTGCCATTGGTGTTTGGCACGATCTTCTTCACAGCCGCCTGGGCCTCAGCCTGGTACTTTGAGTTCAAAGTGGTATATATTTGCAATCCACCGCTGTTCAATGCCTGCAGCCGCTGATTTTGAGAGCTACCGAGTATCGAGTATTTAGGTGAGGTCAAAATCCGATTTATGACCTCTTGCACAAAGGTGGAAGGCGCACTCACCTGTGGTCTGTAAGAAACCTTCGGCAAGGCCTCGAGCTTGTCCTGATTTGCCTGGGCCTGGGTCAGGTCATTGTACTGGACCATCTGGTCAAGTGCAACGTTTCTCCTGGCAAGTGCGTTGGCTGGATGAAGGAACGGGTCATTTCCCGATGGGTCTTCAATCAGGATTGCCAGTAGAGCCGCCTGAGCGGTACTTAGTTTGTCCACACTCAGATTGAAGTACGTCTTTGCGGCAGCGCCTATTCCGTAAGCCCCATCGCCAAAATATACCGTGTTGAGGTATTTCTCTAGAATCTGGCTCTTGGTGAACTGTCCCTCGATGCGGTAGGAATCAATGGCCTCCTGAATTTTTCTGGACAGGGTGCGTTGAGGCGTAAGAATAGTATTTTTCACCAATTGCTGGGTTATGGTGGACCCGCCCTCAAGAATCGTGCCCCCGGAGACGTCGGCCGACAAGGCCCGTGCAATCGACTTCAGATCTATCGGTCCATGCTGGTAGAAAGTGTGATCCTCCACGTCAAGAACCGCATTTATCACATTGGTTGGCACCTGGGAAAGGGTTACAGGTACTCGATAGCCGTTTCCCTGCATCACATAGAGCAGGTTCCCCTGTGCGTCATATATCTTCGACGGATAGGCGAGTGTACGCAGCTGCAGTGGCGTCGAAAGCGTACCAGGTTCAATGAAGAGAGCAAGATTTGAAAGAGCCGGGAATAACAGCAGAGAACCTAAGCCGAGCAACAGGCCGCCAAATATCACCGTGAGCACAAGTTTCGATAAAACCCGCATATGGATTTAGGATCCCCAGACACCTAGACGACAATTCGCAGTTAAGACTTTAGCCTCTCACTAGGTATTTCGGTGATCATGGGCGTTCAAGTATCGTCTGGCATCTTATCGAAACCTCAGATCTTGGGTACGTATCCACCTCGCCCCATCGCGTAGGAGTCCTCAAACTCCATCGAATCGTCAACATCTCCAACCACGCTCGTCACCCAAGGAAGTCTGCCTGTAAGAATCCTCTCGATTCCAGCCTTCAAGGTTGTCTCCGATATCGCACACGATGAGCACGAACCGACCAGCATCACCTTGATCACACCGGTTTCCACATCTGCGGAGAGGAGCATGAGGTCGCCTCCGTCAGACTGCACGGCCGGGCGGATCATCTCGATTAGGGCCTCGAGCTCCCTCTCACGGTCAAGCTTCTCTTCTTCGGTTAGAATAGTTTCCACTTCAATTTCTACTTTCTCGCCAATTAATCCCATTTTAGCCACTGGCAAGATTTACACCTATTTAGATAGGATAAATTCTTCATTTTTTATTTTCAGTGGAAACCTGCTTCGCCCCAACCTTTCAATGACCGCCAGAACCGAGGCGGGCCTGTGAGTCTGCCAGCTCTTTTTCCGCGCTTGCCTTGTCTCTCCAACCTTCGACCGTTACGCTCTTACCAGGCTCGAGATCCTTGTAGTGAGAGAAAAAGTGAGTGATTTCATCCTTGACGCTGGCACGAACGTCGTCCACATTTTGGATATGTGACCACCTTGGATCCTTCTCCAATACGCAAAGCAACTTGACGTCCCGCCCGGCTTCATCGCTCATTATGAAGGCACCGACAGCCCTAGCCTTCAGGTGACAGCCGGGAAATGTTGGCACATCGAGCAGAACAAGCGCATCCAAGGGATCCCCGTCTTCGCCAAGAGTCCCCTCGATGAAACCGTAGTCCGTGGGATAGCCCATTGGGGTAAACAGAGTGCGATCCAACCAGACCTGCCCACTATCGTGATCGACTTCATACTTGTTCTTTGATCCCTTTGGGATCTCAATTACTACTTCGAAACCCACATCGACTCCATTCCCTATCAGCAATCCGCAAACTACATCTAAACGATCCTCCACGCTATGGCAGAAGAACAAGTTCACTTACCGGACCACTTACCGGTGAAACAGCATTTAGACCACAAACCACAGCGCTCGACAGCCCGCCACTTTCGGGTTGTCCTGCACTATCGTATACCGCTTCCATCCCTATCGCGACAAGAGCCAGCCACGCCGAAATCGCCAAAAACCGATACTTAAGTGACCGCGAATTTGCCCAAAATCACCTGAAGTCAGCTGGCTCGACTCATTACCCTTGCAGACAAGCACAGGCTAGCATTGTTCAAAAGCATGCATCCAAACCTCAATTTTAAAATTTGAAACATTTGAGGCTAATTTCGGATGAGCTGCACGAGTGGGGTAATTCCAATGAAAAAGCGTCACAAACGCAGGCACGCAAAGGCAAACAGCCCCCGCGACCTGCTGCCCGGGTCGGATGACCGCACCAGCTTCAATCCGGACGACTCCATCATTGACCCTCTAACAGGCTATGAAGCCTCACTACGGGCAATACAAGGGTATCAAGCTACAAAGACTTACATATGTCCAGAGTGCAATGACATCGTCGAAAAGGGTTCGTCACACGTTGTGGTGGTACCGCTTTACACTCCTGATCTTCGCCGTCATTGGCATACATACTGTTGGGTCAGGCGCCAAAACAGAGTCCCGCCCAATAAAAAGAACGGCAAAAAGAAGTTGCGCTGAATCTGGCCGACACTCAGGTGCGGCAAAACCCTGGCTCAGGACGACGGCAGGATGGATCGCTGAAGTTTACAAACGAATCGCCACCATTAGCTTGACCCCGAATCAAGCAATTACCACCAGACTTGGTCTGGATCAACATCAGATCTCTTGATGCTCAGGAAGCTTCTCTATATTGACATCTCTAAACGTCACAACTTTGACATTGTCAACAAAGCGAACCGGCCTGTACATGTCCCATACCCAAGCGTCTTTCAACTCGACCTGGAAATAAGACCTGTCACCTTCGCCAAGCGGGGTTATCTTGACCTCGTTGGTTAGGTAGAACCTTCGCTCCGTTTCAACGGCATACTGAAACATAGGCAGAACCGCCCGATACTCCTGATAAAGGGCGAGTTCAATCTCGGTTTCATAATTTTCAAGATCTTCTGAGCTCATAGGTACTCTCCAACCTTTAAATGAACAATGGAGTGGCCAGAGATCACCGAAGCCACTCCATCTGAAAAAACGTAAACAACCACTAAATAATTCTTAGCGCTTTTCTTTGATCTTCGCGGCCTTTCCGACCCGATCTCTCAAATAGTAAAGTTTTGCCCTGCGAACGTCACCCCTAGAGACAACTTCGAGCTTCGCAATTATCGGAGAGTGAACAGGAAAGATCCTCTCAACCCCAACTCCGAAGGAAACCTTACGAACCGTAAAGGTCTCCTGAAGTCCAGGTCCGGATTTCCGGATGACGACACCCTGAAAGATCTGAACTCTTTCTCTGGTGCCTTCTACCACCCTAACGTGCACCTTGATAGTGTCACCGGGTCCAAAAGTGGGTACGTCTTCGCGGAGACTGTCCCTGTCAACTAGGTCGGTTGGCTTCATCGTATCTGGAACTCCTAAAAATTATTCAGAGACTTTATAAGAATAACCGTGCTTTGCAAGAATCCGCTCATCCTCTTTACTCAGACCGCCACGAGCGTTGATCAAATCAGGCCTGTGAACCAGAGTTCTGTAAAGAGCGGCCGCTTTGCGCCACTCGGCAATCAGGGCATGGTTACCGGAAAGCAACACCTCTGGAACCTCCAAGCCCTTAAAGCTAGCCGGTCTAGTGTAGTGGGGATACTCTAAGAGTCCGCCCGTGAAGCTCTCCTCCACCGGAGATTCCTCGTTACCGAGCACTCCCCTGAGAAGACGGACCGTGGCTTCAATCACCGTAAGCGCCGCAAGTTCCCCTCCCGCAAGCACATAGTCTCCGACAGACAGCTCAAGGTCAGCCAAATTATCAACGATTCTCTGATCAAATCCCTCGTATCGCCCGCACAGGAGTGTAAAACCCTCACCTGTACTGAGCTCCATGGCAACCGCCTGGTTGAATACCCTACCCCCAGGAGACAACACGATCATCGGTTTAGGTGGCTTGCGGTCAGCAATCAGATCAAAGACCGGCTGACACTTCACAACCATGCCTGGTCCTCCGCCAAATGGGGCGTCGTCAACCGTCTTATGCGGGTCAGTGGCGTATGACCTTGGGTCATAGACCTCGACGCTGAAAACCCCACGCTCACGAGCCTTGGAAAGCAAAGAGACGGAAAGGTAGGATTCGATCACCTCAGGAAATATCGATACGACGCCGATCCGCATCTATGACTCGCTCTCGAGAAGCCCCTCGGGGATATTCACGTGAATCTCGCCGCATCGGCGATAGGCCAACTCACCCTCAACGATAAACACGAGCGGAATAAGGACTCCTGAATCGAGCACCAGGAGATCTGACGCTGGATTCGCCTGAAGGGCATCGACTACGCCCAGCTTGTTTCCTACCTGATCGAATACCGGCAAACCCACGATCTCATCGACCCAGATTTCATTCTCATCGACAATTGGCGGTGCATACATTACCATGCCCCTAAGTGCCTCCGCCTGATTACGGTCGACGATACCTTCAAAGCGGACAATCCATCTACCCTGGTGCGCAGACGATGAGATAATCTTCAACTCCGTGCCGGAGCAGCCTAGCGTGGAACCCGGTTCAACTCTTTCAGACCTATTGGTGGTCAAGGCTACGATCACTTCGCCCTTTAGGCCATGCGCTTTGACTACATAGCCGACTTCCAGCGTTTTTTCGGCCACAATGACACTAAGGTCCTTATCGCTCTACGATTTCCACTGAGGCATCCAGACCTTCACGGGCACCTGCCGCCCGCACGATCGTCCTAATAGAATAGGCAACCCTACCCTTGCGGCCAATGACCTTGCCCATATCGTCGTCGGCCACCTGCAATGTAAGATGCAACTTGCCATCGTCGGAGATCTCGCGCTTAATGTTGATGGCATTGGGGTCGTCTACCACCTGTGAAGCCAGATACCTCAGAACTGAGACCGCGAGTTCTTCCTCGGTCTCTTCGGATTCTTTATGATCTAACGGCTCTATTGTGCTCACGTGATTACTCAGCAGCCTTTGCCTGGAACTCATCCCAGGCACCAGAAATTTTCAGTAGCTTGCCAACGGTCTCGGTGGGCTGGGCGCCCTGGCGCAACCACTTTATTGCAGCCTCATTGTTTATCACAATTTTTGACTGTTCCAGCTTGGGATCATAGTGTCCCAAAATCTCGATAAACCGACCATCCCTTGGCGAACGGGAATCTGCAGCAATGATCCGATACGTAGGCTGCTTCTTCTTTCCCATTCGAACTAAACGTAGCTTAACCGCCACCAACTACTCCTTATTCTTCCCAAAACCAATCGGACTGAAACCATTACAATGAAGCTCTAAAATCGGCATCAGTCATCAGCCGCTATAGTCTAAGGTCTATTCCCCCAAATTACTGCACCGCCCGCCCGTCCATTAAGGACCGCCTGACCGCCAGTTTAGGCTAGCGGCGCTTCTTCTTCTTGCTGATTGCCCGATTTGGAGATTTTTTGGTTGCAGACGGACCACCCATACCCATCGACCGCATCATCTTCTGCATATCCTTGAACTGCTTCAACAGCGTGCCGACTGCTGCGGTCGTGGTCCCAGCCCCCCTGGCAATCCTGAGGCGCCTCGAACCATCGATCATGTCAGGGTTACTTCTCTCGGCTCTTGTCATCGATGAGATTATTGCCTCGACCTTGACCAGTTCACCTTCATTTATGTCGGCGTTTCGAATCTCTTTCGGCACTCCAGGGAGCATAGAGAGGACACCTTTAAGCGGACCCATCCTCTTGACCTGCTGCATCTGCTCCAGGAAATCCTCGAGATCAAACTTGCCACCTTTGAGCTTCTTGGCTCCTTTTTCGGTTATCTCCTTGTCGAGGGTCCTTTCCGCCTGTTCAATGAGAGTAAGAACGTCACCCATTCCGAGAATACGGTTAGCCATGCGATCCGGGTAGAAGAGATCGAAATCTGCAAGCTTCTCACCGGTTGACACGAAGCTGATCGGCTTGCCAACCACCTGACGCACAGATAGCGCGGCCCCGCCACGCGCATCACCGTCAAGCTTCGTGAGAATAATCCCATCCAGGGACAGCGCTTCATTGAAAACTTTGGCGGAGTTGACTGCGTCTTGACCTACCATCGCATCGATCACGAGAAATGTGTAGTTTGGCGAGATCGAACCTGATATCTTCCTGACCTCATCCATCAACTCCTTATCAATGGATAATCGTCCTGCGGTGTCGACGATCACGACGTCGCGGCCAATCCGGCGGGCCTCTTCGACACCGGCCACTGCCGTTCTCACGGGATCGCCCTCCAATGAAAAAACAGTTACATTTGCCTGTCCCCCGAGGACTTTGAGCTGCTCGACGGCAGCTGGACGTTGGAGGTCGGCGCCAACCAACAACGGATTCCTACCTTGGTGGCGAAACCAAAGGGCAAGCTTCGCCGCAGCTGTCGTCTTTCCAACACCCTGAAGTCCCGCCATCAGCACCACGGTCGGCGGCTTGCTGGCGTACATTATCTTCAGATTTTCACCACCGAGCGCGTTGGTGAGTTCGGCGTTCACCATCTTGATTACGTGCTGAGCCGGCGAAAGACTCCGCTGAAGTTCCTCTCCAACCGTATTGGCCCTCACGCGCTCAACAAATAACCGCACCACGCCGACGTTGACATCGGCTTCGATCAAAGCCGCCCTGATTTCACGAAGAACCGCGTCAACCTCAGCTTCGCTAAGCCGTCCCTTGCCTCGTATACGGGAGAAGATTTCTTCAAAGCGGTCGGTAAGGTTATCGAACATTAGTTTGCACCCAAGTCTTCATCTGACAATCCATATTGAGGTTCAACCTCCAGCAGTGCATCCAGGAATTCGTCCGGAGAAAAGACAATCAGATCATTCACCTTCTCGCCAATACCGACAAGCTTTATCGGCACTCCCAATTCGGCCTCAGCCGCCAGAGCAATACCTCCTTTTGCGGAACCATCGAGCTTAGTAAGAATCACCCCTGTAATCTGTGCCGCCTTCGCAAACTCCCTGGCCTGCACCAAACCATTCTGTCCGGTAGTGGCGTCCAGCACCAAGAGAACTTCCATCAAATGGGCAGGCTCCTTTTCCGCTGTACGCCTAAGCTTTCTCAGTTCATCCATTAGATTCGACTTTGTGTGCAGTCTCCCAGCCGTATCTGCGATCACCATGTCGAAACCGCGAGCCGCGGCCTTTTGAATCGAGTCATACACCACTGAGGATGGATCCGCCCCAGGGACTGAACGGACAATATCAGCTCCGGTTCTCTCTGCCCACATTTGAAGCTGATCCGCTGCCGCAGCTCGGAAGGTATCTCCAGCCGCAAGAACCACTTTTTTACCGTCAGCTGCCGCCATTGCGGAGAGTTTCCCTATGGAGGTGGTCTTGCCAACGCCGTTCACCCCAACCACCAACCAGACCGTGGGGGACTCGCCGGCGTATTCGAGGTCCCGCTCGCCCTCCACAAAGAGACCTCTCAGTTCCATCCGGACGGCATTGGCCATCGCACTCCCGTCTCTTTGGCCGGATGCCTCCAAAGCTTTCTTTGCGCCCTCAATTACCCTTGTGGATAGCTCTAAACCAAGATCGGAAAGCAAAAGGGTCTCTTCTAGCTCGTCCCAGACTTTTTGATTAGATCCATCACTCCCTAGGATGTTTCCAAAGAGCCTGCCGAACGACAAACCCGCCCGCCGCACACCCTTTTTCAGGTCTCCCGGTGGAATTAGGAGTTCGGTCGCCACCACATCGGGGGTAGGTGCTACTGCCGCGGAGGAAGACACGACGGTCGACCCACCAGCAGTCTTCGCTGGAATGGAGAGCGTCGACCTCCCCCTTTTTGACACAAGGTAAATTGTCGATGCAATTACCACCAACAGAACAGCTATCACCACAATAAATTCGGTTGTCATCGCTAAGCCAGCCTAGACAATCGGGGAATAAGATCGACGAAATTCACGCTCATTGCGCATTGATAGCCACATTGGACATCCTTTGAGACACAACTTTCGTCGAACCTCCCTCAACCATCGTGACACCGTAAAGTAGATCGGCTATCTCCATGGTGCGTTTTTGATGGGAAATGATCAGCAATTGCGAGGTCTTGCCGAAAGAAGTTATCAGTTTCAGGAATCTGTTCAGATTTATGTCATCAAGGGCAGCCTCAACCTCATCGAGAATATAAAAGGGCGAAGGCCGGGACTCGAAGATCGAAAATAGAAATGCCAATGCAATCAGCGACCGCTCTCCGCCGGAAAGCAGTGACAGCTTCTTGACGCTCTTCCCGGGTAAGGCAACCTCGATATCCAAACCGGACTGCAGGGGGTCATCCGGCTCTGATAGAACCAGCCGTCCCTTACCTCCTTGGAAAAGCTGTTCAAACAGGACAGAAAAGTTTCCGGCAACGTCGGCGATAGCACGTTCGAACACTTGGAGCATTTCCGTGTCGATCGACCTGATAACTTTGCCAAGCTCCCGTCGCGAGCCTTTGATGTCCTCGAGCTGTGACTCCAGAAACTCCAACTTCTCTGTCAACTCCGCCAACTCAATCTCGGCGAGTTCGTTGATGGGACCTAAACCAGAAAGCTCCTCCTCAAGCTGCCTCAAGACATACTCGGCCTGGGTCGGGTGCACGCCTTCGGGTATAGGAGTATTTTTTGCAATCTCTGTTTCGATGCCAAGCTCTCGTCGTATCCGCTCGGCCATGGTCTCAATGCGTACTCTCGTCTCTGAACGACGGATGGTACTCAACTGCAAAGCTTCACGCTTTGATTCAAGTCCTGTTTCCAATTGCGATCGCCTGGTTCGCGCCTCATGCAGACGGTCAGATCTGATCTGCGCCCCTTCAATGAGACGCAGCCTCTCGCCCTTTGCCTGCGAGACAAGAGCCGAGGCCTCAAGCCCGAGGGCCGAGGACCGCGCCATGACGTATTCGAGACCGACAATGGCACGGGTCCAGCCGGCGAGTTCGAACTCGGAAGCTCTCTGAACCTCGACCTCATTGGCCAGCCTATTGCTCGTTGCCTCTTTGGCGCGCTCAAGACCTATCCTGCTTTGCTCAAGCTTGGCTGCTCTGAGTTCCAGGTCCACTCCCCTGGCATCCAGCTCCTTTCTTCTTGAGAACTGGTCCTTCATCTTCAGCTGAAGCTGGCCTATCTCTGATTCGAGTGCCGAAATAAGTCCTATCTGCTCAACGATCTGGGGTTCAATCTGACTTATCTCCACCGCCGCCTGCTGCTCCAGCCGGAGAAGAACTGCCTCTTCCTCGTCCATCGTCTGGATTTCAGATTGCGCAACCTTGATATCCGACTGCAACCTATCTGGCAAAGACTCCAGCCGAGCTAACTCCTCGCGGACGCTGTCCATCTCGACACGCATCCTCTCAGTCATTGAAGATGCATTGCGGTGCTCCTCTTGAAGACGACGAAGATCCTCCCCGTACTCAGCAAACTCCCTCTCAACGACCTCAAGTTCCCGCCTCGTTCTTTCAAGTGCCAGGCCCGTCCCCTGCATAGGCCGCGATGCCGTCCAAAGACCATCGGGACCGAGACGCTCACCGTCAAGCGTGACAAAGACCAGCTGTGGAAATCTCTGGTGATAGTCGATCGCCTCATCTAGAGTCCCGGAGACGACAAATGTGTTCAGCAGGATTACATCCAAGAACTTGTTGAGCTCCACGCCTGATGTGGAAACATGTGAGCGCAAGGAGGTCGCTGGTAATGAAGGCGGCAACTCCATCGGCCCGATGCGACTCCCATACTGACCAACAGAAATCAATGACCCTTCGAGACTGTTCGACTTGAGATACTTGAGTCCCTCCACGGCCGACTCCTGATCCATTGTAAGGACCGAAGCCGCCAGGGCCTGAACTGCCGCTGAGAAGGCGCTCTCATATCCGGCCTTGACATCGATCACATCTACCAGCGCTCCTAAGAAACCGGTCAGCTGCTTCAAGACCCTGGCCTGCGTTTTAGATCTTCCTTCTTCAATGGCGGCTTCATAGGCAGCTGCCCTGGACCTGATTGAACTGAGCACGACCTCGTGCTTTGAATAGGTCTCTGCAACCTGGTCCAAGCGCATCCTCAATGACTGTTCAACCCTCAACTGGCTTTCGTATGCAGGTGACTTCTCCGCGCGTTCTCGAAGAAGTTCGTCAATTCGGGTCCGCACACCGTCCAGTTCAATCTTCTTAACGCTTTGTTGCATCTCCAGACGCGACCGCCGAGATTCCAGCTCGTTTCGTTGCAACCCAACCCTATTCAGGGCCTCAGAAAGGTCGTTGCGTCTTGAGCGAAAAAATCCATTTTCACTTGTCAACTCGCTGAACCGATAGTTCAGCTCCTGGAGCTTCTCAGCGATCTCAGGATTCTCCCCGACTCTGAAATTTGCCTCCTCAAGCTCAAGCTTCTCCAGCTCCGACCCCAGCTCGACAATCTCAGTCTCGGTGCTCTGTATCTCCGACGATAGCCCGTCCAACTCCTCGCGCAATGAATCGATTGTCTGGCTCCGATCACCAGACTTCAATTTTTCCGAAATTGACTGCCTCTTTTGCTGCGCGATACTCACCGTGGCCTTTAGCCGTTCCGATAAAGCCTCAGAGCGTGTGATCAGGTCGAACAAGTCCTCCGCACTAACGTCAGGGCCATCAGCCTCCCAGATTGCGATCGCCTCGTCTAATCG
>DAHXKX010000040.1 GCA_027366165.1 Actinomycetota bacterium
CGCAATGGGCGAAGACGATATCTCCAAGGGAATCGGCAGGATTGCGGATCTGGTAGCGAATTCATCCTCTGTTTAGAGGCTATCGCAGGGCCAGGCAACCGCAGATTGGCATCAATGGATCCGGACGTCATTTTCGGGTAAATTCTGAGAATAACTGAAAAGCCAATGTTACAAATGCCTGTGCCGAAGTATGAAGATGTGAGATATCAACTAATGTCTTGGGCAGGACCTTGGCTGCAAGATCCCAGAAGCCCCCACTCTGTTGCATTTGGAAATTTAGCGAGGACTCTTCAACATGGCACGCATTTGTAACACTGGCTTTTCAGTTATTCTCAGAATTTACCCGAAAAAGACGTCCGGATCCATTGGTGCCAATCCGCGGTTGCCTGGCCCTGCGATATCCTCTAAACAGAGGATGAATTCGCTACCAGATCCGCAATCCTGCCGATTCCCTTGGAGATATCGTCTTCGCCCATTGCGTAGGTGAACCTAGCGTAGCCAGGTGTCCCAAAAGCCTCTCCAGGCACAATTGCGACCCGTGCCTGATCCAGGATCACTTCGGCGAGTTCAGATGTCGTAGTTGGTACCACGCCTCCATAGTTCCTCTTCAGGAGGCCCTCCAGTCTGGCGTATGCGTAGAAGGCTCCTTCGGGCTTTGGGCAGGTAACTCCTGGGATATCGTTCAGCAGCTTATGAATTAGAGCTCTTCTGCGCGTGAACGCGATCTTCATTCTGCCGACATCCTCAAGCGGGCCTTCGAGCGCTTCGATCGCGGCTCTCTGAGCCACGTTCGACACGTTGGATGTCGATTGAGACTGCAGGTTGGTGGCGGCGGCAATCACGTCTTCCGGCGCTATCATCCACCCAACTCTCCAGCCAGTCATTGCATAGGTCTTTGCGACTCCGTTGACTACGACTGATTTGTCGCTTAGCCGTGGCTCAATGACGGGAAGCGACCACGCCTTGTTGTCGTCGTAGACAAGGTGCTCGTAAATTTCGTCGGACATGACCCATAGATCATTATCCATTAGCCAGCGGGCGAGTTCTTCTGTCTCCGCGAGGTTGTACACGGCTCCGGTGGGGTTTGAAGGGGAGACATGCACGAAGAGCTTGGTGCGGGGGGTCAGGTATTTGGTGAGGTCACTGGCGTGCACTTTGAACCCGTTATCAAGTGTCGTTGGAACCTCGACAGGAACACCGCCGGCAAGTTTGACCGCCTCGGGGTATGTGGTCCAATACGGCGATGGAATTAGAACTTCATCGCCTTCGCCGATGAGAGTGGCAAAGGTATTGAAAATCGCCTGTTTTCCTCCATTGGTCACCAGCACCTGTGATGCTGAGACTTCTAGCCCGGAGTCCCTTTTGGTTTTGGTCGCAATGGCCTTGCGCAGTTCAGGAAGGCCCGCCGTTGGAGTGTATCGGTGGTTAATTGGATCCAGGCATGCTCTGGCCGCAGCTTCGGCAATTCTTTGCGGGGTTGGAAAATCCGGCTCCCCGGCACCAAAGCCAACCACGTCGACGCCTTGTGCCTTTAGCGCCTTCGCTCTGGCGTCGATCGCCAATGTTGCCGATTCGGCCACATTTCCAATTCGAGTGGATATTCTTTGTTTTGTCGGCTGAGTTTCCAAATTGGGCTCCAGGAATGTAAGAATCTAAACGTGGCAAATAACTCATCAGAAATCATAATCCCTTCCAACCTCCTACCAGGAGACGGGAGATTCGGTTCCGGGCCATCAAAGGTCCGTCCGGAAGCAGTAGAGGAATTGGCAAAAGTTAGCAAGACCTACCTAGGCACCAGCCATCGTCAATCAACTGTCAAAGACATGGTGGGCCGCCTTCGGGGAGGTCTGAAGGATCTTTTCAGTATTCCCGAGGGTTACGAAGTCGTTCTCGGCAATGGCGGAGCAACTTATTTTTGGGACATAGCCACCTTTGGCCTTATCGAGAAGAAGAGTCAGCACCTGAGTTTTGGTGAGTTTTCTTCGAAATTTGCCGCGGCTTCCAAGGGGGCGCCTTTCCTCGACGAGCCTGACATCATTGTGTCTGAGCCGGGGACCAGGCCATCTATCAGGGTGAATCCCGAAGTCGATCTCTACGCCTTGACCCATAACGAAACCTCGACAGGTGTGTCAATGGAGATCAGTCGTCCGTCAGGTTCAGGCGGAATCGTGGCGGTCGACGCCACCTCAGCCGCTGGTGGACTTCGGGTGGATCCGTCACAATTCGATGTCTACTACTTTGCACCTCAAAAGGTGTTTGCCTCCGACGGCGGCCTGTGGGTGGCGCTCATGTCTCCGGCAGCCTTGGAGCGGGTGGCAAAGATTGCCGAATCTAAGCGATGGATACCGGCGTCTTTTGACCTGACCATCTCTATTGAGAACTCCCGATTGAATCAGACTTACAACACCCCGGCTCTCGCGACAATCTTTCTTTTTGTGCAACAGCTCGAGTGGATGTTGGACAACGGAGGCTTGGAGTTTTCGGCATCTCGATGTGACCAGTCTTCAAGGTTCCTTTACGATTGGGCGGAACGGACAGAGTACACCACTCCATACGTGGTGGACCCGACCGACCGATCGCATGTTGTCGGCACGATCGACTTCGCTGACGAAGTGGACGCGGCGCTGGTTGCCAAGGTATTGCGAAGAAATGGCGTTGTGGACGTTGAGCCGTACCGAAAGTTGGGGAGAAATCAGTTGAGAGTGGCGATGTTCCCCGCCATCGAGCCAAATGACGTCGAGGCCCTGACCAAGTGCGTTGATTACGTGGTTGCACAGATCGCCGAGTGAGGCGAAAGGCCTGAGCTAGCCTTGGTTTTCGAACCGGGATTGACTTTAATGGGCACCAATTAGGCCATGCCTTTGGGCTCGGCCTGAATGTTGCTCAACCGGATTCCTGTGGCCTGCCTGGCAGGATTGTCCGCCGAGGTCGGGTCCATTTGATATTGGGCAGTGAAGTTACTGCGCCTGGGTGTGCTCGGGTTTCTCGCCGTAACTCAGCTTTTCTAAGTTGGCGGCCAGGCTCGAAAACCGGCCTTGCTCAGCTTCATCGAGCGCCTAGAAGACACGATAACCCGTGCAATTAGCGCAGTAGAGGCAGTTGCAGGATATCCCTGCTTTAGATTCTCGACACGTCCAGGTGAGAACCGCAAGAGCCAGGCGGTCCTTGGACTGAGTCAGCTTTAGACATGCCGCCTAGGCCCAGGCAAGCCGGTAGATAAAAGTTGTGCCGCAGGAGTTGCCTTCGACTACGCATAGGAACACGGTTCGCACTTGCGCCCAGTGGCCCTGTGAAGCGTCGACCAAACATTGGATCAGTTGCATGAGTCGCCAGCTCTCGTGAATCTTCGGACCTATCCGTGGGCGGGGACCAGGCCTAGCCGGCCATCCTTGGCAGCCAGGAAGCCCTATTGGATTCGTATGCGTCGATCTCGTCGACGTACCTGAGTGTGAGGCCGATGTCGTCAAGACCCTCGAGGAGGCGATACTGCGTGAAATCATCCATCGGAAAGTCTGCGGCCAATCCAATGGCGGCAACGGTGGCTGTCCTTGAGGCTATGTCAATGATTATCTCTGTCTTTGGCTCTTTCTTGACCTGTGCTGTTATGGCGTCCACCTCGGCCTGAGGCAATACCACAGGAACCAGCCCGGCCTTGGTTGAATTGTTCCTGAAGATGTCACCGAATCGAGCCGATATCACGGCTTCGAAACCGTAGTCGGTCAATGCCCAGACAGCGTGTTCACGGGAAGAGCCCGTGCCAAAGTTGGGACCCGCCACGATAATTTTGGAGTTCAGGTATTCGGGATTGTTGAGGACGAAGCTCGGATCCTCCCTCCACTCTTCGAAAAGGCCTTCCCCAAATCCGGTTCTCTCGACTTTCTTCAGCCATTCAGACGGAATTATCTGGTCGGTGTCCACATCGCTTCTTTCAAGCGGAAGGGCGGTCCCCTTTATTTCTTTGATTGGTTGCATCATAAAGATCCTTTGCTTAACGATGGTGATTAAATCTGGTCTGGTGTGGCAAAATGCCCGGCTATGGCCGTGGAGGCGGCGATGGCAGGGGAGACTAGATGTGTTCTGCCACCTTTGCCCTGACGGCCTTCAAAGTTTCTGTTTGAAGTTGACGCGGATCGCTGTCCTGGCGACAGATGGTCTGGATTCATGCCAAGGCACATGGAACATCCGGATTCTCTCCACTCGAAACCAGCCTCGAGGAAGACCTTGTCCAGGCCCTCGCGCTCTGCCTGCTTCTTGATCTGTTGTGAACCGGGAACGACTAGTGCCCTGACACCAGCGGCCACCTTCTTTCCTTTAGCTACGCTTGCCGCAAGTCGGAGGTCCTCGATCCGGGAGTTGGTGCATGATCCGATGAACACAGTGTCGACCGAGATTTCAGTGATTGGCGTTCCGGCCTTCAGGCCCATATACGTGAGCGCTCGGGTGGCAGCTTCCCTTGAAGCGGGATCACTGAAGCTCTCCGGATTTGGCACCGAAGCGGAGATCGGGGAAACCTGTGACGGGTTGGTGCCCCATGAAACATAGGGAGTGAGCTTTGAGGCATCGATCACAACTTCTTTATCAAACTTGGCGTCTGCATCGGTTGCCAATGACTTCCAATATGCCAGAGCTTCGTCCCAGGCGTTTCCAGAAGGGGCGTGGGCGCGTCCCTTCACGTATTCAAAAGTTGTCTCATCGGGGGCGATCATTCCCGCCCTGGCGCCTGCCTCGATGCTCATGTTGCTGACAGTCATCCGGCCTTCCATTGAGAGAGCACGGATTCCGGAACCCCGATATTCGATCACGTACCCAATACCACCACCGGTGCCGATCTGTCCGATAATTGCAAGTATCAGATCTTTGGCGGTTACGCCCTTTGGCAGTTCGTTTTCAACCGTGATCGCCATGGTCTTTGGTCTTTGCTGGGGCAGCGTCTGGGTTGCAAGCACGTGTTCGACTTCAGAGGTTCCAATGCCAAAGGCCAGAGCGCCGAACGCTCCATGGGTTGCGGTGTGGCTGTCTCCACATACGACTGTCATTCCCGGCAGTGTCAGCCCCTGTTCTGGCCCAATTACGTGCACAATTCCCTGATTCTTGTCGCCCATCGGGAAGAGTGTTATACCGAATTCATTGCAGTTGTTGGCAAGTACGTTGAGCTGCTTCGCTGCTATTGGGTCGGCCACAGGTTTGTCGATATCAGTAGTAGGGACGTTGTGGTCGGCCGTGGCAACAGTGAGATCCGGTCTTCGCACCTTGCGGTTACTCATTCTCAGGCCATCAAATGCCTGGGCTGAAGTTATCTCATGGACCAGGTGGAGGTCGATAAACAAAAGATCTGGCTCATTTGCTGCCGAATGGGCAACGTGTGCATCCCAGACCTTTTCGCTAAGAGTTTTACCCATTATTTTCCCTGTCTAATCGGTAGTTGATAATTCAAGAATTGCATCTACGGTCTCTTTGGACAGAAACCCAGTCTCTGTCTGTTAGATGAGTTCGGGCAACGCAACTATTCCTTCCGATGATAGTCGAAAGCCCGATGGGGTCAAGGCTGTGGCGTTCTTACTGGACTGGCTTCTGCGTGGGCGTCCGCCTTAAGAGTGGCCGGCTAGGATCCGAATTTGACTATTTCGACTTTGAGCTTGCCACCCGGGGATTCGTATTCAACCGTTTGTCCCTCACGCTTTCCCAGGATTGCCTGGCCAAGGGGGGAGTTGGGGGACACTACTGCCACTCCCGGTCTTTTTTCCTCAATTGATCCAATAAGATACGGCTCCGTATCCTGATCTCCTTCGTAACGGAGGTGGACTACCGAACCTGTTGTTATGGTCTCCGACTGCTCATCATTTTCAACGATCTCCGCCCCGGCGAGCAGCGCTTGGATCTGGCGAATTCGTGCCTCCATCTTTCCCTGGCTGTCGCGGGCGGCATGGTAGTCACCATTCTCCTTGAGATCACCCAAGGCGCGTGCAGATTCGATTGCTGCAGCGATTTCGATGCGGCCCCGGGTTGTGAGGTCTTTCAGCTCTTCCTCAAGGCGTTCGAATGTTTGGCGGGATAACTTGGTTTCGGTCACGTAATACAAAGTAATAGCTAGGATTGGATTTGTAACTCCACAGGACAGCGGTGGAGGTTTCGAGTTGCAGTTAAATTCTATTTGACATTGAGCTTTTTTTACGTAAAATTGTTTGGTATTGAACAAAAATAGATTTGCCAAGCAAAACGTAACTATTTCTTGAGCTCGCGTCGAATCGGCGTGAGCGATGATGACCGGCCACAAAGTGGGCGGTCATTTCTTTATAGCAGAGTTTTCTGACAGTGAGGTTGATGGGTGGCACGATACAAGGTTGGTTTGATCGGCGGCGATGGCATCGGTCCAGAAGTTATTGGAGAGACCATCAAGGTGATAGAAGCCACAGGGGTTGAATTAGAAACGGTTGATTACGATCTTGGTGCTGACAGATACCTGCGAACTGGAGATGTGCTACCTGATGCAACCTTACTGGAGATCAAGTCATTGGACGCGGTTTTGCTCGGCGCAGTTGGGCCTCCAATAGGCTCGACCCAAGTGCCTTCGGGAATTTTGGAGAGAGGGTTGTTGCTTAGGCTCCGCTTTGAGCTGGATCTTTATGTAAACATGAGGCCGTTCGTCACGCCGCGAGGATGGAACCGGTTCAGGATCGAACCAATTGACATGGTAGTGATCCGTGAAAATACAGAAGGCGCGTACGCCGGAGAAGGTGGTTTCCTGCGAAAAGGTACGAAGAACGAGGTGGCTACCCAGGGTTCTGTGAATACAAGGTTCGGAGTTGAACGGGTGACCCGATACGCGTTTGAGCTGGCTGCTTCACGGCCACGCAAACACCTGAGCCTGGTTCACAAGACGAATGTGCTGACATACGCCGGCGATCTTTGGCAAAGGACTTTCAACGATGTGGCAAAGGAGTTTCCGGAAATTGAAACTGCTTACAGCCACGTCGATGCCGCTTGCATTCATATGGTTGAAAACCCAACCCGTTATGACGTGATCGTGACCGACAACCTATTTGGGGACATACTTACCGATCTTTGTGGGGCCGTGTCAGGTGGAATCGGATTGGCGGCTTCAGCAAACTTGAATCCAGATCGAACGGGTCCGTCACTTTTTGAGCCAGTTCACGGTGCGGCACACGACATAGTCGGAACTGGAAAAGCAAACCCCATGGCGGCTATCCGGTCAGGAGCGCTCATGCTTGAGTTTTTGGGCGAGAAGGAAGCTGCTTCGAGGATGAACCGGGCTTTGGAGGAGTATGAGATTCCCGACGGGGCCAAAACCAGTACCATTGGTGACGCGATTGCGGAAAGGGTGTAGGAGATGCCGATCACTGAGACTGAAAAGATTTGGATGAATGGGGAACTTGTCCCTTGGCATGAGGCGAAGATTCACGTTCTCACGCATGGTCTTCACTATGGATCAGGCGTGTTCGAAGGAATCCGGGCCTATGAGACCGATAGCGGTCCGGCGATTTTCCGTTTGGATGACCATATCAGGAGGCTTTTCGACTCGGCAAAGATCTTCATGATGGAGATTCCGTACTCGCAGTCCGAACTGATAGAGGCGTCTAAGGCTGTGGTGAGGGAGAATAATCTCGATAGCTGCTATATGAGGCCGATTGTGTACCTTGGCTATGGTGAAATGGGTTTGAACCCACTTTTCTGTTCGGTGTCGGTCGCAATCGCAGCATGGCCGTGGGGAGCCTATCTCGGTGATGAGGGCATCCAGAACGGGATCAGGCTCAAGGTTTCCTCTTGGCAAAGGCACGACCCCAACACTTTGCCTCCCGCCGCAAAGGGCACAGGTATGTACATGAACTCCTCGATGGCAAAGGTCGAGGCCATGAAAGCCGGTTACGACGAGGCGATTCTGTTGTCTCCGCAAGGTTATGTCTCAGAATGCACTGGTGAGAATCTTTTTGTGATAAAGAAGGGGACAATTTTCACACCTCCGACATCGGCCGGTGCGCTTGAGGGCATTACCCAGTCATCAGTGATCAGGATCGCAAAGGACCTTGGTTATGAGGTTTCAGTTGAGAACCTGCTCCGTAGCGATCTTTACACCGCAGACGAGATCTTTCTCTGCGGTACGGCAGCCGAAGTGGTTCCAGTGTCATCCGTCGACGATAGAATCGCCGGTGACGGTAGGCCGGGTCCCATGACCAAGGCGCTTCAGGCGAAATATTTCGATGCCGTCAGAGGTCGGTTGGATACCTATAAGGACTGGATAACATATGTCCGCTGAGCACGTACCAGGTCTGCCTGAAAGGGTGGACATCTACGACACCACATTGCGGGATGGTTCCCAGCAGGAGGGTCTTTCTCTCAGTGTGGATGACAAGCTGAGGGTTGCGAGGCAACTCGACAGTCTCGGTGTCGCCTATATTGAGGGCGGCTGGCCCGGTGCAAACCCTAAAGACGAGGAGTTCTTTAGGCGAGCTCAAAGTGAGTTGCAGCTCACAACCGCGAAACTCGTGGCGTTTGGTTCGACGCGAAGGGCAACGACAAGAGCAGACCAGGATCCGACATTGAGGTCCCTGGTGGAGGCCAATACTCCTGCGGCCTGTATCGTCGGGAAGGCCTGGGACTATCATGTGGAGAAGGCCCTCAGGACCACTCTTGACGAGGGTGTCAGGATGGTTGCTGATTCAGTCGAATTCCTGAGAAATCAAGGGATCGACGTGTTTCTCGATGCTGAGCACTTTTTCGATGGCTACAAGTCGAATCGAGAATTCACCCTTGAAATACTCAGGGCTGCACAGGACTCCGGAGCAAAGACGCTCGTCCTGTGTGACACCAATGGTGGAACGCTTCCACACGAGGTGGAGGAAATTCTTGGTGCGATAAGCCCTCGGTTCACTACTGAAATCGGGGTTCATTTCCACAACGATTCCGGTTGCGCAATTGCAAATGCACTTACAGCTGTAAGAATGGGTGTTACCCATGTGCAGGGGTGTGTCAACGGCTACGGCGAGCGCACGGGCAATGCCGATCTCTCAGTAACGATCCCCAACCTCTCGTTGAAGATGGGGGTGGAGACTGTGCCTCGTGATCGGATCGAATTGATCTCATCTGTCTCCAGACACGTCGCCGAAATTGTCAACATCAATCTGGACCCACAAAAGCCCTACGTCGGAACATCGGCATTTGCCCACAAGGCCGGCCTTCATGTCAGCGCAATCACACGGAGAAAAGACGCCTACGAGCATGTATCTCCCGAATTTGTCGGAAACGGTTCCCGCTTCATCGTTTCGGAGATGTCAGGCAAGTCAACACTGGCAATCAAAGCTGCCGAACTCGGGCTGGACCTCAATTCCGAAGAACTGTCAGATGTATTGGAGCATTTAAAGGATCTGGAACACAAGGGCTACCACTTTGAAGCTGCGGATGGCTCTCTTGAACTTCTGATGCGAAAGGCCAGCGGCTGGAGTCAGGACTATTTTACGCTGGAGTCGTTCAGGGTGATAACAGATCACCGCGAAGATGTCGGAGCCGTAACCGAGGCCACAGTCAAGGTGGTCGTGGCTGGCAGCAGAATGATTGCCACAGCTGAGGGAAACGGTCCCGTGAATGCCCTCGATTCGGCTTTACGAAAGGCTTTGGCCCCTTATTTTGAGAAGCTGTCCAAGGTGCATCTGACAGATTTCAGAGTCCGAGTGATTGACTCCGCACTAGGCAGCGGGGCTGTGGTGAGGGTGCTGCTCGATAGTTCAGATGGAAATGAGACATGGTCAACCATGGGGGTATCCGAGAATATAATCGACGCTTCCTGGCAAGCGCTTATCGATTCGATCGTCATGGGACTAATCAAGGTGGCGGACAGCCCATCCATCTAGAACGCGAATGGCTGCCTCTGGGGCGGTTGAATTGACTTATTCCATCGAGTCTGAGGTAGAGTGTCATCTGTGAGTCAGCCAAGATTTGTTACAAGTCCAAAGCATGAGCAAGCTCTGGGATTAGTTGAGTTGCCCGTTTCAACTTCATGGACGCACCCAAGGGCAGGGAGCATCACCCCGACCGACCGGACCAAGAGACGTCTGTTGGGGACGCCGGGACCCGGACAAGGTTATGCGCTGAGGCTGATCAAGGAAAAGTCAGCGAAGATCATCCTTACCGAGGGCGAGGAGTATGAGGACGTGGAAACCGGTCTCAGCGCGATCATCGGCAAGAGGGCAGCCAGTTTTGGAAGAAGCCCGATTTCGTACGACGTTGACTTCTTTGTGAAGCTGTTTGGTTTTGATGGTGCGGCCGATTCAAGCCTCGTCGAATTCCGCAGAATGTTCTTCAAAGGTGCGGGCCACAGTTACGTGGTTCAAAGGCAGTTAGCGGATGCAATTCCGGAGTCGACACTTAAGTTGACTCTCGACGCGCTGTCCTCAGTGCAGTTCTGGCGCCAACTGTTCAAGATCTAGCCCTGCACAAGCTACGAAAACGCGGCGTCGTGATCGCTTCTGGGTTCCCGGGGAAGCCCTAGAACTCTTTCGCCGAGGATATTTCTCATTATTTCCGAGGTGCCACCTTCTATAGAGTTGGCCCTAGACCTGAGGAACGCCTTTGACACGTCAAAATTGCCGTCTTCGCCTTCGACTTTTATTGAGCCGGGTCGCTTCATCTCGTAGCTCGAGTATGTCATGCCCTGGGGTCCAAGCAGGTTGACGCAAAATTCATAGATCTTTTTATTCAGCTCTGCGCTTATCAGTTTTCCGACGGATCCCTCCGGCCCGGGGGTTCCGGCTATTCGCAGTTGAGAGGCGCGAATATTAGTGAGTCTGCTCACCTCGGCTTCAATCCAAAGTTGTGCCATTTTGTCGCGATCCTGGGGAAGCCTGCTATTCGATTGTTTCCAAATTCTTACCGCGTTGCCTATTGACCCCGACTCTCTCTCTGCGGTTGAGCCTCCAAGTGATACGCGCTCGTTCATGAGGGTCGTAAGAGCTATTGTCCATCCACCGCCGACATTTCCCAGTCGGTGTGAGTCGGGTATCCGCACGTCGGTAAAGTAGACTTCGTTGAACTCGGCGTCCCCGGTCATCTGCCTCAGCGGTCTTATTTCGACGCCGGGTGAATCCATGTCCAGGATGAAATAGGTCAAGCCGGCATGTTTTGACACGTTTTTATCTGTGCGCGTAAGGAGCATCCCCCATTTCGACACGTGCGCCAGCGTTGTCCATACCTTTTGTCCATTGATTATCCACTCTTCGCCATCTCGGACGGCGCTCGTGCGGAGGGATGCTACGTCCGAACCAGCGCCGGGTTCCGAGAAGAGCTGGCACCATATCTCGTCGCATTTGAACATCGGCCTTAGCAACCTCTCAGAAAGCTGGCCTGAGGCATGGGTCATCACTGTTGGCGCGCCCATGCCGATACCGATGGGATTGATCAGGAAGTTTGAAGGCGC
>DAHXKX010000042.1 GCA_027366165.1 Actinomycetota bacterium
CCTGAGTCACAGTTCCAGAAGGGAGATATGGTTCAGGAACCGGCTTGCCATTTATGTACAACTTGCCATTCTTTGATGACACCGTGTCCCCTGGAAGCCCTACCACCCTCTTTAGGAAGGTTACAAAATATTGCCAGAGCAGGAATCTCCTGTCAGTCCTGACATGCCGTCATTAAAGCGGCTGTCGAAGAACTCCAAGAGAAATATCAGGGATGTCGCGATCATACTCGTGGTCGCGGTGGTATTTGGGATCTTAATCCGTGCCTTTGTTTTCCAGTCGTTCTACATTCCCTCCGGTTCAATGATTCCGACCCTCAAGATTGGCAACCGGGTACTGGTGAACGAGCTAGCTTACGACTTCCATCCGGTTCATCGGGGCGACATAATTGTCTTCAGGACTCCACCAAATGACCGGACCAACCCGGCAATCAAGAACCTCGTAAAGAGGGTGGTAGGGCTTCCGGGGGACACGGTGTCATCAAAGAATGGCAAGTTGTACATAAATGGCAAGCCGGTTCCTGAACCATATCTCCCTTCTGGAACTGTGACTCAGGGAGTACCCACGACGAAGATTCCTCCCGGGGAGTTATGGGTGATGGGGGACAACCGGACGGACTCCGAAGACTCAAGGTTTTTTGGACCCATTTCAGAGAAGCTGATAGTCGGCAGGGTCTTTCTGAGATATTGGCCGTTGAGCACATTCAAGGTGTTTGGTTGAGAGGCATAATTGCATCGCGGTTGAATGCAAGTATTTCGCATATCGGGAGTACTATCTAACCTGTGGGCAACTTGGATCCGACAAAGATTGCAATCGTGCTGATAGTTGCGCTGGTTGTTCTTGGACCAGATAAGCTCCCGGGTTTTACGAAGCAGATTGGTGCCTGGTGGGGAGAGTTTCAAAGGGTCAGGGCGCGGCTGCAGGCTGAAATCAATGGTGCTGTCAACCAGATTAACGATGTTGCTTCGCCGCTCACTGAAACTTTTAGGGCCGCATCTACCGGCATGGGGGGACTAATTCCTTCCATTTTCAATGGGGAGAATAGGCAATCTCCACAGACTGCGGTCTCGTCTGTTCCGCCGCATAATGCCAGTAGTCCCGAACCCCCCATCGATGCCGAAAGTCCGCGGAATGCCAGTTGGGGTTCGAGCGAGGCAGAGAGCGGCTACGGATATGGCGATCCAAGGCTGAATTGACTCTATGGTGAAAATTCTTAGCAGATTCAAGCGGAGATCCAGTTCGTCGGAAATGAGCTTGATAGAGCACCTGGCAGAGCTGAGGCGGCGTCTTGCGGTTATTCTGGTGACTGTTTTTCTAGGCTCAATCGTCGCGTATTTGCTGTACAACCGGATTCTGGATTTCTTCCTTACCCCATACTGTTCAATTGTCGGAGGCAATCACTGTTCGTTGTATGTGACTGGTCCTCTCGATGGTTTTGCCTTGAGGATCAAGACATCGGTGTTTGGTGGAATTGCGCTGTCATTGCCGGTAATCCTGTGGGAGCTTTGGAGGTTCATTACACCGGGGCTTCGCAGAAATGAGAAGAGATACGCCATACCTTTCGTGGTGGTGTCGATCCTGCTCTTTGGCTTTGGTGCATATGTGGCGTATTTGACTTTTCCTCACGCACTGAGGTTCCTGTCCGGGGCTGCTGGTCCACACCTGAAGCAGATATACAGCCCGTCTAGCTATCTCAACCTGATTCTTTTGCTGATGGTGGCCTTCGGGGTGGCCTTTGAATTTCCGGTTTTGCTCGTCTCCTTGGAGCTGGCAGGGGTTGTGACACCCAAGCGGTTAAGCGAGTTCAGACGGTGGGCGATCGTGATCATTTTTGCGGTGGATGCGATATTCATACCATCGGCGGATCCGTTCTCCCTTTTTGCGATGGCAATACCCATGGTGGTTTTCTACGAGGTCGCAATATTGGTGGGAAGACTTGTACTAAGATCAAAAAATAAGGCGAAGGCGGCTGTGTCCGCCTAGTTAAGTACCTCAATTTCTATTCGCATCCGTACTAGGATAAAGGCGACGTCTACAAGCGGATAATAATGTTAGTCCACCATGAATTTGCCAAGCGAATCGGTTTCAAGCTTGACGAGTTTCAGAACAAGGCAATTGCTGCCCTTGATCAGGGAAAGTCGGTATTGGTCGCGGCTCCCACGGGTTCCGGCAAGACTATCGTCGCTCGATACGCGATCGAGAGGGCATTCAGCCAAGGCCGCAGAACCTTCTACACGACTCCGCTCAAGGCACTCTCGAATCAGAAATATCTGGAGTTCTGCAACCTATATGGTGTCGAGCAGGTCGGGCTCTTGACCGGTGATAACGTCATCCGGGCGAATGCCAGTATGGTTGTGATGACTACAGAGGGTCTTAGAAACATGATCTACTCGGCATCCTCGGATCTTAGCGAATTGGCATATGTCGTTCTTGACGAGGTCCACTACCTTCAGAACCCTTACCGCGGCGCCGTGTGGGAGGAGGTGATAATTCACCTTCCACTAGAGGTCGATCTGGTCTGTCTGTCCGCCACGGTTTCAAATGCCGAGGAGTTCGCTGAATGGATCGGTACGGTGAGGGGCTCCACCGAGGCGATCATTGAAGAAATGCGTCCAGTGGAGCTAAACCATAACTATGTCATTGGCGAGCGCCGGTCTGATGCATTGCTGATGATTCCAACGGAGATCAACGGAAAGATCAATCCAGAGGGTTCTCGTTTTGATGGTCCGGGAGTGGAGGATTTCACGCGAAGGCCTGGGAGAAAGGGCAGATTCTCCACTCCAAGGCGTGTTGACGTAGTCGAACAGTTCCAGGACTGGGGCCTGCTCCCCGCCATTTACTTCATCTTTTCCAGAAATGGCTGTGACGAGGCGGTGAGGCAGTGCCTTTACGAGGGAGTTCGTTTGACAAGTCCGACTGAAAGGTCGATGATTCGTGAGATTGCCGAGTCGAAGGTCCAGGCGCTTAGTGACGAGGACCTGCGTGCTCTGGGCTACACGGAGTGGCTGGAGGCCCTTGAAGCTGGTATTGCATCACACCATGCCGGGATGGTCCCGCCGTTCAAGGAGATCGTAGAGGCATGTTTCGAGCGTTCGTTGGTGAAAGTGGTGTTTGCGACCGAGACGCTTTCACTTGGAATCAATATGCCCGCAAAGTCGGTGGTGATCGAAAAGCTTACCAAGTTCAACGGCGACCGCCATGAGCCCCTGTCCCCTGGTGAGTACACCCAGTTGGCCGGAAGGGCTGGGAGGAGGGGCATAGACGATGTGGGCTATTGTGCGGTGCTCTGGTCACCATTGGTGCCATTTTCGCAGGTGGCCGCTTTGGCAACAAACAGGTCTTATCCGCTCACCTCTTCTTTCAGACCTACTTACAATATGGCGGCCAACCTGGTCGAAAGCTTTTCACCGGAGACGGCGCACCATCTGCTTAACTTGTCGTTTGCCCAGTACCGTTCTGATGTCGAGATCGTTCATTTGGAGGCCGAACTGACCAGGTTGCACTCGCAACAGGCGATTCTTCAAAAAAAGGCAGGTTGCGAAAAGGGTAGCGTGGCCCACTATATGGAGCTTGGCCAGGCGATAAAAATGGGAGCGACTGTGAGAGCGCCAGGAGGTTCGAAATCTGGTACTCCGCGTGATGTGCTCGCCGCGCTTGAGCATCTAAGTCCCGGCGACATCATTGCTCTGGACTCCGAAGATCCTCAGCAGTTGACAAGAGTCGCGGTTGCGTGGACCTCCCGGAGGAAGAACGGACGGATTGCTGTTGGCCTCGTAGATACATTGGGAATGCGGCACAACTTCTCTGGCAGCGATTTTGGTTACCCGCCGGAGTCCGTGGGTCGTGTTTCGATAAGGACTCCGTTTGATCCACACTCGCAGGATTTTACAGATTATCTAGCCAAGTCCCTCAAGGAGTTCGACTCGCCAGATCTCGCAATGTCGGAGCCTTTGATGGCCACCGCGCCTTCGAGGGCGTCTCTGCGGGAAGTCACGCTGAAGAGGAGAGAACGCGAGCTGCTAAAAGGGGCTCTCTCCAAATGTCCGGATTTCCGTGATCACGTTATGGCGCAGAAGCAGCTGACACGGTTGGAAAGCCAGATTTCCGGGGTAAAGACACGAATTAAGTCAAGCTCTGAGTCTCTGGCACGGCAGTTCGACCGGGTGTTGGCGATTCTGACCGGCCGTGGTCTGTTGAATGGATGGCATCTTACCAAGTCGGGGATTAAGCTTGCAAGACTTTACCACGAGACCGACTTGTTGGTGATCCTGGCACTGGAGGCCGGAATATTTGACGGGCTCTCTGTGCCGGAATTCGCCGCGCTTCTCTCGGTGTTCACATTCGAGGCGCGAGGGCCAGCCAGGTACGTTCCTGCTTTGCCAACTCAAAGAACGGCCAAGCTCTACTCTAGGATTGTGCAGATTTGGGGCGATCTAGTTGCCGAAGAGGCTGCGATGAGCATTCCCCTGACGCGTGAGACCGACCCAGGATTCATGGAGACTGCTTACAAGTGGGCAGAGGGCCGCGGACTCTCCCAGGTCATGCCGCTAAGTGTCATGTCCGCGGGAGACTTTGTCCGTAATGTGAAGCAATTGATCGACCTTGCCCGTCAGATCGTCTCTCTGGATGTGGAGCCGGAGACGGCTGCGACCGCGGGAAAAGTCTTGGACGCCAGTCTACGTGGGATTGTCGAGGCTTCCTCGATAGTCGGCATCGACCTTGAAGTGAATACCGACTAGTCCTAGTTCCTGTCCGCCATGATTCGGGAATTGATGAGCTTACACCATTGCTGGGAAATATTGGAGAAGTTTTTCTCCAACTAGTGGTCCCGCTATCGTCAAGTTGGCCTAGGATTTGGGGCGATATGTGGAAATATACACCCGAAGTCTTCACTGATGATGAACTTGAGGTTCTTTCGAGACACTTCACCAATGCAGACAAGCCGGTATTTGCCCTGATAAACCTGCCTGAGGTGGTAAAAGGTGCGCTCTTTGCCCGCTATAGCAGATCACCGAAATCGCTCCGGAGATTGTTCCTGGACGAGTTTTACCATGATGGTAACAACGCCTACCAAAGTACCTCCGCGGTTGGGGTGACAAGGGCGGAGGCACTTTATGAGCGCATGCTGGCCGACTATGGAGACGATTCCGTTGCCCAGTTGGGTGGCGTTCATTTGGCTTGTGAGCAGGCTTCGAACATTCCGACGAAGGTTCTCGAACGCGGCCGGATCATGGCCTATTTGGAGCAATCGACCCGTTACATTCCCTACACCAAGCCATTGGCTGACGGGAGCTACAGGTACCTGGTGCCCAATGAAATTTCCGCGGCGGGCTTGGAGGAAGAGTATCGAAGTGAAATGGATGCACTCTTTGCCGGATACATAGAGATCTTCGGCGATGTTGAGTCCCGACTGCGCGAAACCACCATCAAAGATCCTGTTGATTCCGATTCAGTTTTCAGGTCTTCTATCCGCGCGGTGGCGCTTGACACGGCACGCGGGATACTTCCTGCATCAGTTCTCTCCAATGTTGGAATATTTGCCTCTGCACAAGCGTACGAGGCCCTGATTCTTCGAATGCGGGCTTCGGAGTTGGATGAGGTCCGCCAATACGGGGAACTTATAAGGGCCGAGCTGGATAAAGTGATACCGGCCTTTCTGGCAAGGGTGGACCGGCCAGATCGTGGAGGTGCTTTGGTAGGCGATGTTACCATCAAGGTAAAACTCGTCC
>DAHXKX010000022.1 GCA_027366165.1 Actinomycetota bacterium
CTGAAGCCGTTCTGGGAACAACACTCACAGTTCCAACTCTCGACGGCCAGGTGACGCTGAGAGTTCCAGCCGGGTCAAAGTCAGGACTGACATTGAGGGCAAGGTCGAAGGGACTGCCGAAGGTTGGCAAGCCAAATGAGATGGGAGACCTACTGGTAACGGTTGAAATTGATGTGCCCAAGCACCTTTCGCCAGAGCAGCGAAAAGCAGTTGAGGAATTTGCCCAAGCTACAACGGAGTCTCCCAGAAAGTATTTGGAGGTTGAATCAAATGCTAGAAAATGAGGGATATCTTGAGGGAACTGATCTCGTTTTCAAGCTCCATCAGCTTCTTCACACCTTCCAGGTTCAATCCAGCGTTAGTGAGCTCCTGGATGCGGCGCAGCCTTCGCACATCCTCTTCGCTGTATCGGCGGGAACCACCATCCGTCCTGAGCGGATAGACGAGACCCTTGCGCTCGTAGATTCGCAGAGTCTGGGGATGCACTCCAGCCAGCTCCGCGGCAACCGAAATCACATAGACCGCCTTCAACGTTCCACTGCTCGGTTGCAAGTACCCCTCATTTTCTAGCATTTGCTTCAACCTCCAAATACTTCCTGGGAGACTCAGTTGTGGCTTGGGCAAATTCCTCAACAGCTTTTCGCTGCTCTTCTGAAAGATGCTTAGGCACTTCGATTTCAACTGTTACCAAAAGGTCTCCCGTCTCATTTGGCTTGCCAATCTTCGGCAGACCTTTCGACCTTGCACGCAGTGTCAGTCCTGATTTTGACCCAGCCGGAACTCTCAGCGTCACCTGGCCCTCAAGAGTTGGAACTGTGAGAGTTGTTCCCAGAGCGGCTTCAGCGAATGTGACCGGAACTGTGAGCAGCAGGTCCGCACCTCTCCTCGCGAAGATCTTGTGGGGAGCAACGTGAATCACCACGTAAAGATCGCCGGCTGGACCGCCATTGACGCCAGCACTCCCTTTGCCCTTTAGGCGTATTCTCGACCCGTCTTCCACGCCATGGGGAATCTTCACCCTTATCTGTCGATTCTTGGACTCGACTCCGGTGCCGCGGCAGGTTGGGCACGCCTTCTCAATACGTGTTCCTCTGCCTCCGCAGGCAGGGCAGGGCAGTGAAAAAGAGAAAAATCCCTGATTATCCGAGACAGACCCCGTGCCCTGACACCGTGCACAAACAACGGGGCTGGTACCAGGCGCGCTACCTGTACCATGACATGTCTGACAGGTGACGTCGGAGGCCATACTCAGAGTCGTGGTGACGCCGTTCACCGCGTCTTCAAAACCGATATGCGCCTCGACTTCCAGGTCAGATCCTCTGATTGGACTACGGGCACCAGAGGAACGCCGGCTGCCTCTGTTGAACAGCCCGCCGATGAGATCACCAAGGTCCTCCGCCCTGGCACCGCCACCCCAGCCGCCAGCTCCAGGTGTTCCGCTGAAACCGCCTGGTCCAGCCATGGAGCGGACCTCATCGTACTCTTTGCGCTTTACGGGGTCTCCCAGAACCTCGTAAGCTGCGGACACATCCTTGAACTGATCCTCTTTGCCGGTATTGGTGTCGGGATGGTACTGCTTTGCCAACTTCCTATAGGCACGAGTGATTTCCTTGTCGGTAGCCGTCTTCGACACACCTAGAGCCTTGTAATAATCCTTTTCAAACCACTCACGCTGAGGAGCCATTGCTAAGCCTTATCCCTGTCCCACTACCTTCACCATTGCCGGACGAATCACCCGTTGCTTCCACTTGTAACCCGAACGAAAGACCTCCGACACCTTTGCACTGCCGTCACCAGGCTCATGCATCACCGCGTCGTGGCATGTCGGGTCGAAATCGACATCCGCATTGCCGATTATCTCCAGACCCTCTTTGGTCAGGATATCCAAAAGTCCGTTGGATATCTGGGCCAGAACAGAAGCCAAATCGGGGTTCTCGTTCGAGTGGGCCAAAGCAAGTTCAATATTGTCGAGTGCGGGCAACAGCTTGGCTATCAAAGTCTCTACCTTCTGATCTCCCGCATCCTGGAACTGTTTGGTAACCCGCTTCCGATAGTTATCAAAGTCAGCCGCTGTCTGTTGAAGCGCCTTAAGGTAGTCATCCCGCTCCGCCGACAGCTTTTCGACAAGATCCTCCAACGTGGATTCACCCTCAAGCGTCTCCTCTTCGGCTACCAGTTCCGCATCGATTACACCGGCTTCCTCTACGAGAGACGACAGGTCATCAGGTATCTCCACGTCTCCGTCCGGAAACTCTGAATTGTCGTTGTCAAATTCGCTCATGATCTCTTTACCCCGTTGGGTCCGAGGGAGCCGTTGCTGGTCTCCCTCGGACAGCCAATATCGTTAGTTCTTATCTTCATCAACTATCTCGGCCTCCACTATCTCATCGTCAGATGCGGCAGTGGTGGATTCGTCGCCTGAAGGTTGGGCTGCGCTGGCATTCTTGGATGCCTCTTCATAGAGTCGCTGTGTGAAGGTCTGACTTGCCGTCATGAGCCCTTCGGTCCCCGTCTTGATAATCTCGATATCACTGCCTTCAAGAGCCGTCTTCAAGGCGGCCAGGGCACTTTCGACCGATTCTTTCTCGGGCCCGGAGATCTTCTCTCCCTGGTCCTTCAGCAGCTTCTCTGTCTGGTAAACCAAGGTATCGGCATTGTTTCGCGTCTCAGCCTCTTCCTTGCGCCGACGGTCGTCCTCAGCGTGGGCTTCGGCATCTTTGACCATTCTCTCGATATCCTCTTTGGCCAGTGAGGACTGCCCGGTGATAGTTATTGATTGCTCCTGGTTGGTCGCACGGTCCTTGGCGGATACATGTACAATTCCATTTGCGTCAATATCAAAGGTGACTTCGATCTGCGGCACTCCGCGCGGTGCCGGAGGCAGTCCAACCAGCTGGAACTTTCCAAGGGTCTTGTTGTACATCGCCATCTCGCGCTCACCCTGAAGAACATGGATCTCCACAGACGGCTGGTTGTCGTCGGCTGTGGTGAAAACCTCTGAACGGCGAGTCGGAATGGTGGTGTTTTTCTCGATCAGCTTGGTCATAACGCCACCTTTGGTCTCAATGCCGAGGCTCAGTGGTGTCACGTCCAGCAGCAGAACGTCTTTCACCTCTCCTTTGAGAACTCCAGCCTGAACTGCGGCACCAACTGCCACAACCTCATCCGGGTTGACACCCTTGTGCGGCTCTTTGCCCGTAAGAGACTGGACTAGGTCCTGAATTGCTGGCATCCTGGTGGACCCACCAACTAAGATCACGTGGTCGATCTCCTCTTTGCTCAGTCCTGCATCTTTGATCGCCTGCTCGAAAGGTCCCTTGCACGCTTGAGTGAGATCGTTGGTGAGCTCTTGAAACTTGGCCCTGGTGAGCTTGGAATCCAGGTGCTTTGGGCCCTCGGAAGTGGCCGTGATGAACGGCAGGTTGATGTTAGTCTCCTGGACCGAGGACAGTTCGATCTTCGCCTTCTCGCCGGCCTCCTTCAGACGTTGAAGCGCCATCTTGTCGTTGGCAAGGTCAACTCCCTCAGTGTCTTTGAAGGACTTTACAAGCCAATCAATGACTCTCTGGTCCCAGTCGTCTCCACCAAGATGGGTATTCCCTGAGGTGGACTTGACCTCGAACACTCCTTCACCAATCTCAAGAATGGAAACGTCAAAGGTACCTCCACCAAGGTCAAAAACGAGCACAGTCTGCTCTTGGCCTTCCTTGTCAAGGCCATATGCCAGTGCGGCGGCGGTTGGTTCGTTGATGATCCTCAGCACCTCAAGTCCGGCGATCTGACCTGCTTCCTTTGTGGCAGTCCTCTGTGCATCGTCAAAGTATGCCGGCACTGTGATAACAGCCTGGTTGACGGTGTCACCAAGATAGCTTTCCGCGTCCCGCTTCAACTTGGCCAAAATTCTTGCGGAAATCTCCTGGGGCGTGTATCCCTTGCCGTCGATGTCCAGCGACCAGTTGGTACCCATTTGACGTTTGACGGAGCGGATTGTCCGATCGGGGTTTGTAATTGCCTGACGCTTTGCGACTTCACCAACTAACACTTCGCCATTCTTTGCGAATCCGACGACGGATGGAGTTGTGCGTCCACCTTCTGCGTTGGGAATTACAACAGGCTCGCCTGCCTCGAGTACGCTCACAACCGAGTTTGTAGTTCCTAAGTCAATGCCTACGGCCTTTGGCACTTTGAGGCCTCCTTATAAAGCTTGTAAAAAGTTATACACCCCCATTATATCTAAGTTGATACAACTACACTCAACTTTTCTATGTTTTAGGTACTAATCCAACAAAATTGGGCCCAACCAGAACTTTCGGACTATTTTGTGAACATGGCAAGTTTGATACTTCTCCGTCACGGTCAGAGCACCTGGAATTTCGAAGAGCGCTTCACAGGCTGGGTCGACGT
>DAHXKX010000044.1 GCA_027366165.1 Actinomycetota bacterium
GAGATCGAACACTACAACGAGATGGACGTTCGTTCTACGGGAATGCTTAGGGACTTTCTCCTATCGATAAGGCAGGATATCACGGCCTCTTTCAATGAGCTTCCATATAGGGGTGAAGAGAGGGAGTCCGCCGAGGAGCCCGAACAGAGCGACCGGGAGCTCGAACTTGCGGGGCTCGAACTTGCCCTGTATGCCAGGGCGGACCAGGCCCTGGGTCCTTCGGAGAAGCGGGCATTTGAACTCTGTGGCGACCTGGTGGGTTTTCATACTCGTGAGGAAAAGCCGACCTGGTGGCGATATTTCAATTTGATCTCCCCCGAAAGAGAGCGGCAGGACTTTCTGGCCGAGCCTGGCTCCATAGGAGGACTCTCCAAACTATCCGAGCGTACCGAGGCAAATGGGAGCAGCTATGCAACCTACAGCTTTGATCACCACCAGTCTTTCAAGATTGGCGACGAGAAGCTCCTGGATCCTGATTTTGAGCGCGAAATATTGAGCGATCCCGAACGTGGCGGGGGAATGGTTTCGGTCGGAAAGACCCATAGCATTGATTTTGGGCGCGGCTTGATCGAGATCAAAAGGGATTCGAAGTACCCTCGGGACCGTGACCCGGAGAACCTGGTCGCCTGGAGTTTCATCTCCTCTTCGGTGATTGACAGGGCGATACAGAGGTTTGCCGCCAGGTTGCTCGATGCAGGCAAGCTGACCAATCTGGCAGACGTGGGCGTGGAACTGCTGATGGCGAACAAACCAAGATTCTGGCATCACGGCCGGAGTCACAGCGGGGTAACTCAGCTGGTCAAGGGCCTTGACCAGCTGGTGCCAGGTGATCTGACGGAGCGCGCGATCAAGGCTTGCGAAGCGCTTGACAGGTCATATCTGGTCATCCAGGGTCCACCAGGGGCAGGCAAAACATTTTTAGGCGCGAAGGTGGTCACCGAACTGGTGAACCAGGGTAAAAAGGTGTTCGTCACCGCACTCAGCCATTCCGCCGTGGACAATTTTATCGAGGCCGCCGCGCCGATGATAAATGATGCAAACAGGCTGATCAGGGTTGCTGGAGCCAAGGCGAAAAAGCGGGACGGAGTCACATTTATTAAACCGGGCGAGATCGAGTCGCACCTGCGCCGTGAAGGCGGACTGGTGGTCGGCGGTACCATCTGGAACGGTGCGAGAGAGGAGCTAGCCAAAGGCTTCGACTACGGTTTTATCGATGAGGCTGGTCAGTTTTCCCTCGCCAACTCAGTCGCCCTCTCGACAAGTTGCCGCAGCCTTGTTTTCATAGGCGATCCCCAACAGTTGTCCCAGCCCGTGTTGGGGTCGCATCCCGCCGGCGCGGCCAGCTCGGTTTTGGAGCATCTGGTTGGAGATCAGGATGTGGTTGACGATGACTTTGGGCTGTTCCTGCCAAAGACCTATCGTATGCACCCCCATCTCACCGAGGTGGTTTCGGCCATCTCTTACGACTCCAGGTTGTCATCCATGGGAGACCTTGAGCGGTTGGAGCTTGTCGACAATTCTCCATTGCCCAAGAATGGCCTGGTCTACATCCCTGTCGAGCATCGGGGCAACACCTACCGGTCAATGCAGGAGGTCACAGTTGCCAAAACGGTGGCGGAGTTTCTTTTGAGACGCAGCTGGATCAACAAGTACGGGGACTGTCTGCCTGTAACTTCGGACCAGATAATGGTGGTAGCGCCCTACAATGCCCAGGTTAATGCCCTTTCCATGGCTCTCGAAGGTCTGGCAAGCGTTGGGACCGTGGATAGGTTTCAAGGCCGCGAGGCCCCCTTCGTAATTGTATCGTTGTCTGCCTCTGACGGGGACTCTTCAAGCAGGGGTGTCGACTTCTTGTTCTCCATCAACAGGCTGAACGTGGCAATTTCCCGGGCCAAGGTCATGAGCATCATCCTCGCCAGTCCGGCACTGATCGAGACAAAGCCGAACACCATTGAACAACTCCGTCTGCTCGGAGCGGTGACGAAGGTGGTCAAGTCCGCCACCAGGGTTGACTCGAGCCAGTTCTCCTAGGAGATTTCAGGACTGTGGGTTCCGAGCAGCCCCTCGAAGAGATGTGCAGCGGATAGGACCTGGAGATCTCCGAGGTGTGGCCCGACGATCTGAAGCCCTACCGGAATACCGGACTTGGCGATGCCGGAGCAGACCGTTGCGGCAGGAGAGCGCGTCATGTTGAAAGGGTAGGTGAGCTGTACCCAGTCCCTTACCTCTTCGCCGGCAATTAGTTGAGGTCCGCCCACATGAGGGGGAAGTCCTGCCGTGGTGGGGGTAATCAGCACATCGACTTCCTGGAAGAGCCTCCAGAGGATCTGGTTCATATAGAAACTGAGGTCGGATGCTCTTAGAAACTCGGTGGCGCTGGTGCGCAATCCATTTTCGACTTGACTCCTTATCCCCGGATCGACTTCTTGGTAGCGGGGGTCGGAGACCAGCGGACCAAGGGTCTTGGCGTAGTAGGAGTTGGTCATGGTAAAGAATTCATCCAGCGGGTCTTTGGCGAAAAGAGAGTCGAGAATTCTAATTTGAACGCCGTTGCTTTCAAGGATTGTGATGGCTGCCTCAGTCACCTCGGCGATTTCGGGATCGATTGCAGCGTAGCCAAGGTCGCTCGAAAACGCCGCTGTCACCTGACGCTGTTCCACTGAAAGCTCTTGATGCCAGAGTTCAAGCTTGCGGGCCTGAGATCTGAAGTCCCTTCCATCGGGCATCGCAACCAGGTCCAACAGCAGAGCGGTGTCTCGGATCGTCCTGGCGAGCGGGCCGGGGACGGATAGATCACTCCAGCCGACGGGTACGTCGGAAACCATCGGCACTCTACCGAGGGAGGTTTTCATGGCTGATATTCCACAGGCGCTTGCCGGAATTCTAAGTGAGCCGCCACCGTCCGAGCCGGTGGCGAAGGGAACCTGACCGCTGGCTATCGCGGAAGCCGAACCGCCGGAGGATCCGCCGGGAGAACGGGAGAAGTCGTAGGGATTCCTGGTTGGCCCGAAGACGGGGTTGTCTGTATTCGACTTCCAGCCGAACTCCGGGGTGTTTGTCTTGCCCACCGGGATTGCACCCTCACGGACAAAGCAGTCAACCATATAGGAGTTTTTCCGGGCTTTGGGCGAGTTGGCGAAGAGGATGGAGCCTCTGGAGGTGACAAAGCCTTCGGCGTCTTCGAGATCTTTCACCCCGAAAGGTATTCCCCCGAGAACGCCCACTCTGCGATTATTCGCCCTCAAGCCGTCTACGGCCCGCGCCTTTTCCATGGCGGCGTCGAGGTCGAGTGAAACGAAGGAGTTGAGCGCCGGATTGATCTGCTCTATGCGTTTGCCGAAATAGGCTACGCACTCAGCGGCCGAGACTTCTTTGGTCACCAGAAGCTCGGCAAGTTCAGAAATCGAAATTTGATGCAGTTCCAAAAGTTCTCCGTGACTGATGAAGTCCACTAGAGATTGTACTCATCAGGGTGAGCCAATCCAACGTGAGAACGGGTGTGTGAATGGCCCGAGAATTTCCTATTTCAATATTGCACGAAATCGGGCAGAATAGAGGTAGTAGAGAGACGGTGAGAGTGAAATGCATCAGGATCTCAAGTGTGTGTTCTGCCAATATGACCGCAGAAAGGCCATTGTTGAAAATGACTTTGGATTTTCAATCTTCGACCTCCACCCTGTCACAAATGGGCATTGCCTGATCATTCCCGATGAACACAACCCCGACTACTTTGGGCTCTCCCTGCAGATAAGAAAAGGTCTCGATGAGTTGCTAATGGCTGTCAGGGAGCACCTGGAGGACAGTTACAGCCCTGACGGATATAACATCGGCATCAACAACGGGAGTGCGGCTGGCCAGATGGTGATGCATGCGCACATACACGTGATTCCCAGGTATGTTGGCGACTCGAGCGATCCGAGAGGCGGCATCAGGTGGATCTTTCCCAGGCGT